>NZ_NIBE01000070.1:0-2757 GCF_002205115.1 Pseudomonas sp. DrBHI1
TGTTCACGCAACGAGCAAACGCCCAGTGGCGCCGGCCCTGGCAGCAGGGCCAGACGACGACGCAGCGGGGCGGTGAGTTCGGGGGCGGCGGGGCGCCACCAGGGGAACAGGTTCACAGCTGGTACCGCAGCGCCAGGCTGCTTTGCAGGCGCTGGGCCTGGCGCAGCGACTCGCGCAGGATGCGCCGGTCCAGGTGGTTGAGGCTGTCCGGGTCAAGCCGGTTGGAGTAGGGCTGGTTCTCTCGGGTCTGGCGCTGGTGCTGCTGCATGCGGGTCTGCTGGATGAAGTGGTAGGCCTCTTCATAGGCGGCGCCGTCAAGCGGGTCGATGATGCCCTTGGCGATCAGCTGGCGCAGGCGCTCCAGGGTGTTGCAGGCGCTGATGCCATGGGCCAGGGCCAGCAGCCTGGCGCCATCGACGAACGGGGTCAGGCCTTGCACCTTGAGGTCGAGGGTGGCGGCCTTGTCGTCCCCCTGACGGGTCAGCACGAACTCGCGCAGGCGCCCGACCGGTGGTCGTTGGCGCAGGGCATTGTCGGCCATCATGCGCTGGAAGATGCGATTGTCGGCGACCTGCTCCAGCAGGCCCTGGCGCAGCTGTTCGCAGCCTTGCTCGTCGCCCCAGACCACGCGCAGGTCGAAGTAGATGCTCGAGCCCAGCAGGTTCTCGGGGCTCGCCTCGCGCACGAAGCCGGCGAAGCGCCGTGTCCACTCGCTGCGCGAGAGGCACAGCTCGGGGTTGCCGGCCATCACATTGCCCTTGCACAGGGTGAATCCACACTGGGCCAGGTTGTGGTTTATCTGCTGGGCCAGCGGCAGCAGCCGGGCACGGATGGCCTCGGCCTCGGCGGCGTCGCGGGCCTCGAAGAGAATGCCGTTGTCCTGGTCGGTGTGCAGCGTCTGCTCGCGGCGGCCTTCGCTGCCGAAGCACAGCCAGCTGAATGGCACGCCCGGGTCGCCGCGCTCGGCGATGACCAGTTCGATCACCCGGCACACGGTATGGTCATTGAGCAGGGTGATGATCTGGGTGATCTGGGTCGAGGACGCGCCGTGGGCGAGCATGCGCTCGACCAGCTGGCCGATCTCGCCGCGCAGCGACACCAGGCTGTCCAGGCGTGGCGCATGGCGGATGGTGCGCGCCAGGTGCACCAGGTCGACACGCTGCAGGGAGAACAGATCGCGTTCGGAGATCACCCCGCACAGGCGCTGGTTGTCCACTAGGCAGACGTGGGCGATGTGCCGCTCGGTCATGGCCATGGCGGCATCGAAGGCGCTGGCCTGGGGGCTTAGGTGGAACGGTCGGGCGGTCATGTAGCGTTCGATCGGCGCGGTCAGCTCGGCACTGGCGTCGGCCACCACCTGGCGCAGGTCGCGCAGGGTGAAGATGCCGATGGGATGGCGCTGGTCGTCGACGATGACGATGCTGCCGACCTGCTGCTCGTGCATCAGCCCCACGGCCTCGCGCAGCGGTGTGTCCGGCGCGCACACCACCGGGTGGCGCAGCGCCAGTTCGCCCAGCGGGGTGTTCAGCGAGTACTGGGTGCCCAGGGTTTGCACGGCGCGCTGGCGCACCTGCTGGTTGACCTGGTCGAGCAGGCTGCTGACTCCTCGCAGGGCGAAGTCGCGGAACACCTCGGACATGGAGAACACGCGGATGAACGCGGCCTTGTCCAGTTGCAGGCAGAAGGTGTCCTCGCCGGCCAGGTGCTCGGTGCGGGTGGCCCGCTCGCCGAGCAACGCGGCCAGCGGGAAACATTCGCCACTGGCGATCTCGAAAGTGGTCTCGGTGCCCGGCTTGGTGACATGGTGGCGCTCGCCGACCACACGGCCCTGCTTGACGATGTAGAAGTGCTCGACCGGGCCGTCGGCAGGCTTGATGATGCTTTCGCCGGCCGCGTGGAAACGCAGCTGGCACTGTTCCACCAGGTAGGCCAGGTGGTTGTGTTCCATCTGGTTGAACGGCGGGAAACGCTGCAGGAACTGCAGGGTGCCCTGGATGTTTTGCAGCACTGCTGTTCTGCCCGCCTGGCTGTAGGCGTCCTTTTTGCTCATGGAACCGACCGCGATAAGTATGTCTGCATATGTAGCGCAGACCTTGTTGTTCTGGGGCTCCATGGTCGGACGACGGCTCTGCGGTGCCCATTGGACGTAAGTCTATAAGGCGCGACGGACTTTTCGCTGCTTGTCTCGGGTGTCAAATAGCCGACGAAAGGCAGTTTGCATGCGGGGGTTTTGCGGTCTGAACTTGAATAACGGGGTTTTTTTGACGAGACGACCATGGCAGAGCATGACGACATCCTGAGCGACGCCGAGCGAGAGGCGTTGGCCGTGGTGAGTGCACCCGTCGCGCCCAGGCCCGTGGTACTGGTGGTGGACGACAACCCGGTGAACAGCGAAGCGCTGAGCCTGTACCTGAAGAGCCGGGGTATCGCCTGCATGACGGCCGACGGTGCGCAGGAGGCGATGTTGAAGCTGCACTATGAGCCGCGTATCGCCCTGATGATCACCGACCTGCGCATGGAGCCCAAGGACGGCCTGGAGCTGATCCGCCAGGTTCGCGAATCGGAACGGGCGGCGCTGTCGATCATCGTGGTGTCGGGCGACACCGATGTGAAAGAGGCGGTGGACGTGATGCACCTGGGGGTGGTGGATTTCCTGCTCAAGCCGGTGGACCTGGGCAAGCTCCTGGAGCTGGTGCGACGTGAGTTGAGAATGGATCAGGGCTGAAAACGATCGCGGGGCCAGCCCGCTCCCACGCT
>NZ_NIBE01000070.1:2777-48181 GCF_002205115.1 Pseudomonas sp. DrBHI1
GCCGTTCGGCTGCTTGGCGCCTTCGACCACCAGCTCCACGGCGGCCTGGAACGCGATGTTGTCATCGAAGTTCGGCGCCATCGGGCGGTACAGGGCGTCCCCCGCGTTCTGCTTGTCGACCACTGCGGCCATGCGCTTGAGGCTTTCCAGCACCTGCTCCTGGGTGACCACGCCATGGCGCAGCCAGTTGGCCAGCAGCTGGGCCGAGATACGCAGGGTGGCGCGGTCTTCCATCAAACCGACATCGTTGATGTCCGGCACCTTCGAGCAACCCACGCCCTGGTCGATCCAGCGCACCACGTAGCCGAGAATGCCCTGGGCATTGTTGTCCAGCTCGTTGCGGATCTCGTCGGCCGACCAGTGGGTGTCGGCGGCCAGCGGGATGGTCAGGATGTCGTCGACCGAAGCCGGGGTGCGCGAAGCCAACTCGCGCTGACGGGCCTGCACATCGACCTTGTGGTAGTGCAGGGCGTGCAGGGTGGCGGCGGTCGGCGACGGTACCCAGGCGGTGTTGGCGCCGGCCAGCGGGTGGGCGATCTTCTGCTCGAGCATGGCGGCCATCAGGTCGGGCATGGCCCACATGCCCTTGCCGATTTGCGCGCGGCCCTGCAGGCCAGTGGCCAGGCCCACGTCGACGTTGTTGTTCTCGTAGGCGCCGATCCACTTCTCGTTCTTCATGGCGCCCTTGCGCACCACGGCGCCGGCTTCCATGGAGGTGTGGATCTCGTCACCGGTGCGGTCGAGGAAGCCGGTGTTGATGAACACCACACGTTCGGCGGCGGCCTTGATGCAGGACTTGAGGTTGACCGTGGTGCGGCGCTCCTCGTCCATGATGCCGACCTTGACGGTGTTGCGCGGCATGCCCAGCAGGTCTTCGACGCGACTGAAGATCTCGGCGGCGAAGGCCACTTCTTCCGGGCCGTGCATCTTCGGCTTGACGATGTACACGCTGCCGCTGCGGGTGTTCTTGCGGCTGGTGTTGCCGTTGAGGTTGTGCAGGGCGATCAGGTTGGTGAACAGGCCATCCTGGATGCCTTCGGGGATTTCGTTGCCCTGGGCGTCGAGGATCGCCGGGTTGGTCATCAGGTGACCGACGTTGCGCACGAACAGCAGCGAGCGACCGTGCAAGGTGACGCTGCCACCATTGGGGGCGGCGTACTCGCGGTCCGGGTTCATGGTGCGGGTGAAGGTCTTGCCACCCTTGCTGACGTTTTCGGCCAGGTCGCCTTTCATCAGGCCCAGCCAGTTGCGGTAGACGATCACCTTGTCGTCGGCGTCGACGGCGGCGACCGAGTCCTCGCAGTCCATGATGGTGGTCAGCGCCGATTCCATCAGGATGTCCTTCACGCCGGCGGCGTCGGTGCTGCCGACCGGGGTGCTGGCATCGACCTGGATTTCGAAGTGCAGGCCGTTGTGTTTGAGCAACACGGCGGTCGGTGCCTTGGCGTCGCCATGGAAGCCGATCAGCTGGGCGTCGTCGCGCAGGCCGCTGTTGCTGCCGCCCTTGAGGGCCACAACGAGCTTGCCGCCTTCGATGCGGTAGCCGGTGGAGTCGACGTGGGAGCCGGCGGCCAGTGGCGCGGCTTCGTCGAGGAAGGCACGGGCGAAGGCGATGACCTTGTCGCCGCGCAGCTTGTTGTAACCCTGGCCTTTCTCGGCGCCGCCCTCGTCGCTGATGACGTCGGTGCCGTAGAGGGCGTCGTACAGCGAACCCCAGCGAGCATTGGCGGCGTTCAGGGCGAAGCGGGCGTTCATCACCGGCACCACCAGTTGCGGGCCGGCCATGACGGCGATTTCTTCATCGACGTTCTGGGTGGTGGCCTGGAAGTCCTCGGCCTGTGGCAGCAGGTAGCCGATTTCCCCGAGGAACGCCTTGTACGCCACGGCATCGTGGGCCTGGCCCTTGCGGGCCTGGTGCCAGGCGTCGATCTTCGCTTGCAGCTCGTCGCGCTTGGCGAGCAGGGCTTTGTTCTTGGGAGCGAGGTCGTTGATGATCTTCTCGGCACCGGCCCAGAACTGCTCGGCGTTGATGCCGGTCCCCGGAATGGCTTCGTTGTTGACGAAGTCGAACAGGACCTTGGCGACCTGAAGGCCACCGACTTGAACGTATCCAGTCATTGCTTGCCTCACCTCTGCTCAGCTATTTCGCTTTCGCTCTTCTGTATTAAGCCTGTAGCGCTTCTCTAAACACGGCACCAGTGCGTGCCCACGTGCTCCGGGGGCGGCTGGGTGCGGCTCGCCAGACGGGCCGGCGGGCGGTTGGCGTATTTTCACAGGCGCCTTGGCAGACATCGAAACGACGTTTTGTAGTCCGCGTCGACGCATACTACATGAAGCAGCAGGCAGGTGAACATCAGACTAAAAGCGTCGCTCTGCGACCGGTTGGTCGCATGGGGTCACGCTGGGAGACGACATGTTCGCAAAAAACAGGTGGATTGTTCCAGATAAATCTTGAAACAGTACACGATTGATTGCCATGACTGTCCTGCGGCAGGTTGCCGCGCCTTGCCTATACTGATTCGATCCCCGTATTCCGGTCGCCTGGGGCGGCCTTCGCAGACGAATGAAGGAGTGGCCCGTGGACCATCTCGTACTCACCGTGATCGCCCCGGACAAGGCCGGGCAGGTCGAGCGTATCGCCCAGTGCATCGCCGATCATAATGGCAACTGGCTGGAAAGCCGCATGTCGCGCATGGCTGGGCAGTTCGCCGGGATCCTGCGGGTGGCGGTGCCGGCGGAGAACTACGCCGAACTGGTCGAGTCGCTGCAGAAACTGGGTGACCACGGCATCCGTGTACTCATTGCCGAAAGCGGGATCGAGCCGTCCTGCACCTGGAAACCGATCGCCATGGAGCTGGTGGGCAACGACCGGCCGGGTATCGTCCGTGATATCACCCGCTTGCTGGCCGAGCAAGGGGTGAACGTCGAGCGCCTGAGTACCGAGGTCCGGCCGGCGCCGATGAGCAGCGAGCCGCTGTTTCATGCCGATGCATTGCTGGCGTTGCCGTTGACCTTGTCGCTGGAGGATCTGCAGGCGCGGCTGGAGAGCCTGGCGGATGATCTGATGGTGGAGTTGCGGTTGCGGCCGGAGGAGTGATTCGAGATCGCCGGGGCGCGAAGCGGCCCTGAGGTGGTTATCCCGATT
This sequence comes from Pseudomonas sp. DrBHI1, assembly GCF_002205115.1. Taxonomy (NCBI): domain Bacteria; kingdom Pseudomonadati; phylum Pseudomonadota; class Gammaproteobacteria; order Pseudomonadales; family Pseudomonadaceae; genus Pseudomonas; species Pseudomonas sp. DrBHI1. The sequence continues at coordinate 5,923 of NZ_NIBE01000070.1, forward strand.
TTGCGGGGAAGCCCCTGTGGATAAGCTGGGGGCGCTACGCTGGAGGCCAGTTACAGCAAGGCCTGGCGAGATTTGAGCAAAAAATGTCCACTATTCAGTGGCTTGTGCACAAACGGCGGGGACGAGGGTGTGGATAACCTTTGGAGCGCTTGCTGCAGGCCACGTTATCCGTGGCTTGCAGCAGTCTGATCATTTTTTGATCAGGCGCGCTTGCGCAAACTCAGCCAGGCATCGACGCTGTAGACAGCCAGCCCCGCCCAGATAAAGGCGAACGCCATCAATGTGCTCGACGACAGGTGTTCGTCGAACAGCAGCACCGCCTGCAGCAGCACCAGGGTCGGTGCCAGGTACTGCAGGAAGCCCAGTGTTGTGTAGGGCAGGTGGCGTGCGGCGGCGTTGAAACACACCAGCGGCACCAGTGTCACCGGGCCGGCGGCGATCAGCCACAGCGCTTCGCTGCTGCCGAAGAACTCAGGGCTGGCGCTGCTGGCCGTCGGGTGCAGCAGCAACCAGCCGATGGCAATGGGCACCAGCATCCAGGTTTCGACCACCAGCCCTGGCAGCGCCGCCACTGGTGCCTGCTTGCGGATCAAGCCATAGAAGCCAAACGACAGCGCCAGGGCCAGCGACACCCAGGGCAGGCTGCCCACCTGCCACACCTGTTGGGCGACGCCCAAGGCTGCCAAGGCGACCGCCAGCCATTGCAGGCGGCGCAGGCGCTCGCCGAGCAGCAGCATGCCCAGCAGCACGTTGATCAGCGGGTTGATGTAGTAGCCCAGGCTGGCCTCGAGCATGCGCCCGTTGTTCACCGCCCACACGTAGGTCAGCCAGTTGCCGGCGATCAGCGTGCCGCTGAGGGCGAGGATCGCCAGGCGCCGCGGGTTGTCGCGCAGTTCGCGCCACCAGCCGGGGTGCTTCCACACCAGCAGCAGGAGCGAGCCGAACAGGGCCGACCAGAGCACGCGGTGGACGATGATTTCCACCGCCGGAACGCTCTGGATCGCTTTGAAGTACAGGGGGAACAGGCCCCAGATGATGTAGGCGCCAAGGCCCAGGAGGTACCCGCGGCGCGGGTTGGCGGCGTGCATGCAGAATCCTTGCTTAGGTAGCTAAATAAAGCGACGCCTATTGTAGACAGAGCGCGGCGTTGACCTAGAACAATTTCAACGGTTGTTCATCGAGCGCGGCGATCTGTTCGCGCAGGGCGAGGATCTGGTCGCCCCAGTAGCGCGGCTGGCCGAACCAGGGGAAGCTCGGCGGGAACGCCGGATCGTCCCAGCGCCGCGCCAGCCAGGCGCTGTAGTGCAACTGGCGCAGGGCGCGCAGCGGCTCGATCAGGGCCAGCTCACGCGGGTCGAAGTCGTGGAATTCGTTGTAGCCGTCGATCAGTTCGCCCAGCTGGCCGAGCCGCTCTTCGCGGCTGCCGGCGAGCATCATCCACAGGTCCTGGACGGCCGGGCCCATGCGGCAGTCGTCGAGGTCGACCACGTGGTAGACGTCGTCACGGTGCATCAGGTTGCCGGGGTGCAGGTCGCCGTGCAGGCGGATTGTCTGGTACGAGGTGCGGGCGTAGATGTCCTCGACCCGCTTGAGCAGGTCGCGGGCCACCGATTCATAAGCCGGCAGCAGCTCGCGGGGCACGAACTCGCCGTCGAGCAGGGTCTTGAGCGAGGCGTGGCCAAAGTTGTCCACAGCCAGCGCTTCGCGGTGCTCGAAGGGTTTGCTCGCGCCTACCGCGTGCAGGCGCCCGAGCAACTGCCCGAGGCGATAGAGCTGGTCGAGGTTGCCCGGCTCCGGGGCATGGCCGCCACGGCGTGGGAATAGGGTAAAGCGGAATCCCTGGTGTTCGAACAGGGAGCGCCCATCGTGCAGCAACGGCGCCACCACCGGCACTTCGCACTCGGCCAGCTCACGGGTGAAGGCGTGTTCCTCGAGGATCGCCGCGTCGCTCCAGCGCCCAGGGCGATAGAACTTGGCGATCAGCGGCTGCGCGTCCTCGATGCCCACCTGGTAGACGCGATTCTCGTAGCTGTTGAGCGCCAGCACCCGTGCGTCGCTGAGAAAGCCGAGGCTTTCCACGGCGTCCAGTACGAGGTCGGGGGTGAGGGTGTCGAAGGGATGGGACATGAAAGGCTCCGGTCGCGGGGACTGCGGCCTGCATGTTACCCCAAACCCCGGGCCAAGCCGGCCTGGGCTTCGCGGCCAGGTTAGACCGGCACTCCCAGCAACACGAACGACGGATGAAACTGTACCCGCAGGGCGCTTCCTGGCTGGACCTGCCGTTGCGCCAGCCAGGCTGCCTCGGCGATGGCGCACAAGGTCTGGCCATTGCCCAGCGCCAGGCGCACTTCACCCGGCCCATCCTCTTCGATGAGTACCTCCTCGACCTTGGCCTTCAGGCAGTTGCTCCCTGGCTCCGGCGTCTCAGCCGCGTCCAGCAACCGTACCCAGCCGGCCTTGAGCAGCGCCACCACCGTCCCCCCCAACGCCAGCTCCAGCCGCTCGGTGCTGCCCCGGGTGATCAAGGCCTCGATCTCCAGCCCGCCGCCCAGGTCCAGGCTGATGCGATCATGCCGGCCTTCGCGGCGCAGCCCGCTGATCCGCCCCTGCAGCTGGTTGCGCGCACTGGTACGAAGCATCAGGCGGCCGAGCAGGTCGAGGTCGCTGCTGTCCTCGGCGGACTCGAGAATCTCCGCCTGCAGGGCCTGCAGGCGCTGGTACAGGCACAGCACCCGCTCGCCTTCTGCGGACAGCCGTGCGCCACCGCCGCCGCGGCCGCCGGTGCTGCGCTCCACCAGGGGCTGCGCCGCCAGGTTGTTGAGTTCGTCGATGGCGTCCCAGGCGGCCTTGTAGCTGATGCCCGCAGCCTTGGCGGCGCGGGTGATCGAGCCTTGTTCGGCGACATGCTGCAACAGGGCGATGCGCTGTGGGCGGCGGACGATGTGCTGGGTGAGCAGGGCAGGCAGGGACATGGGCGGGCATCGGGTGTGGTGTAGGTCCCGCGACGTTGCCGCCGTCACCGGGGCAAGTCAAGCCTGGCCCGGCCTGGGCGTGCGCGCCAGGCAGTAGATGTCGACCCGCCGGGCGCCGGCCTGGCGCAGCAGGCGGGCGATGGCCTGTGCGGTCGCCCCGGTGGTCAGTACGTCATCGACCAGTGCCAGGTGCAGGCCGTCGAGCTCGCAGCCGGGAGCAAGGGCAAAGGCCTGGCGCAGGTTGCGGTGCCGGGCCCGGGCGCCAAGGGCCTGCTGCGCCGGGGTATCGCGCACACGCTGGAGCAGGCGCTCGTCACAGGGCAGGCGCAGTTGCCCGGCGAGCCAGCGGGCGAGCATCGCCGCCTGGTTGAAGCCGCGCTGGCGCAGTCGACGCTTGGCCAGCGGCACGGGCAACAGACGGTCCGGCCGTGGCAGGCCTTCGTTGTAGCGGTGCGTCAGGCTGTGGCCGAGCAATTGTGCCAACAGCCGCCCCAGCGGCCACTGGCTGCTGTGCTTGAAACGGCTGACCAGGGTGTCGATGGGAAAACCGTAATGCCAGGGCGCGATTACCCGGCTGAATGCCGGTGGGCGACGGCGGCAACCACCGCAGAGAAGGCCATCCATGGCCAGGGGCAGCGCGCAACGGCGGCACTGCTCATCCAGCCAGGGCAGTGCCTGCTCGCAGGCAATGCACAAAGGATAGAGCTGCTCGCTAGGCTCGTCGCAGAGCAAACAGAATTGATCGGTATTTGTACAGATGTAAACCAGCATGCTCTTGATTGGTTGACAGTTCATGGAGCCTTCCGTGACTATGCGAGCTATCCGTGATGCGCTGGAGGGTTTTCCTGTCCCGGCGTCAGTCAGACCATAGATAAGGAAACGCCAATGAGCGCCAGCGCAATTGCAACCACACGTCACGACTGGTCCCTGGCCGAGGTCAAGGCCCTGTTCCTGCAGCCGTTCAACGACCTGCTGTTCCAGGCCCAGACCGTCCACCGCGCGCACTTCGACCCCAATCGCGTGCAGGTTTCCACGCTGCTGTCGATCAAGACCGGCGCCTGCCCGGAAGATTGCAAATATTGTCCGCAGTCCGGTCACTACAACACCGGGCTGGAAAAACAGAAGCTGATGGAAGTGCAGAAAGTGCTGGAGGAGGCCGCCCGGGCCAAGGCCATCGGCTCGACCCGCTTCTGCATGGGCGCGGCGTGGAAGCACCCGTCGGCCAAGGACATGCCCTACGTGCTGGAGATGGTCAAAGGGGTCAAGGCCATGGGCCTGGAAACCTGCATGACCCTCGGCAAGCTCGACCAGGAGCAGACCCAGGCCCTGGCCCAGGCGGGCCTTGACTACTACAACCACAATCTCGATACCTCGCCGGAGTTCTACGCCAGCATCATCACCACCCGCACCTACAGCGAGCGCCTGCAGACTCTGGCCTACGTGCGCGATGCCGGCATGAAGATCTGCTCCGGCGGCATCCTCGGCATGGGCGAGTCGCTGGACGACCGCGCAGGCCTCTTGATCCAGCTGGCCAACCTGCCCGAGCACCCGGAGTCGGTGCCAATCAACATGCTGGTCAAGGTCGCCGGCACGCCGCTGGCCGATGAAGAGGACGTCGATCCGTTCGATTTCATCCGCATGCTGGCTGTGGCCCGGATCCTCATGCCCAAGTCCCATGTGCGCCTGTCGGCCGGTCGCGAGCAAATGAACGAGCAGATGCAGGCCCTGGCGTTCATGGCCGGCGCCAACTCGATCTTCTACGGCGAGAAACTGCTGACCACCGGCAACCCTCAGGCCGACAAGGACATGCAGCTGTTCGCCCGCCTCGGTATCCAGCCGGAAGCTCGTGAAGAGCACGCCGACGAAGTGCACCAGGCCGCCATCGAGCAGGCGCTGGTCGAGCAGCGCAGCAGCGAGTTGTTCTACGACGCAGCCTCGGCCTGAGCATGGCCTTCGATCTTGCCGCGCGGCTGGCCGAACGGCGTGCCGCCGACCTGTACCGCCAGCGACCACTGCTTGAAAGCCCGCAGGGGCCGCAGGTGGTGGTCGACGGCCAGCCGCTGCTGGCCTTCTGCAGTAACGACTACCTGGGCCTGGCCAATCACCCCGAGGTGATCAAGGCCTGGCGCGACGGCGCCGATCGCTGGGGTGTCGGCGGCGGTGCCTCGCACCTGGTGATCGGCCACAGCACCCCGCACCACGAGGTGGAGGAGGCGCTGGCCGAACTGACGGGCCGGCCGCGTGCGCTGCTGTTCTCCACCGGCTACATGGCCAACCTCGGCGCGATCACCGCGCTGGTCGGGCAGGGCGACACGGTGCTGCAGGACCGCCTCAACCACGCCTCCCTGCTCGACGGCGGGCTGCTCAGCGGCGCCCGCTTCAGCCGCTATCTACACAACGACCCGGCCAGCCTGGCCAGCCGCCTGGACAAAGCGACCGGCAATACCCTGGTGGTCACCGACGGTGTGTTCAGCATGGACGGCGATTGCGCCGACCTGCAGGCCCTGGCCAAGGTGGCCCGCGAGCGTGGTGCCTGGTTGATGGTCGACGATGCCCATGGCCTGGGGACCCTTGGCGCCAAGGGTGGTGGCCTGGTCGAGCATTGCGGCCTCGGCGTCGAGGACGTGCCGGTGTTGATCGGCACGCTGGGTAAGGCCTGTGGTACCTCCGGTGCTTTTGTCGCCGGCAGCGAGGAACTGATCGAGGCGCTGGTGCAGTTCGCCCGGCCCTACATCTACACCACCAGCCAGCCACCGGCGCTGGCCTGCGCCACGCTCAAGGCCCTGGACTTGCTGCGCCGCGAACACTGGCGGCGCGAGCACCTGGCGGCGCTGATCCGGCAGTTCCGCACGGGTGCCGAGCAGATCGGCCTGACCCTGATGGACAGCCACACCGCAATCCAGCCGATCCTGATCGGCGATGCGGGGAGGGCGCTGGCATTGTCCCACCTGCTGCGCGAGCGCGGGTTGCTGGTCACGGCGATTCGCCCGCCCACCGTGCCCGCCGGCAGTGCCCGCCTGCGGGTGACCCTGAGCGCCGCCCACGGTGAGGCGCAGGTGCAGCTATTGTTGAATGCATTGGCCGAGTGTTATCCACAACTGGAGTCCGCCGATGCGTAACCGACTGATCCTCCTGCCCGGCTGGGGCCTGGGCACCGCTTCACTGGAGCCGCTGGCCGCCAGCCTGCGCGCCCAGGATCCACGCCTGCAGGTCGAGTTGATGGCGCTGCCGGAACTGGCTCACAGCGATGTCCAGGCCTGGGTCGACCATCTGGACCGCAGGCTGCCGACCGACGTCTGGTTGGGCGGCTGGTCGCTAGGTGGCATGCTCGCCAGCGCCCTGGCGCACAAACGGGGCGACCACTGCTGCGGCTTGCTCACCCTGGCCAGCAACCCCAGCTTCGTGGCCCGGCCGGACTGGCCGCACGGCATGCCCGCCGACACTTTCGGCACCTTCCTCGACGGCTGCCGCAGCCATACCCATGTCACCCTCAAGCGCTTCCGCACCCTGTGCAGCGAGGGCGCGCAGCAACCGCGCACCCTGCTGCGGCAGCTGGGCGTGGGCGTGCCCGACACCGATCCGCTGTACCTGGCAACCGGCCTGGAAGTGCTGGCCAGCCTCGATACCCGCACCGCCCTGGAGCAATACGGCGGCCCGCAGCTGCACCTGTTCGCTGGCAGTGACGCGCTGGTGCCGGTGGAAGCGGCCAAGGCCCTGAGCGACCTGCTGCCCGACGTGGAAGTCGGCCTGGTCGAAGACAGTTCCCACGCTTTCCTGCTGGAGTATCCCCAGGAGCTGGCGGCGGGCATCAAGAGTTTCCTGCATGAGAGTGGTGATGACTGACCTTTCCCAGCCCCCCCTGCCCGGCACCCTGCCGGACAAGCGTCAGGTGGCGGCTTCGTTTTCCCGCGCCGCGGCCAGCTACGACAGCGTCGCGGCCTTGCAGCGCGCGGTGGGCATGGCACTGCTGGAAAAGCTGCCCAGCAACCTTGCGCCTGCGCGCTGGCTGGACATGGGCAGCGGCACCGGCCACTTCAGCCGGGTGCTGGCCGAGCGCTTCGCGCAATCGAGTGGCGTGGCGGTGGATATCGCCGAAGGCATGCTGCGCCATGCCCGCGAGCAGGGCGGCGCCCGGCATCATGTGGCGGGGGACGCCGAGCACCTGCCGTTGCGCGATGGTTGCGTCGACCTTTTGTTCAGCAGCCTGGCGGTGCAGTGGTGCGGTCAGTTCGCCAGCGTGCTGGGCGAGGCGAGGCGGGTGCTGCGCCCCGGCGGCGTGCTGGCCTTCAGCAGCCTGTGCGTGGGCACGCTGGATGAATTGCGCGCCAGCTGGCAGGCCGTGGATGGCATGGTGCACGTCAATCGCTTCCGGCGTTTCGAGGATTACCAGCGTCTGTGCGGTGACAGCGGACTGGAGCTGATCGACCTGGAGCGGCGTCCCCACGTGCTGCATTATCCCGATGTGCGCAGCCTGACCCATGAGCTCAAGGCGCTGGGTGCGCACAACCTCAACCCAGGGCGTCCGTCGGGGCTCACCGGTCGGGCGCGGATGCAGGGCCTGTTGCAGGCCTACGAACAGTACCGCCAGGTGCAAGGCCTGCCGGCCACCTACCAAGTGGTCTACGGCGTCTTACGCAAGCCGTCGGACGGAGAGCAGTGACATGAGCCAGGCCTATTTCATTGCCGGCACCGACACCGATGTCGGCAAGACCACCATCGCCGCAGGTTTGCTGCATGCGGCGCGGCAACTGGGATTGAGCACCCTGGCGGCCAAGCCGGTGGCGTCCGGGTGCGTGGTGACGGCCAAGGGGCTGCGTAACAGCGACGCCCTGGCGCTGATCGACGAAAGTTCGGTCAAACTGCCCTATGAAGCGGTCAATCCCTTCGCCTTCGAACCGGCCATCGCTCCGCATGTGGCAGCCCGCGAGGCCGGAGTGGCGCTGAGCGTGCCGGCGTTGCGCGATGCCATGCAGCAGGTACTGGCGCAGCACGCCGATTTCACCTTGATCGAAGGCGCCGGTGGCTGGCGCGTGCCGCTGTCCGACCATGCCAACCTGTCGGATCTGGCCATCGCCCTGAAGCTGCCGGTGATCCTGGTGGTGGGGGTACGACTTGGGTGCATCAATCACGCCTTGCTCAGTGCCGAGGCCATTGCCCGGGACGGCCTGCAACTGGCGGGATGGGTGGCGAACATCGTCGATCCGCGAACATCGCGCCTGGAAGAAAACCTATCCAGCCTGGCCGAGCGCCTGCCCGCGCCCTGCCTGGGGCGGGTGCCCTGGTTGAAGCAGGCTGGTGCGGACGCGGTGGCTGCGCATTTGCAGCTGGACCTGCTGGATTAGGCCTTTGCCTATTAGCTGGCACTAGGCTATTAGGGATTTAAACGGGCCTTTTTCCCGCTGTGCTGCTTTAATAAGGCCTGTTCCTCATCCAGCGTCATGGAGTCCTGACATGGAAATCAATGCGAGCTCCGCCTTCTACGCGGGCCTGGGTGCCATCCAGAACGGCCAGAACCGTGTTGACCAGGCTGCCCAGCAGATCGCCAGCGGCGCTGTCGAGCGTGGCGCCAGCGGGCAGTCCACCGAATACCAGGCCGAGCGCCTGCGCGGTGTCGACCGCAGCCAGCAGTTGGATCTGGCCACCAGCACCGTGCAACTGGCCTTGGGCAAGCACGAAGTCGAACTCGGTGCCAAAGTCGCCAAGGCTTCCGATGAAATGCTCGGTCGGTTCATCGACACCTACGTCTGACCCGCTGAATTACTTTTGCTTACATCGCGGGGCAAGCCCGCTTCCATCCGTGGGAGCGGGCTTGCCCCGCGATGCGTTTGAGGGCGGTTGGCGTAAATGGCATATTCGGCGGCACAAATGCCGTCGCTAGCCCACCTTGACAGCGAGGCCACCTAAACGTAAGTTTCAAACAACTGTTTGACCGAAAGCCGCCAAGAGCTGGTCGGTATCCGCGGTCTCCCCACCGAACTCATCACAGAGGTTCATCGCAATGCCTGATTACAAAGCCCCCTTGCGTGATATCCGCTTCGTCCGCGACGAGCTGCTCGGCTATGAGGCGCACTATCAGAGCCTGCCGGGCTGCCAGGACGCCACGCCTGACATGGTCGACGCGATCCTGGAGGAAGGCGCGAAGTTCTGTGAAGAGGTGCTGGCCCCGCTGAACCGCGTCGGCGACCTCGAGGGCTGCACCTGGAGCGAGTCGGGCGTGAAGACCCCGACCGGCTTCAAGGAAGCCTACCAGCAGTTCGTCGAGGGCGGCTGGCCGAGCCTGGCCCACGATGTCGAGCACGGCGGCCAGGGCCTGCCCGAGTCGCTGGGCTTGGCCCTGAGCGAAATGGTCGGTGAGTCGAACTGGTCGTGGGGCATGTACCCGGGCCTGTCCCATGGCGCGATGAACACCATCTCCGCCCACGGCACCCCCGAGCAGCAGCACACCTACCTGACCAAGCTGGTGTCCGGCGAGTGGACCGGCACCATGTGCCTGACCGAGCCGCACTGCGGCACCGACCTGGGGATGCTGCGCACCAAGGCCGAACCTCAGGCCGACGGCAGTTACAAGGTTTCCGGCACCAAGATCTTCATCTCGGCCGGTGAGCACGACATGGCCGACAACATCGTCCACATCGTCCTGGCCCGCCTGCCCGACGCCCCGGCTGGCACCAAGGGCATCTCGCTGTTCATCGTGCCGAAGTTCCTGCCCAACGCCGAAGGCGGTGCGGGCGAGCGCAACGGCGTGAGCTGCGGCTCCCTCGAGCACAAGATGGGCATCCACGGCAACGCCACCTGCGTGATGAACTTCGACGGCGCCACCGGCTACCTGATCGGCCCGGCCAACAAAGGCCTGAACTGCATGTTCACCTTCATGAACACCGCTCGCCTGGGTACCGCGCTGCAAGGCCTGGCCCACGCCGAGGTGGCGTTCCAGGGTGGCCTGAAGTACGCCCGTGACCGCCTGCAGATGCGCTCGCTGACCGGCCCGAAAGCGCCGGACAAGGCCGCTGACCCGATCATCGTCCACCCGGATGTGCGTCGCATGCTGCTGACCATGAAGGCCTTTGCCGAAGGCAACCGCGCGATGGTGTACTTCACCGCCAAGCAGGTGGACATCGTCAAGTACAGCCAGGACGAGGAGGAGCGCAAGAAGGCCGACGCCCTGCTGGCCTTCCTGACCCCGATTGCCAAGGCATTCATGACCGAAGTCGGCTTCGAGGCCGCCAACCACGGCGTACAGATCTACGGCGGTCACGGCTTCATCGCCGAGTGGGGCATGGAGCAGAACGTGCGCGATAGCCGTATCTCCATGCTGTACGAAGGCACCACCGGCATCCAGGCCCTCGACCTGCTCGGCCGTAAAGTGCTGATGACCCAGGGCGAGGCACTCAAGGGCTTCACCAAGATCGTCCACAAGTTCTGCCAGGGTCAGGAAGGCAATGCAGCCACCAAGGAGTTCGTCGAGCCGCTGGCGGCGATCAACAAGGAATGGGGCGAGCTGACCATGAAGATCGGCATGGCCGCGATGAAGGACCGCGAGGAAGTGGGTGCCGCTTCGGTGGACTACCTGATGTACTCGGGCTACGCGTGCCTGGCCTACTTCTGGGCCGACATCGCCCGCCTGGCTGCCGAGAAACTGGCGGCCGGCACCAGCGAAGAGGCGTTCTACACCGCCAAGCTGCAGACTGCGCGCTTCTACTTCCAGCGCATCCTGCCGCGTACCCGCAGCCACGTCGCGGCGATCCTGTCCGGCGCCGACAACCTGATGGCGATGAAGGAAGAAGACTTCGGTCTGTCCATCTAAGCCGGTTGGTTGTACGAAAAACCGCCTGCCCTTACCGGCAGGCGGTTTTTTTTCGCCTGGATTTCAGCTGCGACTTACGCGGTCGTCTGTGGGAGCGGCCTTGCGTCGCGAAAGGGCTGCAGAGCAGCCCCAGGATTCCAGCGTTGATGCAAAGATCGCCGGGGCTGCTTTGCAGCCCTTTCGCGACGCAAGGCCGCTCCCACAGGGAACGCGTAAACAGGAAAAATCCTACCGGGTGTCGCATCCCGTAACGAGAAAGTCTCAAGCTTCGCCCCTGATCTGCCGTTAAAGCGGGCATCTGTATTCATCTATTCATGTGCACTGCCGATGAAGTAGGGGCACAATGCCATTATTGATCTGCCGGGTCGGAGATTACCCTTGTTTCGTCTATCCGCTGTACGCGCGAGCCACTTCCTGCCTTCGCTGATTCTGTTGCTGGCAGGGCTTGCGGCAGCCTATGTGAGGGACCTCAGCGTCTTCTTCACATCGCTGTTCAACGTTCTACCCACCTTGGTGCTGTTGCTGGGTGGCGCCTACTGCGCCGTGTACCGCCGCCAGCGCGAGCTGTTCCTGATGGTTACGGTGTATATCGCCTATTTCCTGCTCGATACCCAGACCGATTTCTACCGCGACAACGGCCGGGTCCGCGAGGATGCGGCGGTGATCTTCCACCTGGTGTGCCTGCTGCTGCCGGCGCTGTTCGGCCTGTACGGGGCGTGGCAGGAGCGCACCCACCTGGCCCAGGACCTGCTGGCGCGCTTCGCCGTGCTGTTCGCCGTGAGCAGCGTGGCGGTGGCGCTGGAGCAGAGTTTTCCCGAGGCGCTGCTGGGCTGGCTGGCCGAGATCCGCTGGCCCGCGCTGCATGGCCAGTGGATGAGCCTGATCCAGCTGGCCTACCCCTTGTTCCTGGCGGTGTTCATCCTGCTGGTGGTGCAGTACCTGCGCGAGCCAAGGCCGTTGCATGCCGCGCAGATCATCGGCCTGATCGGCATCTTCTGGATGCTGCCCAAGACCTTCATCCTGCCGTTCACCCTGAACATCATGTGCAGCCAGGTGATGCTGATGATCGCCGCTGCGGTGTCCCACGAGGCCTACCAGATGGCCTTCCGCGACGAGCTGACCGGCCTGCCCGGGCGGCGGGCCCTCAACGAGCGCATGCAGCGCCTGGGGCGCAACTATGTGATCGCCATGACCGACGTCGACCACTTCAAGAAATTCAACGACACCCACGGCCACGACGTCGGTGACCAGGTATTGCGCCTGGTCGCCAGCCGCCTTTCCAAGGTGACCGGCGGCGGGCGCGCCTACCGTTACGGCGGCGAGGAGTTCGCCCTGGTGTTCGCCGGCAAGACCGCCGAAGAGTGCCTGCCGCACCTGGAGGCGGTGCGCGAGATGATCGCCAACTACGCCATCCAGCTGCGCGACCAGAACAGCCGGCCGCAGGATGATTCCACCGGGCGCCAGCGCCGTGGCGCAGGGGCCAACACCACGGTGTCGGTGACCATCAGTATCGGCGTCGCCGAGCGCCAGGTCGAGCACCGCAATCCCGACGAAGTGCTCAAGTCTGCCGACCAGGCGTTGTACAGCGCCAAGGGCGCGGGGCGTAACTGCGTCATGACCTTCGGCCAGCAATCGAGGCGCGGCGCCGTGCGCATGGCGTGAGTTGTTGTGTGACTATGTAAGACTACTCGGTCGCATGATGACCCTATGTCTCGTAAAAGTTGTTCGGTTACACTGCGGTCATCCCAGTGCCGCGGCCCCGACGGGCCGCCCCGACCCCGATAGCGAGAGGTTGTCATGGCTGAATATAAAGCGCCCCTGCGCGATATGCGCTTCGTCCTCAATGAAGTCTTCGACGTGGCCACGCTCTGGTCGCAACTGCCCGGCCTGGCCGAGGCGGTCGATGCGGACACGGCCATGGCCGTGCTGGAGGAGGCCGGCAAGGTCACCGGCAAGACAATCGCGCCGCTGAGCCGCGCCGCCGACGAAGAGGGTTGCCACTGGGACAACGGTTCGGTGCGTACCCCGGCGGGCTTCATCGAGGCCTACCAGACTTATGCCGAAGGGGGTTGGGTCGGCGTTGGCGGTGATCCGCTCTTCGGTGGCATGGGCATGCCCAAGGTCGTCTCGGCGCAGGTCGAGGAGATGGTCAACGCCTCGAGCCTGGCCTTCGGCCTGTACCCGATGCTGACCGCCGGCGCCTGCCTGTCGATCAACGCCCACGCCAGTGAAGCGCTCAAGGAAAAGTACCTGCCGAACATGTACGCCGGCGTCTGGGCCGGTTCCATGTGCCTCACCGAGCCCCACGCCGGTACCGACCTGGGCATCATCCGCACCAAGGCCGAGCCTCAGGCCGACGGCAGCTACAAGATCAGCGGCACGAAGATCTTCATCACCGGCGGCGAGCACGACCTCACCGAGAACATCATCCACCTGGTGCTGGCCAAGCTGCCGGACGCCCCGGCAGGTCCGAAGGGCATCTCGCTGTTCCTGGTGCCCAAGTTCCTGGTCAATGAGGATGGCAGCCTCGGCGCGCGCAACCCGGCCACTTGCGGCTCGATCGAGCACAAGATGGGCATCCAGGGCTCGGCCACCTGCGTGATGAACTTCGACGAGGCGGTCGGCTACATCGTCGGTGAGCCGAACAAGGGCCTGGCGGCCATGTTCACCATGATGAACTACGAGCGCCTGGGGGTCGGTATCCAGGGCCTGGCTTCGGCCGAGCGCTCCTACCAGAACGCCGTGGAGTACGCCCGCGACCGTCTGCAGAGCCGTGCTCCGACCGGGCCACAGGCCAAGGACAAGGTGGCCGACCCGATCATCGTCCACCCGGACGTGCGCCGCATGCTGCTGACCATGAAGGCGCTGACCGAAGGCGGTCGCGCGTTCTCCACCTATGTGGCGATGCAGCTCGACAGCGCCAAGTACAGTGAAGACGCCGCGGTCCGCAAGCGCAGCGAGGAGCTGGTGGCGCTGCTGACCCCGGTGGCCAAGGCCTTCCTCACCGACCTGGGCCTGGAGTGCACCGTGCATGGCCAGCAGGTCTTCGGCGGCCATGGCTACATCCGCGAATGGGGCCAGGAGCAACTGGTGCGCGATGTGCGCATCACCCAGATCTACGAAGGCACCAACGGTATCCAGGCGCTGGACCTGGTCGGCCGCAAGGTGGTGGCCAGCGGCGGCGCCTACTACACGCTGTTCGCCGACGAGATCCGCCAGTTCATCGCCACCGCCGGCGGCGAGCTGGGTGAATTCACCAAGCCGCTGGCGGCATCCCTTGATCAGCTCGATGAGCTGACTGCCTGGGTGCTGGACCAGGCCAAGGGCAATCCCAACGAAATCGGCGCGGCCTCGGTCGAGTACCTGCACGCGTTCGGCTACGTCGCCTACGCCTACATGTGGGCATTGATGGCGCGGGCGGCCAAGGCCGGTGACGGGGATGCCGACTTCTACGGTGCCAAGTTGGGCACGGCGCGGTTCTACTTCGCACGCCTGCTGCCACGGGTTCACTCGCTGGTGGCATCGGTGAAGGCGGGGAGCGAGTCGCTCTATCTGCTGGACGCCGCGCAGTTCTAACCATTGCGGGGCTGCATAGCAGTCCGTTGCGGCTCAAGGCCGCTCTTGCAGGGGGATGCAATCCTTCTGCAGGGGCGGCCTTTTGCTTTGTCAGGGTGGTGTGTTTGTGCAAGGACTGCTTTTGTAAGCTTTGGCTTACACGACGTAGTGACGTTTCGCCTCTTTCCTAAGATTGGATCCACGGTTACTCTTTCTTACATGGACGTAGCGCAGGACGCGCAATGGACAGAGCAGGACGCCTTACACGGAAGTAGCGCAGGAAGCGCGAAAAGATAGAACAGGGACACGAAGGATTTCCTGCCAGGACGGCGGGTTGATAGGGATGTCGAAGGGAAACAGTCTGGAAAACCCCGCTTAGGCGGGGTTTTCTTTGTGCGCGTATTTTTCAGCCGAGCACATCCAGTGGCGAGGCACCCAGCTGACGTGGGTCGGCTTCCTCTTCCAGCAAGGTCCGCAGCAGCTCCACCGAAGCCTGCTGGCGCTGGGCATCGCGGAACACCAGGCCGACCTTGAGCGGCACCCGCGGCTCGCTCAGGGGCTTCCACAGCAGTTCCTGGTCGTCCTGCGCGGCATCCTTGGCCCGGCCCGGCAGGATGGTCGCCAGCGCCGTGTGCGCCAGGCTGTCGAGGATCCCCGCCATGTTGTTCATCTCGGCCTGCACCTGGGGCCTGCGACCCTGGCTGGCCAGCTGCGCCTTCCAGATCTGGCGGATCTGGAACTCCTCGCCGAGCATCAGCATCGGCAGCTCCGCCGCCTGGCGGATAGAGACCTTCTTGAAGTCTTTCAGCGGGTGGGTCCTGGGGATCACCAGCTGAAGCTCATCCTCGTACAGCAGCAAACCATGCAGCCCCGGCTGGCGCGGCGGCAGGTAGCTGATGCCGATGTCCAGGCTGCCATTGAGCAGGCGCCGCTCGATCTCCGACCCTGACAGTTCATAGATCTGCACCACCAGATGCGGCTGGGCCTTGCGCACCCTTTCCAGCAACTGTGGCACCAGGCTTGGCCGTACGGTCTGCAGCACGCCGATGGCCAGGGTGCGCAGCGACTGGCCCTTGAAGTTGCCCATGGCTTCGTGGGCCCGTTGCAGACCGTCGAGCAGGGGCACGGCGTGGTTGTACAGGGTGTGGGCGGCCAGCGTGGGCAGCAGGCGCTTGTTGCTGCGTTCGAACAGGCTCAGGTCGAGGCTATGTTCCAGCTGGCGGATCTGCTGCGACAGTGCTGGCTGCGACAGTGACAGACGTTCGGCGGCGCGGCCCACATGGCCCTCTTCGTAGACCGCGACGAAGTAACGCAGTTGTCGGAAATCCATAAGTGATACTTATCGAAAAAGCTGGAAAAACGAAATGGCCGCAAATTGGCCGTAAGCCTAGTCTATCGCCGTATTCCAACGGGTTACAGCGGTCTTCAAGGCGATTGTTACCCCGAATGAAAAACACTTTTGATAGGCAAGGCAAAATATCCGATTCCGGCGCCAGACCGGAACCTTGACCGCCCACCCGTGATTGGCCGGAGCCCCGATGAACCTGTTCAACCTGCGCCGCTCGGCGCCCGCCGTCGCCGAGCCCAAGCGTGCTCCGGTGATCGAGCCGGCCGGCGCGCAGCTCTCCCGCGAGCGGCTGATGCCCAGCACCGAGCGTGCGCCGCAGGTGTTCGTGCGTGGCCAGGGTTCCTGGTTGTGGGACAGCGAGGGGCACGCCTACCTGGACTTCACCCAGGGTTGCGCGGTCAACAGCCTGGGGCACAGCCCGAGCGTGCTGGTCAAGGCGCTGGGCAACCAGGCCCAGGCGCTGATCAACCCCGGTGCGGGCTATCACAGCCGCGGTCTGCTGAGCCTGGTCGAGCTACTATGCCAGCGCACTGGCAGTGACCAGGCCTACCTGCTCAACAGCGGTGCCGAAGCCTGCGAGGGCGCGATCAAGCTGGCGCGCAAGTGGGGCCAGCTACACCGCAACGGCGCCTATCACATCATCACCGCCAGCCAGGGTTGCCATGGGCGCACCCTTGGGGCGTTGTCGGCTTCCGATCCGCTGCCGTGCAACCGCTGCGAGCCCGGCTTGCCGGGCTTCAGCAAAGTGCCGTTCAACGACTTGGCGGCGCTGCACGCAGCGGTCGACTCGCGCACCGTGGCGATCATGCTCGAGCCGATCCAGGGCGAAGCCGGCGTGATCCCGGCCACCCGTGATTACCTCCAGGGTGTCGAGCGCCTATGCCGTGAGCTGGGCATTCTGCTGATTCTCGATGAAGTGCAGACCGGTGTAGGACGCTGCGGCACCCTATTGGCAGAAGAATCCTACGGAGTGCGGGCCGACATCATCACTCTCGGCAAGGGCCTGGGCGGTGGCGTGCCGCTGGCGGCGCTACTGGCTCGTGGCCGTGCCTGCTGCGCCGAACCGGGCGAGCTGGAGGGCAGCCACCATGGCAACGCGCTGATGAGCGCTGCAGGGCTGGCCGTGTTGCAGACCGTGCTGGAGGCGGGCTTCTTCGAGCAGGTGCTGGACAGTGGCCGGCACCTGCGCGATGGCCTGAGCCGCCTGGCGGGTCGCTACGGCCAGGGCGAGGTGCGTGGCCAGGGGCTGCTGTGGGGTCTGCAACTGCGTGAAGACAGCGCGGCGCAGCTGGTCGAGGCCGCGCTGCAGGAGGGCTTGCTGCTCAATGCGCCGCAGGTCGACGTGGTGCGGTTCTCGCCGGCGCTGACCGTGAGCAAGGGCAATATCGACGAGATGCTCCTGCGCCTGGCCCGGGCGTTCGCCCGCCTGCATGCCCAGCAGCACAACCGCCGCGAAGTGCCGGCCTGACCGATTGCTCCGGCATACAGAATTTCAACGAACCGTCTGGCGTTCCTGCGCATCGCCCCTGGCCTGAAATACATGGCCCGGGGCGTTTTTTTTGCTTGGTGGAACCTCTGCGAGGCACGGCTAGTCTGTGTTGATACACCCTCAAGGAGCGCAGCACATGGACTTCATCCGCATCATCATCGCCATCATCCTGCCGCCGCTGGGCGTGTTCCTCCAGGTGGGGTTCGGCGGGGCGTTCTGGCTGAATATCCTGCTGACCTTGCTGGGCTATATCCCCGGGATCGTGCATGCGGTGTACATCATCGCCAAGCGCTGAGATCAAAGACCGCTCTGCAAGCATGATCAGCGTGGGAGCGGGCTTGCCCCGCGAACACCGGCGAAGCCGGTGCCAGGCACCGCCTCGCGGGGCAAGCCCGCTCCCACGCCGTTCCGGTTGAAGCCTGGAACGACGTTTGCCCTACCGGCCAAGCAACCGGCTGTAGAACCTCCACTCTTCCTCGAGCGCATGCGCCAGGTTCGCCGCCTGGCGCAAGCCATGCCGCTCGCCCGCGTAAAAATGCCCCTCTGCCTCGATACCATTGGCCTTGAGCGCCTCAAGCATGCTGCGGGTCTGCTCCGGCACCACTACCGCGTCCAGCTCACCCTGGAAGAAGATCACCGGCACCTTGATCCGCCCGGCGTGCAGCAGCGGCGTGCGCTGGCGATAACGCTCGGCATCGCGCCGGGGGTCGCCGATCAGCCAGTCCAGGTAGTCGCCTTCGAATTTGTGGGTGGCCCGCCCCAGCGCTTCGGGGTCGCTGACGCCGTACAGGCTGGCGCCGCCGCGGAAGACGTCCCGGAAGGCCAAGGCGCACAGGGTGGTGTAACCGCCGGCGCTACCGCCACGAATGAAGGCTTGGTCAGGGTCGATCAGGCCCTGGCCGGCAAGGTGGGCGACAGCCGCGCAGGCATCTTCCACATCACTCGCTCCCCAGTTCAGGTGCAGTGCCTGGCGGTAGGCGCGACCATAGCCGCTGCTGCCCCGGTAGTTGAGGTCGGCGACGGCAAAGCCGCGCTGGGTCCAGTACTGGATGCGCGGGTCGAGCACCGGGTAGCAGGCCGAAGTCGGACCGCCGTGAATGAACACTACCAGCGGCGATGGCCCGCCCGTGCCTTGCATGGCGGGGTAGAAGAATCCGTGGGCGGTGCCTTCGCCACTGGCGTAACGAATCGGTTGTGGAAGACTGATGTCCTCGGCGGGCAGCACCTCGGCGCCACCTGCCAGCACCTGGACTTCATGGCTGCGCCGGTCGATGGCGATTACCGCCGGTGGGCTGATCGGCGAAGCGGCTACGGCATAGAGCTGTCCGTCATCCAGCGCCAGGCCACGGAAACGCGTGTACGCACTGGCATAACGCTCCACCTCGCCATCGGCGCGGCGCAGCCCCAGTTGGCCGAAACCGTCCTCGAACCAGCTGGCCAGGTAGCTGGACGGGCCAAGGGCCAGCCAGGTGCTGGCGCCCAGTTGCCAGGGGGCGGCGGCATGATCGGCGGGCGCGGCGGGCAGGCGTTGCCAGTGTCCGTCGAGTTCGCCCCAGGGCTGCCAGAAACCGTCGCGGTCGGACAGGCAGTACAAGCGGCCTTGCTCATCGAAGCGCGGCTGTTGCAGCGATTCGTCCTGCCCGGCGATGCAGCATGCCGGGCCCCAGGCGCCAGAAGGTTCGCGTTCCCGGCACATCAGGCGGGTGACGGTCCAAGGTTGGGCAGGTCGGTTCCATTCGATCCAGGCCAGTCGGCAGCCGTCGGGGCTCAGCGTGGGTGAGGCGTAGAAGTCGGCCCCTTCGGCCAGGATTTGCCGATGCTGCGTCGAGAGACCCACCAGGCGATGTACAACCTGTTCGCCATGCTGCTCTTCGACGGCCAGCACCTGACCGGCCTGCCACTGCACGTCGCCATAGCGGCAGTCGTCGGCGTGGGTGAGCGGGCGCGGTGGGCTGCCATCCAGGGCCTGCAGGTAGACCTGCTGGTCCTTTTCGTTGACGAACACCAGCCCGTCGTCGCCCAGGCAGAAGCTGCCGCCACCGTACTCATAGACCCGGCTGCGCACACTGAACCCGTCCGGGGTCAGGCAGCGGGCCTGCCGATCGCGCCAGTGCCAGACCCGGCAGGCGCCATCGGCGGGGCGGAACTCGTTCCAGAACACCCCTTGCGCGCCGACCTTGAGCTCGGCGAAATCGGTGCCAGCGGCCACCGCCTGGGCGGCGCTGAACTCAGCCACGGGCGATGACATGGGAATTGCGCTCGTTGCGGAAGGTCATCTGTTCGATCTCCAGCGTTGCGTGTTCGGCCTCCTCGCGGGCCTTGAGGATGATGCCATGGTCCGGCGACTTGCCGCACACCGGGTCGGCCTTGCTGGCATCGCCGGTGAGCATGAAGGCCTGGCAACGGCAGCCACCGAAGTCCTTCTCCTTCTCGTCACACGAGCGGCACGGTTCGGGCATCCAGTCATAGCCGCGGAAACGGTTGAAACCGAACGAGTCGTACCAGATATGCCGCAGGTCGTGGTCGCGCACATTGGGGAACTGCACCGGTAGCTGGCGTGCGCCATGGCACGGCAGCGCGGTGCCATCCGGCGTGATGGTCAGGAACAGGCTGCCCCAGCCGTTCATGCAGGCCTTGGGGCGCTCTTCGTAGTAGTCCGGTGTGACGAAGATCAGCTTGCACGGCTTGCCTTCGGCCTTGAGCTTGTCCCGGTACTCGTTGGTGATGCGCTCGGCCCGCTCCAGCTGGGCGCGGGTCGGCAGCAGGCCCAGGCGGTTGAGGTGCGCCCAGCCGTAGAACTGGCAGGTAGCCAGTTCGACGAAGTCGGCCTCCAGGGCCAGGCACAGCTCGATGATGCGGTCGATCTTGTCGATATTGTGCCGGTGGGTGACGAAGTTGAGCACCATCGGATAGCCATGGGCCTTCACTGCCCGGGCCATCTCCAGCTTTTGCGCGAAGGCTTTCTTGGAGCCGGCCAGCAGGTTGTTCACCTGCTCGTCGCTGGCCTGGAAGCTGATCTGGATATGGTCCAGCCCGGCCTGCTTGAACGCGGCGATCTTCTGCTCGGTCAGGCCGATGCCGGAGGTGATCAGGTTGGTGTAGTAGCCCAGGCGACGGGCTTCGCCGATCAGCTCGGTGAGGTCCTGGCGCACCAGCGGCTCGCCACCGGAGAAGCCGATTTGCGCGGCGCCCATCTCGCGGGCTTCGGCCATCACCTTGAACCACTGCTCGGTGCTCAGCTCCTTGCCCTGCTCGGCGAAGTCCAGCGGGTTGGAACAGTACGGGCACTGCAGCGGGCAGCGGTAGGTGAGTTCGGCCAGCAGCCACAGCGGCAGTCCTACCGGTACTTCAGGCGAGGGTGATCCAGTGTTCGGCACGGGCCACCTCCATGAATTGCTCGATGTCGTCGGCGACTTCGGGCACACCGGGGAACTGCCGCTCGAGTTCGGCGATGATCAAAGCGACACTACGCTGGCCATCAATGAGCCCGCCGATCAGCCCGGCGCTGTCGTTGAGCTTGATCATCCCCTCGGGGTACAGCAGCACATGGCCCTTCTGCGCCGGCTCGTACTGGAAACGGTAGCCGGGGCGCCAGGCAGGCACCTGTTGACGGTCGAAACTCATAGGGCGATCCCCTTGTGCCAGACCCGCTCACTTGTGACGCTGTGATACGGCGGGCGGTTCAGTTCATAGGCCATGCTCATGGCGTCGAGCATGCTCCACAGGATATCCAGCTTGAACTGCAGGATCTCGAGCATGCGTTCCTGCCCCTCGCGGGTGGTGTAGTGCTGCAGGGTGATCGCCAGGCCGTGCTCCACATCGCGCCGGGCCTGGCCCAGGCGGGTGCGGAAGTACTGGTAGCCGGTCGGGTCGATCCACGGATAGTGCTGCGGCCAGCTGTCCAGGCGCGACTGGTGGATCTGCGGGGCGAACAGTTCGGTCAGCGAGCTGCTGGCGGCTTCCTGCCAGCTGGCGCGGCGGGCGAAGTTGACGTAGGCGTCGACCGCGAAGCGCACGCCGGGCAGCACCAGCTCCTGGCTGCGCAGTTGGTCGGGATCCAGGCCCACGGCCTGGCCGAGGCGCAGCCAGGCTTCGATGCCGCCGTCCTCGCCGGGCGCGCCATCGTGGTCGAGCAGGCGCTGGATCCACTCGCGGCGCACTTCGCGGTCCGGGCAGTTGGCCAGGATCGCGGCATCCTTCATCGGAATGTTGACCTGGTAGTAGAAGCGGTTGGCCACCCAGCCCTGGATCTGCTCGCGGGTGGCGCGGCCTTCATACATCGCCACATGGTAGGGGTGATGGATGTGGTAGTAGGCGCCCTTGGCGCGCAGGGCCTGCTCGAACTCGGCAGGGGACATCGGCGTTGCGTCGCTCACAGGGCCTCCTTACAACTCGATGTTCATGCCATCGAAGGCGACTTCCACGCCCCGGCGCTGCACTTCGGCGCGTTCCGGCGAGTCTTCGTCGAGGATCGGGTTGGTGTTGTTGATGTGGATAAGCACCTTGCGCTGGCGCGGGAAGCCATCCAGCACCTCAAGCATGCCGCCTGCGCCGTTCTGCGCCAGGTGGCCCATCTCGCGGCCGGTGCGGGTGCCGACGCCGCGGCGCTGCATTTCATCATCCTCCCACAGGGTGCCGTCGACTAGCAGGCAGTCGGCGCCGTGCATCATCTCCAGCAACTTGGCGTCGACCTGGCCCAGGCCCGGTGCGTAGAACAGCTTGCCGCCGGTGCGGGTGTCTTCCACCAGCAGCCCGAGGTTGTCGCCCGGGTGCGGATCGAAACGGTGCGGGGAATAAGGCGGCGCGGCGCTGCGCAGCGGGAAGGGGGTGAAGCGCAGGTTCGGGCAGGCGTCGATGACGAAGCTGCCTTCGAGCTCGATGCGGTTCCACACCAGGCCGCCGTTCCAGTGGCTGAGCATGTTGAACAGCGGAAAACCGGTGGTCAGGTCCTGGTGGACCATGTCGGTGCACCACACCTGGTGCGGGCAGCCCTCGCGCAGGCTGAGCAGGCCGGTGGTGTGGTCGATCTGGCTGTCGAGCAGGACGATGGCGTCGATACCGGTGTCGCGCAGGGCGCGGGCCGGCTGCATCGGCGCGAACGCCTGGAGCTGGGCGCGGATGTCCGGCGAGGCATTGCACAGGATCCAGTGCTCGCCGTCGTCGGACAGGGCGATGGACGACTGGGTGCGCGCGGTGGCGCGCAGGGTACCGTCACGGTAGCCCTTGCAATTGACGCAGTTGCAGTTCCACTGGGGGAACCCGCCACCGGCGGCGGAACCGAGGATCTGGATGTACATGGGTACTCTCTAGCCGGAAAGGTTAGCCCGAAAGCCATATCGGAAAAACACAAACGCCCCGGCGGGCCGGGGCGTCTAACTGCGCAGCCGTTTAACGGTTGGCGAAGTACATGGTCACTTCGAAGCCGATACGCAGGTCAGTGTATGCAGGTTTGGTCCACATGGGCTTGCTCCTTCCGGATGGGGTTTGGGGTGGTCGGCTCATTATTGGGTACTCCCCGCAGAGAGAGGTTCCATTGGCCGAGATTGCGCTATCTTACAAGAAAAATTTGTACCGAAAGGTTAATTCTTCGAAAAGCGCCATTGCATTTGCGGTAACAATCCCGCCGTTTTTTCATAGCCATTCGGCGTCCGGGGCACTGGCATTGGCCAGGCACAACCAACCGTGCCTGGCATCGAGCAACTGCTGGAGCAACGCATCCAGCTGGCCTTGTTCGACATTGAGGATAGACCTTCGCATGCGCGACAGGTCGGCATTGTGTGTCGCGATATGTGCCTGCCAGGCCCATTGCGTGACATCGGCGTTGGTCATCGCTGTCTCGTCGAACTGATCGGCCAGCTGCGCTCGCGCCGCTGGGGCCAGCGCGACGCCCTCGCGCAGCAGGTCCAGCAGATGGCCCAGGATCTGTGCGTGGCTGGCGTGCGGCGATTGCACGCCGAACAGCAGTCCGCCGTAGCCTTCGATCTGACGAAAGGCGCTGAACACGGCGTAACCCAGCTGCAGCTCGACGCGCAGACGCTGATAGACCGGGCCTTGCAGCACGTGGGCGAGCAGTCGACCGGCGGCCTGCAGATCAGCCGGCAGCGGGAAGAACAGCAACAGCGCGGGCTCGCTGCCCGAAGTCGGGATCTGCCGCCAGTGGCGTCCGAGTATCGGGCACGCTGGCGAGGGGGCGATCGGTTGTCCCATGAGGCCTTGCAGTGCCGTGCCCAAGGCGCCCTGTTGGGCGGGGGCGAACCCTTGCGCCAAACCCTGCCAGCGGGCTTGCTGCCAGAGTGCGTCGAGCCGCGGCTGGTCCAGGGTGCAAGCCGGCTGCGGTTGCTCTTCACCCATCAGTAAAGCGTCCGGCAGTGCCTTCAGCAGCGCACGGATCGGTATCAGCGGTGCTTCGGCTGCCGCTGGCGAGTACCAATGCTCCTGGGCTGGCGTGCGCAGCAAGGTCAGGGCCTCGTGCGTGGCATTGATCACGGCCAGCGGGTACCCCGCGAGGCGCAACTGCCAGTAATCGCCAATGGCCTCGAAGCCCAGTCGCAACGCTGCCTGGTCGGCACGCTCGCGCAGGGGTTGCAGACTATGTTGCAGAACGACCTGCATGCGCTGACGCAGCGGCGAAGGAATGTGCCAACGCAGGTTGAGGCTCGCAAACTGACGAGAGGGCGGCAGGCAGTCACCGAGACCAAGTCCTGCTGGCAACGGCGTGTCGATCATGGGAAGTTCGGTTGCCAGCAGCGCTTCATCGGGGGGCAATTGCCAGTCTCCGGCATCCGCGGAAGGCAGGTCCCACAGCAGTGCAGCGAAGGCTTCCAGGCCTTGTGTTCCCAGCCCTGCGAAAGGCCGGCCGGCACTGTCGCGCTGGGCCAGTTCCATTGCGCTGGCGGCCTGTTCGTGGCGTTGCTGCAGGCGGGCGAAGCGGTCGTTCAGCGGCTTGTGGTCCTGTTGGCGCAGAAAACCCAGCCAGCCGTGCAGCAGCTCCCGGGTCTTGTCCAGACAAGCCTGGTCCGACAGCTGCAACTGGACATGCCAGAGCAACTGCCCGGCATGGGCGTGAAGTTGTTGCGCCTTGCAGCCCTGCAGCCAGCCGCGCTGGCGCAAGGCATCCAGCCAACCGCCGGGTCGGCTGTCGGTGAGCTGGGCCAGCAACAGCTCGAGTGCCTGCTCTGCGCCATCCGGCAGTCCATCATGGGCGAACAGCAGGTCGTGGCGGTTGCCCCAGCCGCCTGGTTGGCGCAGCGGCGTGTCGAGCAAGGCGGGTGGCCGTTGCCGGGCGACGCTTTCGCCCTTGGCGAACAGACCACCGAACTGCCTGCCCAGGTGCGCCAGCTCATCCAGCGGCTGCGGGCCGGCCAGGCTCAGGGTGAGTTGCCCGCCTTGGTAGAAGTCGTGGTGGAACTGCCTCAGCCCTTGCTGGAAGGCATCGTTTTCCAGCGGCAGGCTGTGCCGGTTGCCGGCGTGAAAGCCGGTGAGCGGATGGCGTGCCGACACCGACTGCAACAAGGCGAACTGACGCTGGGCGTCGGGATTGCGCGACCAGGCGATGAACTCGGCATGGATCACCTCGCGCTCGCGGCGCTGGCGCGCGATGGCGAAGTCCGGCTCGGCGAGCATCTGGCACAGACGCTCCAGCCCACCGGCCAACGCTATGGGGGGCACGTCGAAGAAGAAGTCGGTGGTGCGTTCGCGGGTACTGGCGTTGACTTGGCCACCCAGGCCTTGGACGTAGCGCATCAGGCCGTCGTCCAGCGGAAAACGCCTGTTGCCGAGGAAGAACAGGTGTTCGAGAAAGTGCGCCAGGCCCGGCCAGCGCGCGGGTGCGTCATGGCTGCCGGCATGCACCCGCAACGCCGTCGCCGCACGCTTGAGGCGTGGCGCGTGGCGCAGGGTCAGGTGCAGGCCGTTGGCGAGGGTGAGGTGGCGAATGGCGTCGGACATGACGCCATGCTAGCGTGCAATGCCGAGGTTGTCTGTTCTGGCCCTGTCGCTGTTAATGCAGATCCCGACGCAGGTCCGCCAGGTAGGGAAACGCCTCCCGACCTCTCAATACCCGCTCGCGTTGCAGATCCGCCAGCAACAGCTCCTCTTCGTCCCCGGCCATCGCCAGCACATCACCATCCGGCCCGACGATGCTGCTCTGCCCGCAGTATTGGATCTCGCCTTCGCTGCCGCAGTAGTTGGCGTATACCAGATAACACTGGTTCTCCTGCGCCCGCGAGCGCACGGTCACCTGGCAGACGAAGTCGTAAGGCGCCATGTTCGCCGTCGGCACCAGGATCAGCTCGGCGCCGTTCAGCGCCAGGCGTCGGGCGTTCTCCGGGAATTCGATGTCGTAGCAGATCAGCAGCCCGACCTTCCAGCCGTCCAGCTCGACCACCGGAAAGTGATCGTCGCCCGGGCTGAACATCGAGCGGTCCAGCTCGCCGAACAGGTGGGTCTTGCGGTAGTTGCACAGGCTGCGGCCATGGGCGTCGATCAGTTGCACACTGTTGTGGATCGACCCGTCCTCGGCCCGTTCCGGATAGCCGTAGACGATGGCGATCCGGTGCGCCTGGGCGATCTCGACGACACTCATGGCCGAGGGGCCGTCCTCGGCCTCGGCCAGGCGTTCCACTTGGTCCAGGCCGATGTTGTAGCCGCTGAGGAACATTTCCGGGCACACCAGCAACTGCGCACCTTGGGCGGCAGCCTGCTGGGCCTGGTGCTGCAGGCGCTCGAGATTGCCGGGCACGTCCAACGGCTTGGGCGTGCCCTGGAACAGGGCGATGCGCATGGCGCTACTCCTTCGCTCAGTCGGCCAGGGCGATCGGGCCGATCTCGTGGAACACATCGCCCGGGCCGGGGTTGTCCGGGTGGGTCTGGCCACCGAAGTGGTTCATGATACCCCACACGGCATTGAGCGAAGTCTGCACAGCGCCTTCCACCCAGGCCGGGGTCCACGACACGTCGTCACCGGCGATGAAGATGCCGCGCTGTTCGGCGGGCATATCCTGTTGCATGAAGTGCGCGTACATGCGCTGGTTGTAGCGGTAGTGGCCCGGCAGCGCGCCCTTGAAGGCGCCGAGGAAGTGCGGGTCGGCCTCCCACGAGATGGTGATCGGGTCGCCGATGATATGCCCGGCGATATCGGTCTTGGGGTAGATCTTCTTCAGCGCGTCGAGGGCCAGCTGCACGCGCTTTTCGGTCGGGTGCGGCAGCATCTTCAGGGCGTCGCTCATCCACGCGTATGACAGGCAGATCACCCCAGGCTTGTCGTCGCCGTTGTCGAACAGGTAGGTGCCACGGGTCAGGCGGTCGGTGAGGGTCATGCTCATCAGGTCGCGGCCAGTTTCCGGGTCCTTGTCCTTCCAGAACGGCCGGTCGACCATGACGAAGGTCTTCGACGACTGCATATAGCGGGTGCGGTCCAGGGCCATCCACATCTTTTGCGAGAACAGCGACTCCTCGCAGTCGATCTGGGTGGTCAGCAGCCAGCTCTGGCAGGTGGTGAGCACCGCCGCGTAGTGGCGCACGTCGCCGTAGTTGTCGGTGACCGCCAGGCGCCCGTCGCTGGCCCGGGCGATGCGCTTGACCCCGGTGCGTGGCGCGCCGCCGTGCAGGCCGCTGAGGCTGGTGCCGGCCGGCCAGTGGGCGCAACGTTCCGGCACATGGCGCCAGATGCCCTGCGGCACCTGCTCGACGCCGCCGACCACCAGGTGCTGGTGATCGTCGCAGTTGGTCATCACCACGCGGAAGATTTCCAGCATCGAGTTGGGGAAGTCCGAGTCCCAGCCGCCGGTGCCGAAGCCGACCTGGCCGAACACCTCGCGGTGCTGGAAGCTCAGCTTGGCGAACGAGCGCGAGGTGGCGACGAAGTCATAGAAGGTGCGGTCGTCCCACAGCGGCACCAGCTTGTTCCACAGGTCCTTGAGGCGCGGCACGTCGCGGTCGCGGATGGCCTGCTGGATATCGCCGAACTGCGCGCCGCTCTCCAGGGCGTCGGCCCAGGCGTCGGCCACTTCGTGGAACAGCTGCGGCAGGTCGGCGGATTTTTCGGCGTAGTAGGTCTGGCCTTCCAGGTCGATCACCGTGCTGCCCGAAGCCGGGGTCAGCGGGTTGGGGAAGGGCCTGGTCTCAAGGCCAAGCTTGTCGACGTAGTGGTAGAACGCGGTGGACGACACCGGGAAGCGCATGCCGCCCAGTTCGGCGACGATGCCGTCGGTGCCGTTGAACGCCTGCGAGCGCAGCCGGCCACCCAGCTTGGAGGCCTCGTACACCACGGGCTTGAGGCCCAGCTTCATCAGCTCGTAGGCCGCCACCAGCCCGGCGATGCCACCACCGACGATCGCCACCTCTTCGCCATGGCGCTCCTTGGGGATGCTGCCCAGGCCGGCCGGGTGCTCCAGCCAGTCGTCGAAGGCGAACGGGAAGTCGGGGCCGAAGATGGTGATGGGTTTCTTGCCGTCGGCGGGGTGGCGGTTTTTCTTGTTCATGTAATGACCTTGCCAGGGGCTGCGCAGGGGGCGGAGCCTGAGTATAGAGAATGCCTGGTGGCCATTTTATGAAGTGGGGTGTTCGTTATTAAGGTGCAGATTGGCGTCGTTATGTGATTTGTTTCGTCATAGTGTTCTATTTTTTGCATAAAATGACGATTTTGACCCGGTATCAGCTGCTCTCTTTGGGGGAGCGGGCTTGACCCGCGATCACCGGCGAAGTCGGTGCCATACACCGCATCGCGGGGCAAGCCCGTTCCCAAGCCGGTGATGCTTGCAACTTTGTTTCCTGCGCGCCCCCTATAGCGACCGCGTCTTTCTGACGAGGATCAGCTTGGTCCTACAGAGACAAGTAATAACAGGAAGTATCCTACGCGCCATGTAGCCTCGGTCTGGCAGTTTGGGAGAACCCTTGGCGGTTAACTTCAGCCGGTCACCGCCTATTCGGTGATCGGGCGTGAGAACCCTCTTCCAACTTGAGCGCCGAGGTATGCGTTATGGCAGCCTTGCGCGGGCAGGCTTTTGCCTGGCCGGTTTCCAAGTTGGCCGGATTCTCACCCCGCGTACGGCTGCCACCCAATTCCCGTGAGAAGGACGCCGATGGCAGTAATTCCTGGCTCAACTTGGATACTGCGCTATGAAAAAGATCGTCCCCGACCCACCCCTCGCCCTGAACCCAACCACCGAGCAGTCCTTCTGCTCCTGCCAGTCCAGTCATCCCCCCATCTTCACCGTGCGCCCCGGCGTCGATGCCGCCGACGCCCTGGTCCACGCCAGCATGCTGGCCCGGGCCATCCAGGAAATCGCCGACGACTACGCCCAGCACCATGCCCCCGAGGCGGGGCGGGCGATGATCTGGTCGATCCTGCATTCGGCGGAAACGGTACGCGCGCTGCTGGAAGGGCTGCTCGACGCGATGGAGGCCTGAGGATCGGGCGCCGCGGTCAGCCCGGCTGGCCGCGGTCCACCTTGCTGCTGAGGATGATCGATGTGGTGGTCTTCTCCACCCCGTCGAGGCTGCCGATCAGGTCGAGCAACTGGTCCAGTTGCTCCGGCGAGTCGCTGAGCAGCCAGGCCACGTAGTCGAACTCGCCACTGACCGCGCACAGTTGCTGGACCTGCCCCATGGCGCTGAGGTGGCGCACGATGTCCTTGCCCGAACGCGGCTGCGCCTTGATCCCCACGTACGCCTGCAGGCCGCCGCCGATCAGGCGCTGCCCCAGGCGCACGCCATAGCCGGTGATCACCTTGTTGCGCTCCAGGCGCTCGAGCCGCGAGTTCACCGTGGTGCGGGCGATGCCCAGCTGGCGGGCGAGGGTGGCGACACTTTCGCGGGCATTGATCTGCAGCAGCGCGATCAACTGGCGATCGATGGCGTCAAGGGCGATGGAGGAGGTGGCCGGCATGGTAGGTCTCTTTTGTCGAGCTGCTAGCCTATGCAAGCGCGACCGCTTCGCGCAAGGCGCACAGAGGCGTCCGGGGCTGGCATTGCGCCGACAAGACGGTACGATGGCAGGCCGCTGCCATCGGGCAGCCTGGACCATGGCAGGAGTGATTGACCCATGAAGTTCAAGGACTGGTACTGGCGGCGATGGATTCGCCAACACGGTTGCAAGGTGAGCACAGGCATTTCCAAGTTCGGCAAGCGGGCAAAGCTGGCGCTTGAGGCCGAAGTGCGCATTGGCGATGTGGCGGTCAGCGCCGCCACCCTCGACCTCTCGATCGGGGCTCATACCTATATCCGCAGCGGCGGTTCGCTGCAGGTGGTCGAATCGATCGGGCGTTACTGCTCCATTGGCAGCGCGGTGGTCATCGGCCAGGAAAAATACGCTCACCCCACCGATTGGCTGAGTTCGCACCCTTTCCAGTTCACCGGCACCCAGTGGCAATACGAACCGCCGAGCACACCGGCGCGGATCGGCCACGACGTGTGGATCGGCGAGGGCGCGATGATCATGGAAGGCGTCGAGGTGGGCACGGGCGCGATCATTGCCACCCGCGCCCTGGTCACCCGGGACGTACCGCCTTACGCCGTGGTGGCGGGCTTTCCGGCCAAGGTCGTGCGTTTTCGATACCCGGAAGCGATGATCGAGCGCCTGCTGGCATCGCGCTGGTGGGAGCGCGATACCCGACAGTTGCTGGAACTGCCGCTGCACGATCCTGCCGCCTGCCTTGATCGGATCAGCGGGCTCGGTGAGGCAAGTTATGCGAGGATCGAGATTTCGCGGCGGGGCTGCAAGGTGCTGACGTCGGCTTGAATTGCCGAGAATCTGTCACGACCGGGGCTGCTGCGCAGCCCTGATCGAATTTGATCAACGTGACGCACTGGTCTGCGCCGTGGCGCAAGGCGACTTCAGGCCAGCAGTCATGCTCTCGACGTTGTCGAGCATCTGATTACCTTTGTTGACCTTCTGCGCGTTCTCCGCAAGCTGCATGCGCTGGTCATAGGTGGCCGAGGTGCCATTCATGCTGTGCTTGGTTTCCAGCACCGAGTTGGCGATGCTGAGCAGGCTGCGGCCGGTGGAGATCAGGTTGTCGGTCGCACTGGGCGTGCAAGGGGCGTTGCCGCCGGCCATCTGGCTGGGCTGCTGGCCCTGGTTGTAGGAGCCCGGTGCCACGCAACCTGCGAGCGTGGCCAGCATCGGCACAACGAGCAGGGCCCCAAGCGTTCCTTGGATGTTCATGTGACGTTCCCTCGATCACTGGGCTCCGACCCGGTGCCGAAGCGATGGAGGGATTCTAGAAACGCGGCAGTAATGGCGAAATAGAACGGGTGTGCTAAAGGCACTTTGCCGCTGCTCAGAGCGACCCGAACTACAGATCCAGGGGAAGCTGGGCACTGTACCGCCAGTGTATTGTTTTTTGTACCGCGGAGCGGTCAGGTTTTTCGGCCATGACGTTGTTCTCATGGTGAAAATGTGATCAAGGTTGTTGCACGGTGGCAATTACACACCTAAGATGCCCGCCTTCTCTCACCCGACAGCAAAGGAGGTACATCATGCAACAGTTGATCACCCTTTGCAGGTCGCGCCTGGCTTGATCGCATTCGCCGCTACTCGTTAGCGGTACCGCAACGCCCGGCCTCTGGCCTGCCAATCCGAACATCTTTTTGTTTCAACCCATCAGGATTGGACTATGGGCACTTGCATTCGCAATTTGTCCGACGGCGCCGTATTGGTCGCCGCGGACGACACCTGGATCGAAGGAAAAGCGATCCAACAACTCGCAACCACCGCTCGCCTAGGGGGCATGCATCGGGTGGCCGGCATGCCGGACCTGCATCCGGGGCGTGGCTATCCGGTCGGCGCGGCATTCTTTTCCGTGGGGCGTTTGTACCCGGCACTGGTCGGCAATGACATCGGCTGTGGCATGGCGCTGTGGCGCACGGACATCCCGACCGCCAAGCTGCATCTGGACAAGCTGGAGAAACGCCTTGGCAACCTCGGCCTGCCGCTCGACGAGACGTGGCAGGAGGCCGTCGCCAGCTTCGGTTTGCCTGCCACGGGGCACGAGCGTTCTCTAGGCACCATTGGTGGTGGTAACCACTTCGCCGAGCTGCAGCAACTCGATGAAAGCTACGACGATACGGCCCTGGCAGCCTTGGGCATCGAGCGCAAACACCTGCTGTTGCTGGTGCACAGCGGCTCGCGTGGTTTGGGCGAGGCGATCTTGCGTGAGCAGGTCGACCTGTTCGGTCATCACGGACTGGAGGCGGGCAGCGAGGCCAGCACTCATTACCTGGGCCGGCACGACGGCGCGCTGCGTTTTGCCGAAGCCAACCGTCAGTTGATTGCCCGGCGCATGCTCGACCGCTTGCGTGCCGATGGCGATGTACTGCTCGACATCAACCACAACCTGGTGTCGCCAGCGCAGGTCGACGGGCTCGATGGTTGGCTGCATCGCAAAGGCGCCACACCGTCGGATCAGGGGGCGGTGGTGATCCCTGGTTCGCGCGGCGACTACAGCTACTTGGTACAGCCGATCGCCGACGAGCGCAGCCTGTTGTCCCTGGCCCATGGCGCCGGACGCAAATGGATGCGCAGCGAGTGCAAGGACCGCCTCGTCTCGCGCTACAGCGTCGAGCAACTGAGTCGTACGGCACTAGGCAGCCGCGTGATCTGCGCCGACCGGGCGCTGATCTACGAGGAAGCGCCGGAGGCCTACAAGGCTATCGACTCGGTGGTGGGTGCCTTGCGTGAAGCGGGGTTGGTTCGCGTGCTGGCACGACTGAAACCGGTGCTCACCTACAAGACGCGCGGAGGGTGCTGCTGATGATCCTACTGCAACTCTCGGCGGCTCAGGGGCCGGAAGAATGTGCCCTGGCAGTGGCCAAGGCATTGCTCAGGCTGCAGGCCGAAGCGGATGCCCAGGCCGTGGCGGTACGGATACTCGAAGAAGAGCCGGGGCAGCGTCGCGGTACCTTGCGCTCTGTGTTGCTGGCACTGGAGGGCGAGCAGGCCGAGCACCTGGCAGATCACTGGACGGGCTCGCTGCAATGGACGTGCAGCAGTCCGTACCGGCCGGGGCATGCGCGCAAGAACTGGTTCTTTGGGTGCGCACGGTTTGCGCCACCGGCACCGGAATTGGCGAGCGAGATCCACTTCGAGACCTTGCGTTCGTCCGGGCCGGGTGGTCAGCATGTCAACACCACCGACTCGGCAGTGCGCGCCACGCACCTGGCCAGCGGCATCAGCGTCAAGGTACAGAGCGAGCGTAGCCAGCACGCCAACAAGCGCTTGGCGCTGCTGCTCATCGGTCAACGCCTGGCGCAACAGGCAGAGCAGGTCGACAGCGAACTGCGCGCGAAGCGGCGGTTGTTCCATCACCGCGTCGAGCGTGGCAATCCACATCGGGTGTTTCGTGGCGAGCGCTTCGAGCCGGCTGACGAGTAGATTGTGAGCGAGACCATAGGACTGTATCTGAGGTGGTCCCGCCAAAAACGCAAAAGCCGCGCATCGCGCGGCTTTCTGTTTGGTGGGCCCACACGGACTCGAACCGTGGACCAAAGGATTATGAGTCCTCTGCTCTAACCGACTGAGCTATAGGCCCTCAGCAGGAGCGCTGGATTATAACGAGGGTTTCGATAGGGTGCCATCCGAAAGATCCGTTTGTGCTATGCGAAGAAAGGTCGCCGCGAACTCGTCCGGCGGCAGCGGCAGGCTGACGATGTAGCCCTGGATCTGTTCGCAGCCTTCGGCGGCCAGGAAGCGCTGCTGCGCCTGGTTTTCCACGCCCTCGGCAATGATCGTCAGCTGCATGCTGCGGCCCAGGGCGATGATGGCGCGGGCGATGGCGGCGTCGTGGGGATCGTCGGGCAGGCCCCGGATGAACGACTGGTCGATCTTGAGGATGTCCAGCGGCAGGCGCTTGAGGTAGCTGAGTGACGAGTAGCCGGTGCCGAAGTCGTCGATGGCCAGCTGAACGCCCAGCAGCTTGAGCTGGTGCAGCACACTCAGCGCTTCCTCGGCCTGGCTCATGATGAAGTTCTCGGTGATCTCCAACTGCAGGTCGCCGGCCTTGAGCTGGTAGCTGCGCAGCAGCTGTTCGATGCGCCGGGCCAGGTTGGGCTGGCGCAACTGGGCGCCGGCCAGGTTGATCGAGAGCGGGCCGAAGGCGTGGTAGGCCTTCTTCCAGGCGTGCATCTGCCGGCAGGCCTGCTCCAGCACCCAGTCGCCGAGCTGCAGGATGGTGCCGTTCTCCTCGGCCAAGTGGATGAACTGCTCGGGCGGCACTTCGCCGAAAGTGGGATGGGACCAGCGGACCAGCGCCTCGGCGCCGACCAGGCTCTGGGTCTTGAGGCTGAACTTGGGCTGGTAGCACAGGCTCAGCTCGTTGCGCTCGATGGCGCGGCGCAGCTCGTGTTCCAGGGCAATGCGTTCGCTGGCCTGGGTGGTGAGCTCGCGGGTGTAGGCCTCGACGCGGTTGCGACCCTTGGCCTTGGAACGGTACATCGCGGCGTCGGCGTTGCGGATCAGGCTGGCGACATCGGTGCCGTCCTGCGGGTACAGGCTTATGCCGATGCTGGCGCTGGTGAAGAATTCGTGCTCGCCGGCCTGGAATGGTGCATGGAAGCCGGCCAGCAGCTTGTTGGCGATGGCGCTGGCATCGCTGGGTTTGTGCAGGCCGGGCAGGAGGATGATGAACTCGTCGCCGCCGAGGCGGGCCACGGTGTCCACGTCGCGCACCTGCTCCTTGAGGCGCTGGGCGATGCCCTTGAGCAGCAGGTCGCCCACCGGGTGGCCGAGGCTGTCGTTGATGTGCTTGAAGCGGTCGAGGTCGAGGAACAGCACCGCGCCCTGGCGGTTGGACACCTGGGCGCAGGTCAGCGCGCCCTGCAGGCGACTTTCGAACAGGGCGCGGTTGGGCAGGCCGGTGAGCGGGTCGTGGTGGGCTTGGTAGTCGAGCTTGGCCTGGGCGTGCTTGAGGCTGGAGATGTCGGCGAACACGGCGACGAAGTGGGTGATCTCGCGCTCGTGGTTACGCACGGCGCTGATGGTCAGCCAGCCGGGGTACAGCTCGCCGTTCTTGCGCTTGTTGAAGATTTCGCCCTGCCAGTGGCCCTCGGCGGTCAGCTGGTGCCACATGGCGGCGTAGAAGGCGCTGTCGTGCTGGCCGGAGGCGAGCAGGCGCGGGGTCTGGCCGAGGGCTTCGATCTCGCTGTAGCCGGTGATCTCGCTGAAGGCGCGGTTGACCGCGCTGATACGCTGGTCGGTGTCGGTGATCAGCACCCCCTCGGCGGTGTTCTCGAACACCGTGGCGGCCAGTTGCAGCTTTTCCTGCATCAGGTGGCGCTCGGTGATGTCGCGGGCGATGGTCAGCATGCAGTCGACGCCGCCGATCGGCAGTGGCCGGGCGGACAGCTCGCAGAGACGGATCTGCCCGTCGCTGCGACGAATATGGCAGCTGAAATCGCGCACGAATCCGTCGCGCTGCAGTTGGTCGACCAGGCGCTGGCGCTCGTTGAGGTCGACCCAGATGCCCAGGTCCAGCGAGGTCTGGTCGACCGTGGTGCTGATGTCGTAGCCGGTCAGGCGGCAGAAGCCTTCGTTGACCTCCAGCAGCAGGCCGTCGCTCTGGCGCGACAGCAGCAGGCCGTCGGGGGAGGCGTGGAAGGCCTTGGCGAACTTCTCTTCGGAGGTCTGCAACTGTTGCTGGGTTTCCTTGAGCTGGCTGATGTCGCGGATCGCTACCACCAGTGCCGGCATACTGTCCAGTTCGAAGGTTTCGGCCGAGGTCAGGCCGGTGAACAGTTCGCCGTTGCTGCGGCGGAAGGTCATTTCCAGGTTGCGAATGCCGCCCCGGTGCAGGCGTTCGAGCAGCGCCGGGCCGGTGCCGGCCACGCCCCACAGGCCGAGCTCGGTGGCGGTGCGACCGATCACCTGGGTGGGGCTCAGACCGATCAGCTCCTCGAAGGCTTCATTGACCTCCAGCAGGCAGCCATCGCTGTGCCGGGCTATGACCAGGATGTCCGGACACTGCTGGAACACCGAGGCGAACTTCTGCTCTGACAGGCGCAGGGCATCCTCGGTGTGCTTGGTTTCGCTGATATCGATCATCAGTCCGCGCATCAGCGGCTTGTGGCCGTGCTCGATCATGCTGACGATATTGCGTACCCACAGGGTGTGGCCGTCGGCGCGGATCACCCGGTAGTCGAGGCTGTGGTCGCGCCCGGCTGCCGTTTCGCTGTCGCAGTAGGCCTGCGCCCAAAGGGCGTCCTCCGGGTGCAGGATGCTGCGCCAGAAGCCGGGCTTGAGCCATTGCGCCGTGGGGTAGCCGAGCAGGTCTTCGGCATGGGGCGAGACATAGCTGTAGCTGAAGTCGTTGGCGTCGGCTTCCCAGGCCACCGCCGACAGGCTCTCGACCAGGCCGCGATAGTGGTACTCGCTGCTGCGTAGTTCCTGCTCCAGGGCTATGCGCCGGGAAATCTCCGAGCTCAGGCGCCGGTTGATGCGGATCACCACCGCCAGTATGGCCATCAGCACCAGCACCGCCGGCAGGCCATAGAGCAGGACATCGTGCCAGAAGGTCCGCTGATCGACGACGTTGCCCACCCAACGTTGCTGGATACGGCTGACTTCACTGCTGCTCATGTCGGCCATCACCTTGTCGAGGATGCCGACCAGCACCTTCTGCTGCCGGGGCACGGCCATGGCCAGCTGGTAGCGGTACGGTGTCTCGCCGCTGACATACAGGCCGTCCAGCTTGAGCTGGCGCAGGCTCCAGATGCTCGAGGCAAGGTCGCCGACCACCGCGTCCACTTCGTCGGTGGCCAGGGCCTGCAGGGTCGAACTGACATTGGGCATGGCCACCAGGTTGAGGTCGGGGTGGTGGGTGCGCAGCAGCTCGTGGGGGGCGTAGTTTTCCACCACGGCGATCTTCAGGCCGTAGAGGTCCTTGAGGTTGCGTGGTTGCGCGCCGCCGGAGTGGGCGAGGATGACGATCGGGAAGTCCAGGTAGGGGCGGGTGAAGGCCAGGTAGTTCTGGCGCTCCGGAGTGGACATGATCCCGGGGAGCAGGTCGAGGCGATTGCTGCGCGCCTGTTCGAGCACTTCTGTCCAGCTGCTGGGCTCGATCGGCTTGAGGGTGACCCCCAGACGTTCCTGGATCACGGCGATGTAATCGGCGGCCAATCCCTGGTAGCGACCTTCCTGGTCGCGGAACTCGAACGGCGGCCATGAAGCATCGACGCCCAGGCGCAGCTCGGGGTGGGCGCTGAGCCAGGCTTGTTCCTCGTCGGTCAGGGTCAGGGCGCCGGCCGTTGTGTTCCAGGTGAGCAGGAGCAGCAACAGGAAGGCCGGCATCATGGGCATAGCGGCCTCTCGATCAGGGGGTCTGATTCGAGTGTAGACGGGCATTCCACCCGCTGGGTAGACAGTGGCAACGACCTTCTGTCACATAAGAAAAACCCCGGCCTGGGCCGGGGTTCGTCTTTACTCGTCGAGGAAGGAGCGCAGATGCTCGCTTCGCGTCGGGTGGCGCAGCTTGCGCAGCGCCTTGGCTTCGATCTGACGGATCCGCTCGCGTGTCACGTCGAACTGCTTGCCTACCTCTTCGAGGGTGTGGTCGGTGTTCATGTCGATGCCGAAACGCATGCGCAGCACCTTGGCTTCACGTGCGGTCAGGCCCGAGAGCACGTCACGGGTCGCTTCCTTGAGGCTTTCGACCGTGGCCACGTCGATCGGGGACTGCATGGTCGAGTCCTCGATGAAGTCGCCCAGGTGCGAATCTTCGTCGTCACCGATCGGGGTTTCCATGGAGATCGGCTCCTTGGCGATCTTCAGGACCTTGCGGATCTTGTCCTCAGGCATCTCCATGCGTTCGCCCAGCTCTTCCGGGGTCGGTTCGCGACCCATTTCCTGCAGCATTTGCCGGGAAATGCGGTTGAGCTTGTTGATCGTCTCGATCATGTGCACCGGGATACGGATGGTGCGCGCCTGGTCGGCGATCGAGCGGGTGATCGCCTGGCGGATCCACCAGGTGGCGTAGGTCGAGAACTTGTAGCCGCGACGGTATTCGAACTTGTCCACCGCCTTCATCAGGCCGATGTTGCCTTCCTGAATCAGGTCGAGGAACTGCAGGCCGCGGTTGGTGTACTTCTTGGCGATCGAGATCACCAGACGCAGGTTCGCCTCGACCATTTCCTTCTTGGCGCGGCGGGCCTTGGCTTCGCCGATGGACATGCGACGGTTGATGTCCTTGATCTCGGCGACGGTCAGGCCGGTCTCGGTCTCGAGGTCGATCAGTTTTTGCTGGCAGGCGACGATGGCGGCGTCTTTCTCACCCAGGGCGGCGGCCCACTTGGTGTTGCGCTTGGCCAGGTCACCGGACCAGGTCTGGTCGGTCTCGTTGCTCGGGAACAGGCGCAGGAAGTCGGCGCGCGGCATGCGGGCATCACGCACGCACAGCTGCATGATGGCGCGTTCCTGCTGGCGCAGACGGTCCAGGGCGCTGCGTACACGCTCGACCAGTGCGTCGAACTGCTTCGGCACCAGCTTGATCGGCATGAACAGGTCGGCAAGGGCCTGCATGGCGCCGATGCTGTCCTTGTGGCTTCGACCGTGCTTTTTCAGCACCTTGAGGGTGTCGATCAGCTGATCCTTGACCGCACCGAAACGCTGCGCGGCAACGACCGGATCCGGACCGCTTTCGGCCTCTTCCTCGTCATCGCCGTCGGCGTTTTCTTCGTCTTCTTCGTCTTCCTCTTCCTTCGCGGCAGCGGCCTTGGCACCTGGAATCGGCACTTCTTCGGTCGGCGCGGCGATGTTGTCATCAGGGTCGATGTAACCGCTGAGAACGTCAGACAGACGGCCACCTTCGCTGGTGACGCGATCATATTCGCCGAGGATGTAGTCGACGGTGCCCGGGAAGTGAGCAATGGCGCCCATGACTTCACGGATGCCTTCCTCGATACGCTTGGCGATTTCGATCTCGCCTTCGCGGGTCAACAGTTCGACGGTACCCATCTCGCGCATGTACATGCGCACCGGGTCGGTCGTGCGGCCGATATCGGTCTCAACTGCCGCCAACGCGGCTGCGGCTTCTTCGGCTGCGGCTTCGTCGGTGTCGGCTTCCGCCAACAACAGGGCATCCGCATCCGGAGCACTCTCGAATACGTTGATCCCCATGTCGTTGATCATGCGGATGATGTCTTCCACCTGTTCCGGATCTGAAATATCCTCAGGCAGGTGGTCGTTGACCTCCGCGTAAGTCAGGTAGCCCTGCTCACGACCGCGGGTGATCAACTCTTTGATACGAGATTGCTGTTGCGCTTTTCCGGACATAACACCCTATCCACTGAAGGTCTTGGCGGGCAAAAAACAAGCCGAGGATTATACCCGAACCTGGACCTCACGCGCCAGATGAGGTCGGGTTTTGTGCTGGAACATTGCGTCTGAGCAGTTCGCGAAGCTTGGCGGTTTCTTCCCCGTCCAAGTCGATTTGACGCGATTTTCTGATCAAATGTTCCAAGATGCGCTCGCGCTGGCGAGCTGACAAACTAGTTATAGTGTCGAAAAACTGTTGTTCAAGGTTGTCGGCATCGATCAACCATTCCTTTTCCGCCAGGGCGCGCAGCAGGCGGCCCTGCTCGGTGCCGTGCCAGCGTGCGATCAGCTGCATTGAGCTTAGCTTAGGATTTTTCTGCGCGGCCTCGATCAGCGCCACCAGCAGCTGGCTGTACATTTGCTCTTCGTCGGCGAAGTGGCTGGCGTCCTCGACCTTGCCGGCCAGCAGCGGGTGGTGCAGCAAGGTGCGCAGGGCCGAGAGTGTCGGCGGTTCGACCGGCGCTGGCACCCGTGGCGGGGCTTCGCCGCGCTGGCCGTCGCGCTGCCAGGGCTTGCCGCCTTTCTTGTCCCATGGCTTGCCGTCCCACTGTTTCTTGCTACCGCCTTTGTTTGGCGTCCAGGGACGTTGCTCCTGCTGCTGCGGCGTATAGTCGGGCGGGTAGTGCATGTCGCCATGGTCAGGCGTGTAGCTGGCCATGGCGTCGTAATCGTAGCCGGGGTCGTAGTCCGGCACGCTTGGCGTTGGCGCGCTCTGCGCCAGCTGCTCCATCTGCTGCGGGTCAAGCCCGGTGATGTCCTTCAGGCGGTTGCGCATCAATTGGCGCAGGTTGGCGCCCGGCACTTTCTCGATCAGCGGCGCGGCCAGTGTGACCATGTGCGCCTTGCCTTCCAGCGAGCGCGGGTCGGCTTCG
The DNA here is from genome assembly GCF_002205115.1 of Pseudomonas sp. DrBHI1. NCBI lineage: Bacteria > Pseudomonadati > Pseudomonadota > Gammaproteobacteria > Pseudomonadales > Pseudomonadaceae > Pseudomonas > Pseudomonas sp. DrBHI1. The sequence continues at coordinate 45,267 of NZ_NIBE01000070.1, forward strand.
TTGCTCAACTGCTCGAAGAAGTAGTCGGCCAAAGGCTGGGCGTGCTGGTTGATGCGGGCCTGGAAGGCGTCGGTGCCTTCGGCGCGCACCAGGCTGTCCGGATCTTCACCCTCGGGCAGGAACAGGAAGCGCGCGCGGCGGCCGTCTTGCAGGCTCGACAGGGTCGCCTCCAGGGCGCGCCAGGCGGCCTTGCGGCCGGCCTGGTCGCCGTCGAAGCAGAACAGCACGCTGGGCACCACGCGGAACAGGCGCTTGAGGTGCTCCTCGCTGGTGGAGGTGCCGAGGGTGGCCACCGCGTTGCGCAGGCCTTGTTGGGCCAGGGCGATGACGTCCATGTAGCCCTCGACCACGATGATCTCGTCGAGGTTGCGGTTGTGCTTGCGCGCCTCGTACAGGCCATACAGCTCCTGGCCCTTGTGGAATACCGGGGTTTCCGGGGAGTTCAGGTACTTGGGCTTGTCGTCGCCCAGTACCCGGCCGCCGAAGGCGATGACCCGGCCACGGCTGTCGCGGATCGGGAACATCACCCGATCACGGAAACGGTCGTAGCGCTTGCCGCTCTCGGCGTTCTCGATCAACAGGCCTGCGTCGATCATCACCTTTTGCTGCAACGCGTCGGCGCCCAGGTGCTTGAGCAGGTTGTCCCAGCCCGGCGGGGCGAAGCCCAGGCCAAAGTCGCGGGCGATCTCGCCGGACAGGCCGCGGCCCTTGAGGTAGTCCACCGCTGCCTTGCGAGTGGCATGGCCGCGCAGGGCCTGGCGATAGAACTCGCTGGCTGCTTCCAGCAGCGGGTACAGCGGTGAATCGGTTGGCTGGCGCGGCTTCTGTCCGCGGCGGCCCTCTTCCCGGGGTACCTCCATGCCGGCCGCGCGGGCCAGCTCCTCGACCGCCTGGGGGAAGTCCAGGTTGTCGTGGTCCATGATGAAGCCCAGCGCGTTGCCGCCGGCGCCGCAGCCGAAGCAGTAGTAGAACTGCTTGTCGGGGCTGACGGTGAAGGAGGGGCTCTTTTCCTTGTGGAACGGGCAGCAGGCGGACAGGTTCTTGCCGGTCTTCTTCAGCTGGACGCGCGAACTCACCACATCGACGATGTCGGTGCGGTTGAGAAGGTCATCGATGAAGCTCTGGGGAATCAGCCCGGCCATGGCAGTCTCGTCATCTGGCAACTGGCAAGTCTAAACGCTTGTGCGCGGGTTTGGCGTGGGGTATCTCGCAGGAAGAGGAGTGTGCTCGTCACCAGCCCATGAAGGGCTCGTCAGAAAGGACGTGCACGCCTGGTCGAGGACCAGTTCTGACGCGTTGATGCGGGTTGCCCATGGCTTTTGCCGGGGCGCCCAAGGCGCATGGCCAAGGGTTTGAAGCGACCGCTGCCATCTGCCCGGCACGAGGCCGGGCATGGCAGAAGCTTTGCGTAGAACGGCTGTACTTAGTACAGACGAACGGCGCGGCGCTGTTCGCGCTGAACCTTCTTGGCGTGACGCTTTACAGCGGCAGCGGCTTTGCGCTTGCGCTCGGCGGTCGGCTTCTCGTAAAACTCGCGGCTACGAACTTCAGCCAGTACACCGGCTTTTTCGCAGGAGCGCTTGAAACGACGCAGAGCTACGTCGAAGGGTTCGTTCTCTTTAACTTTGACGGCTGGCATCCAGGGCTACCTTAATTCATTACCGGGGTAGACGTGCTCCTGGCAAAACATAAGGTGTGCTGGAGAACGTCGGTTTTCAAGGGTTGCGGATGTTAACCCTTAGCTGGCCGGAATGCAAAGCCTCTGATCGAAAACCGCTGGTCGGCACCGGACACGGGGACTATCATGCGCGCCTTCGAATTCAGCCTCAACAAGGCACGGACCCATGCTAGTACTGGGATTGGAAACATCCTGCGACGAAACTGGCGTCGCATTATACGACAGTGAGCGCGGCCTGCTGGCCGACGCGCTGTTCAGCCAGATCGACCTGCACCGCGTCTATGGCGGCGTGGTGCCCGAGCTCGCCTCGCGCGACCACGTCAAGCGCATGCTGCCGCTGATTCGCCAGGTGCTGCAGGAAGCCGACTGCGTCGCCACCGAGATCGACGCCATCGCCTACACCGCAGGTCCCGGCCTGGTCGGCGCGCTGCTGGTGGGCGCCTCCTGCGCCCAGGCGCTGGCCTTTGCCTGGGATATTCCGGCGATCGGTGTGCACCATATGGAAGGCCACCTGCTGGCGCCGATGCTCGAGGAGCAGCCGCCGGAATTTCCGTTCGTCGCTTTGTTGGTGTCCGGTGGGCACACCCAGCTGGTGCGCGTCGATGGCATCGGCCAGTACGAGCTGTTGGGCGAGAGCCTGGACGACGCCGCTGGCGAAGCCTTCGACAAGACCGCCAAGCTGATCGGCCTCAATTATCCGGGCGGCCCCGAGATCGCCCGCCTGGCCGAGCAAGGCACGCCCGGGCGCTTCGTGTTCCCGCGGCCGATGTGCGATCGGCCGGGCCTGCAGTTCAGCTTCAGCGGCCTCAAGACCTTCGCCCTGAACACCTGGCAGCAATGCCGCGACGCCGGGGACGACAACGAGCAAACCCGTTGCGACGTGTCGCTGGCGTTCCAGCAGGCGGTGGTGGAGACTCTGACCATCAAGTGCAAGCGTGCGCTCAAGCAGACTGGCCTCAAACGCCTGGTCATCGCCGGTGGCGTGAGCGCCAACAAGGCCTTGCGCGTTTCGCTGGAAGAAATGCTGGCCAGCATCAAGGGCAACGTCTATTACGCCCGTCCACGGTTCTGTACCGACAACGGCGCGATGATCGCCTATGCCGGTTGCCAGCGCCTGTTGGCCGGGCAGCGGCAGGACCTGGCCATCAGCGTGCAGGCGCGCTGGCCGATGGAGCAGTTGCCGGCGGTGTGAAAGGTGCCGGCTTGTGCGGGCGCCTCAGAAATGGCGCTCGCGCCC
>NZ_NIBE01000070.1:48208-90239 GCF_002205115.1 Pseudomonas sp. DrBHI1
GCAGCGTCAATGGCGTGGCGATCAACGCCGCCAGCGAGCTGGTGCGGGTGAGGTAGAAGGTCAGCAGCCAGGCGCCGATGGCCAGCAGCGCGGCGGGAAAGTACAACGCCATGAGCATGCCGGCGGCAGTGGCCACGCCCTTGCCGCCCTGGAAACGGAAGTACACCGGGAACAGGTGGCCGAGCACCGCGCAGATGCCGACCCAGGCCTGCTCCTGCTGGTCGAGCCCGGCCAGGCGGGCCAGCAGTACTGGCAACATGCCCTTGCACAGGTCGCCGAGCAGCGTCAGGATCGCCAGTTTGCGGCCGGCCAGGCGTAGCATGTTGGTCGCGCCGGCATTGCCCGAGCCGCTGGAGCGCGGGTCGGGGCTGCCGCTGAGGCGGCTCAGGACGATGGCGAAGGACAGAGAGCCGAGCAGGTAGGCAAGCAGCGCCAGTGACCAAAACATGCTAACTATTCCGGGCGAGGACGCCCTGATTCTAACGGCGCCCGTCGCCCTTGTCGTGCTGTGGAGAGAAGTGCTTGGACAGAGTGTTCATCGAAGGCCTGGAAGTCGATACCGTCATCGGTGCCTATGACTGGGAGCGGGATATTCGCCAATGCCTGCGCCTTGACCTGAGTTTCGCCTGGGACAACCGCCCGGCGGCGGCCGGTGACGACCTGTCGCTGGCCCTGGACTACGCCAGTGTCTCGGCGCGCGTCCAGGCCTTCGCCGAGCAGGCGCGCTTCGAACTGGTGGAGACCTTTGCCGAGCGTCTGGTGGCCGTACTGATGGAAGAGTTCAAGATCCCGTGGGTGCGGCTGAAACTGACCAAGCCGGGTGCGGTGCCTGCGGCCCGGGGCGGCGTTGGCGTGGAGATCGAGCGCGGATGTCTCTGAGTACCGTATATCTCGGGCTGGGTAGCAACATCGACCGCGAGCGGCACCTGTGCGCCGGGCTCGATGCCCTGGCTGCGATACTCATCGACATGCGTTGCTCGCCGGCGTTCGAAAGCCAGGCAGTGGGTATCAAGAGCGGGCCATTCATCAACTTCGTGGTGACCGGCAAGACCGACCTGCCGCTGCTGGAGCTGGACCGCCGGCTGAAGTTCATCGAAGCGGAAAATGGCCGCTACGCACCCGACCGCAAGGGCCTTCCGCTGGATATCGACGTGCTGCTGTACGACGATCTGCATGGCACCTTCAACGGCTTGGTGCTGCCGCGGGCGGAGATCCTGAAGAACGCGTTCGTGCTGTGGCCCTTGTCTTTGCTGGCGCCCCAACGGGTGCACCCTGGGGTCGGCAAGCCCATGGCGCAGTTGTGGGAAGAGGCGAGCATCGATCAGGTACTGGCGCCGGTGCCGTTCGAGTGGCGTGGGCTGCAGCTCACGCAGGTCTGAGCCGCACTTGCGATCGCGGAGCAAGCCCTCTTCCACCAATCGGACTTGCTCCCTGCGATGGGCTCACTGCTGCGTGTAGGCCTTCAGCGCCTTGAGCCTTTGCGCCTTCAGCGCTTCCCCCAAGGCTTGGCCGGTCAGGCCCTGTTGCACAAGCGGCTTCACATCCACGGCCCGAGCTGCCGCAGCTGCATCGCGCAGGTACTTGCCTTGTGGATAACTCGAGTCCACTGCTGCCATTTCACACGCGGCAATGAAGTCGTCGAAACGCTGCGGCCGACGGTACACATCAAACTTCTGCAGCATTTCCAGCAGGCTTGTCGGCTCAAGTGCCAGAGCTTGATCGGCCTGTTCGGCGAACTCCCCCACCAGTACCGCCAGTTCCTGGCATTCGCGTGGGACCTTGAAGCGCTGGTTGAGTGCTTTGATCGCCGTTGATTCCAATCCGCGCAGCAGGCAAGCCCAACGCACAGGCAGGGATTGCTGGTGCCTGGCCGCCTGGTGCAGTGCAGTCAGTGTATCGGTGCCGTGCTCCAGCTCTGGCATAAGCTCTTTCAGTGCGCCGCAACTGCGCAGCACCTCGACGAACACCTGTGGCTCGTTTTCCATCAATGCCCGTTCGATCTCCTTCCAGCTGCGTTCGGCAGTAAGCGCCTGCAGTTCGCCCGACTCGGCGATCTGCCGCATGAGGGCAAGGGTTTCGTCGGCAACCTCGAAACCCAGAGGTGCATAGCGCGCCGCAAAGCGCGCAACACGCAACACTCGCAGTGGATCTTCTGCGAATGCCGGGGAAACATGGCGAAGGATTCGGTTATCCAGGTCTGCCTTGCCGTGGTAGGGGTCGTACAGCTGGCCGTGTTCGTCCTCGGCCATGGCGTTGATGGTCAGGTCGCGGCGAATCAGGTCTTCTTCGAGGGTGACGTCGGGGCTTGCGTGGAAGGTGAAACCCCCATAACCGCGCCCGCTCTTGCGCTCGGTGCGGGCCAGGGCGTACTCCTCACCGGACCTGGGGTGAAGAAAAACCGGAAAATCCGCGCCCACCGGGCGGTAGCCCAGGGCCTGCATCTGTTCGACGCTGGCGCCAACCACCAGCCAGTCGACGTCGCTGACCGGACGGCCGAGCAGGCGGTCACGTACAGCGCCGCCAACCTTGTAGATCTGCATGTGAAACCTCCTTTTCTGCCGACAGGATACCCTGTCGGCAGAAATGGAGGTGTGTGATGGCTAGAGGTGGTGTACCACGGCCAGGTCCATGCGTCCGTAGTCGCCGGCCTCGCTGTGCTCGCTGCGCGGTGGCATGTGGTGGGTCTTCATCACCTGATCGCCCTGCACGGTCTCCAGGTGAATGTCGAAGCCCCACAGGCGGTGCAGGTGCTTGAGCACCTCCTCGGTGGAGTCGCCCAGGGGTTTGCGGTTGTGCTGCTGGTGGCGCAAGGTCAGCGAGCGGGCGCCACGCCGGTCGATGCTCCAGATCTGCACGTTGGGCTCGCGGTTGCCCAGGTTGTACTGCGCGGCCAGCTGCTCGCGGATGGTGCGGTAGCCGTCCTCGTCATGGATCGCCGGCACCAGCAGGTCGTCGCGCTGGTCGTCGTCGAGGATGCTGAACAGCTTGAGGTCACGCATCACCTTGGGTGACAGGTACTGCAGGATGAAGCTCTCATCCTTGAAGCTGCTCATGGCGAACTTGATCGTCGACAGCCAGTCGCTGCCGGCGATGTCCGGGAACCAGCGGCGATCCTCCTCGGTAGGGTGCTCGCACATGCGGCGGATGTCGGTGTACATGGCAAAGCCCAGAGCATAGGGGTTGATACCGCTGTAATACGGGCTGTCGAAGCCTGGCTGGAACACCACGCTGGTGTGCGACTGCAGAAACTCCATCATGAAGCCTTCGGTGATCAGCCCCTCGTCGTAGAGGTCGTTCATCAGGGTGTAGTGCCAGAAGGTCGCCCAGCCTTCGTTCATCACCTGGGTTTGGCGCTGCGGGTAGAAATACTGGGCGATCTTGCGCACGATGCGCACCACTTCGCGCTGCCAGGGCTCCAGCAGCGGGGCGTGCTTCTCGATGAAGTAGAGGATGTTCTCCTGGGGTTCTGCCGGGAAGCGCGCGTCGTCTTTCTCGCCGCCCTTTTCGGCGCCCTTGGGGATGGTGCGCCAGAGGTCGTTGATCTGCCGTTGCAGGTGCTCTTCGCGCTCCTTCTGCCGGCGGCGTTCTTCCTCGGCGGAAATGGGGTAGGGGCGCTTGTAGCGGTCCACGCCGTAGTTCATCAGGGCATGGCAGGAGTCGATCAGGTCCTCGACGGCATCGATGCCGTGGCGCTCCTCGCATTGGGCGATGTACTGCTTGGCGAACACCAGGTAATCGATGATCGAGCTGGCGTCGGTCCAGGTGCGGAACAGGTAGTTGCCCTTGAAGAAGCTGTTGTGGCCGTAGCAGGCGTGGGCGATCACCAGTGCCTGCATGCACATGGTGTTCTCTTCCATCAGGTAGGCGATGCACGGATCGGAGTTGATCACGATCTCGTAGGCCAAGCCCATCTGGCCACGGCTGTAGGACTTCTCGGTACTGAGGAACTGCTTGCCGTAGGACCAGTGGTGATAGCCCAGCGGCATGCCCACCGAGGCGTAGGCGTCCATCATCTGCTCGGCGGTGATCACTTCGATCTGGTTGGGGTAGGTGTCCAGGGCGTAGCGGGCGGCCAGGCGACTGATCTCGCGGTCGTAGGTCTGGATCAGCTCGAACGTCCATTCGGAACCGGTGGAAATGGGCTGGCGTCTCTGCTCTCTGGCGGTCATGTGGCTAACCTGCGCTGGAAGAGTTCACGGAAGACCGGGTAGATGTCGCCGGCCGATACCAACTGCTGCTGGGCGAAGGTGTCGGGGAACGCCTCGCCGATGCGCTCGTATTCGTACCACAGCGCCTGGTGTTCGCGTGGGGTGATCTCGACGTAAGTGTAGTACTGCACGTGCTGCATGATCTGATTGGCGAGAATGTCGCGGCAGATCGGCGAGTCGTCGTTCCAGTTGTCGCCGTCCGAGGCCTGGGCGGCGTAGATATTCCAGTCACTGGCCGGGTAACGCTCGGCCATGATTTCCTGCATCAGCTTGAGCGCGCTGGAGACGATGGTGCCGCCGGTCTCGCGGGAATAGAAGAACTCTTCCTCGTCCACTTCGCGGGCGCTGGTGTGATGGCGGATGAACACGACCTCGATGCGGTCGTAGTTCCGCTTGAGGAACAGGTACAGCAGGATGAAGAAGCGCTTGGCGATGTCCTTGGTGGCCTGGGTCATGGAGCCGGACACGTCCATCAGGCAGAACATCACCGCCTTGGAGCTGGGGTTGGGCTGCTTGACCAGCAGGTTGTACTTCAGGTCGAAGGTGTCGAGAAACGGCAGGCGGTTGATGCGCGCCTTTAGGCGTTCGATCTCGCTCTCGGTGTCCTGGATGTCGGTGAAGTTGTCCGGTTCCTCGACCTTGAGCCGCTCCAGTTCCTTTTGCGCCTCGCGCAACAGGGCACGGCTGCTGCCGGTCAGGGCTATGCGCCGGGCGTGGGCAGAGCGCAGGGTGCGCACGATGTTGATGCGCGACGGGTTGCCCTCGTTGGCAATGCCTGCGCGCACGGTCTTGAAGGTGTCGGCCCCGGTCAGGTGACGCTTGACCAGGTTGGGCAGCTCCAGGTCCTCGAACATGAATTCGAGGAATTCTTCCTGGGTGATCTGGAACACGAAGTCGTCCATGCCCTCGCCGGAGTTGCCCGCCTTGCCGCGGCCACCGCCACCGCCGCCACCTTGTGGCCGGGCGATGTGTTCGCCGGCGGTGAATTCCTTGTTGCCGGGATGGACGATGGTCTGCTTGCCGCCGCGACCGTGGTGCAGCACGGGTTCATCGATGTCGCGACCCGGGATGCTGATCTGTTCGCCATGCTCCATGTCCATGATGGAGCGGCGACTCACGGCCTCTTCGACGGCCTTCTTGATGTGTTCACGGTAACGCCGCAGGAAGCGCTGGCGGTTGACCGTGCTCTTGTTCTTGCCGTTCAGGCGTCGGTCGATTACGTAGCTCATGGTCCCTCCGGTAGCTGGGAACAGCTGCACGCTTCAAGCTACGAGCTGCACGTAAAAGCAGCCGCCGCCGCCCGGGCTGGCAAGGCCAGCCTCGGACGCACGGCGTGTAGCGTGTCGCTTTATTGCGATTTCCTGACCCGCAGGTACCATTCCGACAGCAGTCGAACCTGCTTGTCGGTGTAGCCACGCTCCACCATCCGGGTGACGAAGTCGTTGTGCTTCTGTTGATCCTCCTTGCTGGCCTTGGCGTTGAAACTGATGACCGGCAGCAGGTCCTCTGTGTTGGAGAACATCTTCTTCTCGATCACCACCCGCAGCTTCTCGTAGCTGAGCCAGCTGGGGTTCTTGCCGTTGTTGTTGGCCCGGGCGCGCAGCACGAAGTTGACGATCTCGTTGCGGAAGTCCTTCGGATTGCTGATGCCAGCTGGCTTCTCGATCTTCTCCAGCTCCTCGTTGAGGGCGATGCGGTTGAGGATCTCGCCGGTTTCCGGGTCGCGGTATTCCTGGTCCTGGATCCAGAAGTCGGCGTACAGCACATAGCGGTCGAAGATGTTCTGGCCGTATTCGCTGTAGGACTCCAGGTAGGCGGTCTGGATCTCCTTGCCGATGAACTCGATGTAGCGCGGCGCCAGGTATTCCTTCAGGTAGCGCAGGTAGCGCTCGCGCACCTCGGCCGGGAACTGTTCCTGCTCGATCTGCTGCTCCAGCACATACAGCAGGTGCACCGGGTTGGCCGCCACCTCGTGAGGGTCGAAGTTGAACACCTTGGAGAGGATCTTGAAGGCGAAGCGGGTCGACAGGCCGTTCATGCCCTCGTCGACGCCCGCGGCGTCGCGGTACTCCTGGATCGACTTGGCTTTCGGGTCGGTGTCCTTGAGGTTCTCGCCGTCGTACACGCGCATCTTCGAGTAGATGTTGGAGTTCTCGGGCTCTTTCAGGCGCGAGAGCACGGTGAACTGGGCCAGCATCTTCAAAGTGTCAGGCGCGCAATGGGCCTTGGCCAGGGAGCTGTTGACCAGCAGCTTGTCGTAGATCTTGATCTCGTCACTGACACGCAGGCAGTACGGCACCTTGACGATGTAGATCCGGTCGATGAAGGCCTCGTTGTTCTTGTTGTTGCGGAAGGTATGCCACTCCGATTCGTTGGAGTGGGCCAGCAGGATCCCGGAGTAGGGGATCGCGCCCAACCCCTCGGTGCTGTTGTAGTTGCCTTCCTGGGTCGCGGTGAGCAACGGGTGCAGGACCTTGATCGGCGCCTTGAACATCTCGACGAATTCCATCAGGCCCTGGTTGGCCCGGCACAGCGCGCCCGAATAGCTGTAGGCGTCGGCGTCGTTCTGCGGGAATTCCTCGAGCTTGCGGATATCCACCTTGCCCACCAGGGCCGAGATGTCCTGGTTGTTCTCGTCGCCCGGCTCGGTCTTGGCGATGGCGATCTGGTTGAGGATGGACGGGTAGAGCTTGACCACCCTGAACTTGCTGATGTCGCCGCCGAATTCCTGCAGGCGCTTGGTGGCCCAGGGCGACATGATGGTGTTGAGGTAGCGGCGCGAGATGCCGTATTCCTCTTCGAGGATCTGGCCGTCCTCGGCGGCGTTGAACAGGCCCAGGGGCGATTCGAACACCGGCGAGCCCTTGATGGCGTAGAACGGCACCTTCTCCATCAGCTGCTTGAGTTTCTCGGCCAGCGACGATTTACCGCCGCCCACCGGGCCCAGCAGGTAGAGGATCTGTTTCTTCTCTTCCAGGCCTTGGGCGGCGTGGCGGAAGTAGGAGACGATCTGGTCGATGCACTCTTCCATGCCATGGAAGTCGGCAAAGGCCGGATAACGACGGATCACCTTATTGGAGAAGATCCGCGACAGCCTGGAGTTGCTTGAGGTGTCGATCAGCTCTGGTTCGCCGATGGCCAGCAACAGCCGCTCGGCCGCCGAGGCATAGGCACTGCGATCCTCTTTGCACAGCTCGAGGTACTCCTGCAGCGAAAGTTCTTCCTGGCGGGTGGACTCGAAACGTTGTTGGAAGTGGCTAAAAATGCTCATGACGTCACCTCGCTCGATACGTGGAGACGACGCCGGATCAGTCAGCTGATGCTGGCATGCAACCGGGCTCGCCGATTGCTGTATACCCCCCAGAACACCTTGGAACGCTACCGATGACCCGCACGCCGGTGTACCGGCTCTCCCCTTTTTTGGATGGCCTGGGCTTAAGGATAGTTGGTTATACGCAAGGTCAAGGGCAGGGAGCCGAGAAGACGCCTGCGACCGTTCGTCAGGTCGGGCGCAAGCCCGCGCCGAGCGCGGGCTGGAGGAAAAATGAAAAAATTATTCGGCGCTGCCCTGGGCGGTTTCCGCCGGGTAGGTGTTGCGCCACAGCTCGAAGCCACCATCGATGCTGTAGACGTTGGAGAAGCCCTGGCCGACCAGGTAGGCGGCGGCGCTCTGGCTGGAATTGCCGTGGTAGCAGACAACCAGTGTAGGCGCGTCCAGGTCGGCGTTGCGGATGAAATCGGCAACCGAGTGATTATCCAGATGAGTGGCGCCGGCGATGTGCCCGGCGGCAAAGGCCTGCGGGTCGCGAATGTCGACCACGACCGCGCCTTGCGCACGCAATTCGAGGGCTTGCTCGGGGGTAATGCGCTTGAATTCGCTCATGGGTGCGGTTCCTTCAGGGATGTTCATTGAGTGGCGCCAGCGGGCGCGGGGTGCCTTCGCGGGTGCAGTCGCAGCGGTGGAGTTCACCACTGTCGACATTGTACAGGGTCATCGCGCCACCCCAGACGCAGCCGGTGTCCAGGGCGATCACGCCGGGCACGTCGACACGGCCTTCGAGGGCGGCCCAGTGGCCGAAGAGGATCTTCACATGGCGCGAGCGACGGTCCGGGTGGGCAAACCACGGCTTATAGCCCTTGGGGGCGCTGTCGGCGCCCTCCTTGGTCTTGAGGTCGAGCTTGCCGGCGGCGGTGCAGAAGCGCATGCGGGTGAAGTAGTTGGTGATCACCCGCAGGCGTTCGACGCCGGCCAGGTCCTTGCTCCACTTGTTCGGCTCGTTGCCGTACATGCCGTCCAGGTACAGCTTCAGGCGGCTGTCGTCGCGCAGCACTTCCTCGACCTCGGCAGCCAGCTCCAGCGCTTTGCCCAGGGTCCATTGCGGCGGGATGCCAGCATGGACCATGGCGATGCCACGGACTTCGTCGTAGTGCAGCAGCTTCTGTTGGCGCAGCCAGTCCAAAAGCTGGTCGGCGTCCGGGGCTTCGATGATCTCGCGCAGGGTGTCGCTTTTCTTCAGCCGCTCGACGTTGTGCCCGGCCGCCAGCAGGTGCAGGTCGTGATTGCCCAGCACGCAGACCAGCGCCTGGCGGATCGAATAGAGGTAGCGCAGGGTCTCGAGGGACTCGGGGCCGCGGTTGACCAGGTCGCCCACCAGCCAAAGACGGTCGACCGCCGGGTTGAAGTGCACGCGTTCGAGCAGGCACTTGAGCGGTTGTAGGCAGCCTTGCAGGTCGCCGACGGCATAGGTGGCCATCAGTGCAGGGCCCCAGGCACGGCAAGGCGGAATGGGGCAATTGTGGCGTCGAAGCGCTTGCCGTCTTCGGCGAACATCTGGTAGCTGCCCTGCATGGTGCCGACGCGGGTGCTGATGACCGCGCCGCTGCTGTAGGTGTGGCTTTGGCCGGGCTCGATCAGCGGCTGCTGGCCAATCACGCCGGCGCCACGCACTTCCTCGACTTCGCCGTCACCGTTGGTGATCAGCCAGTGGCGGGACATCAGCTTGGCGGTGACCGTGCCGTTGTTCTGTACGGTGATGGTGTAGGCGAAGGCGAAACGGCTGCTTTCGGGGTCGGATTGTTCTTTGAGGTAGCGGGTCACGACGCTGACGTCGATCTGATAGCGGGGGTCGGACATGCAAGGGCCTTGGGCGAACTGACGCAATAACGCAGTCTAGGCCATTGGCGGGGGTGGAGGCCAGTTATCACTGACCACGGGGCAAGCCCGCTCCCACGCAGAGAGCGGGCGCGTGGTCAGCCCTGCTGTTCGGCCAGCTTGTCGGCCAGGCGCACGAAGGCGGCCAGGTCCAGCTGTTCGGGGCGCAGGCTGCCGTCGACGCCGGCGGCTTCGATGGCCGCGCTGTCGAGCAGGCCTTTCAGGGTGTTGCGCAGGGTCTTGCGGCGCTGGTTGAACGCCTCGCGTACTACCTGTTCCAGCAGCCGTGCATCCTTGGCCGGGTGTGGCAGCACTGCGTGCGGCACCAGGCGGACGATGGCCGAGTCCACTTTCGGCGGCGGGTTGAAGGCGCCAGGGCCAACGTTGAACAGGTGCTCGACCCGGCAGTGGTACTGCACCATGATCGACAAACGGCCCCAGTCACCGCCACCCGGGCCTGCAGCCATGCGCTCGACCACTTCCTTTTGCAGCATGAAGTGCATGTCGCGGATCAGCCCGGCATGGCTGAGCAGGTGGAAGATCAGCGGGGTGGAGATGTTGTAGGGCAGGTTGCCGACCACCTTGAGGCTGCGCTCAGGCACGCCCAGCTGGTTGAAGTCGAACTTCAGGGCATCGCCCTGGTGCAGGCGGAAGTTGTCGCGCCCGGCGAACTTGTGTTGCAGGATCGGCACCAGGTCTTTGTCCAGCTCCACCACGTCCAGCTGTGCGCCGCTACCCAGCAGGCCCTCGGTCAGGGCGCCCTGGCCGGGGCCGATCTCCAGCAGGTGTTCGCCGGCCTTGGCGTTGATCGCCCGCAGGATGCGATCGATGATTCCGGCGTCGTGCAGGAAGTTCTGGCCGAAGCGCTTGCGCGCCCGGTGTTGATAGTGCTCGGTCATGGTCGGTTCTCGGCCATCTGGTAGGCGGTTTCCAATGCGACGCGCAGGCTGCCGGTGTCGATCCGGCCGGTGCCGGCCAGGTCCAGGGCGGTGCCGTGGTCGACCGAGGTGCGGATGATCGGCAGGCCCAGCGTCACGTTGACCGCGGCGCCAAAGCCCTTGTACTTGAGTACGGGCAGGCCTTGGTCGTGGTACATCGCCAGCACCGCGTCGCAGTGCTCCAGATATTTGGGGGTAAACAGGGTATCGGCCGGCAGCGGACCGTGCAGGTCCATGCCTTCGGCGCGCAGGCGCTGCAGCACCGGCTCGATGATGTCGATTTCTTCGCGGCCCAGGTGGCCGCCTTCTCCGGCATGCGGATTGAGCCCGCAGACCAGGATGCGTGGGTTGGCGATGCCGAACTTGTCGCGCATGTCCGCATGCAGGATGCGGGTGACGCGCTCCAGGCGTTCGCCAGTGATGGCGTCGGCGATATCGCGCAGGGGCAGGTGGGTGGTCACCAGGGCCACGCGCAATCCTCGGGTGGCCAGCATCATCACCACTTGCGCGGTGTGGGTGAGGTCGGCGAGGAACTCGGTGTGCCCGGAAAAGGCGATCCCGCTCTCGTTGATCACACCCTTGTGCACAGGGGCGGTGATCATCCCGGCGAACTGCCCGTCGAGGCAGCCCTGGCCGGCCCGGGTCAGTGTCTCCAGGACGAACGCGGCGTTGGCCTTGTCCAGCTGCCCGGCCAGCACCGGGTTGGCCAGTGGCGTGTCCCAGACGTACAGGCTGCCGGCGGGGGCTGGCAGGCTGGGGAAACTGTCGGGGGTGACGGGCAGCAGGCTGACGGCCAGCCCCAGCTGCGCGGCCCGCTCGGCGAGCAGGTCACGGCTGGTGATGGCGATCAGGGGGTGGGGCTGGGCCTCGGCGGCGAGCAGCAGGCACAGGTCGGGACCTATGCCGGCCGGCTCGCCGGGCGTGACGGCGAAGCGCTGGGGCTTCACTGGGCGGCCTGGTCAGCGCCAGGCAGCTTGATTTCAACGTAGGCTTCGTCGCGGATCTGGCGCAGCCAGTTCTGCAGCTCTTCGTCGTACTTGCGGTTGCGCAGGACGTTCATGGCCTGCTGCTCGCGCGCCTGCTCGGTGCTGTCGGTGGCGCGGCGGCCCAGCACTTCCAGCACATGCCAGCCGTATTGGGTCTTGAACGGCTTGGTCACCACGCCTTGCTGGGCGTTGGCCATCTGCTCGCGGAACTCCGGCACCAGGCTGTTCGGGTCGACCCAGTTGAGGTCGCCGCCGTTGAGCGCGGAGCCCGGGTCTTCCGAGAAGCTCTTCGCCAGTTCGGCGAAGTCTTCACCGTTCTGGATCCGGTCGTACAGACGCTCGGCCAATTGCTCGGTGGCGGCTTCGCTGCGGATCTCGCTCGGCTTGATCAGGATGTGGCGCACATGCACTTCGTCGCGCAGGATGCTCTCGCTGCCGCCACGCTTCTCCTCGAGTTTGAGGATGATGAAGCCGTTGGGGATGCGGATCGGCTGGGTAATGTCACCAATGGCCATGCTGCTGAGCATCTTGGCAAAGTCAGGTGGCAGCTGGCCGGCCTTGCGCCAGCCCATCTCGCCGCCTTCCAGGGCGTTCTCGCTGGCGGAGCGCTCAATGGCCATCTGACCGAAGTCCTTGCCCTGCCGGAGTTGCTGGTAGACATCGCCGACCTGGCGGGCGGCGGCCTGGATGGCTTCCGAGTTGGCGCCTTCCGGGGTCGGGATAAGGATGTTGGCCAGGCGGTACTCTTCCGACATCTGCATCTTGCCCAGGTCCGAGTTGAGGAAGTTCTTCACTTCCTGCTCGGACACCTGGATACGCTCGGCCACGCGACGTTGACGTACGCGGCTGATGACCATCTCGCGCTTGATCTGCTCGCGGGCATCGTCGTACGACAGGCCGTCGTGGGCCAGGGCGGCGCGGAACTGCTCCAGCGACATGCCATTGCGCTGGGCAATGGTGGCGACGGCTTGGTTCAGTTCTTCGTCGGTGATGCGGATGCCCGAGCGCTCGCCGATCTGCAGTTGCAGGTTTTCGACGATCAGACGCTCCAGTACCTGCTGCTGCAGGGCGGCGGCAGGCGGCACGCCACCACCGCGCTTGGCGATGGTCTGCTGCACTTCGCGCACGCGCTGGTCCAGCTGGCTCTGCATGACCACGTCGTTGTCGACGGTGGCCACGATGCGGTCGATGGGTTGCACCGCGGCATGCACCGCGCCACTCAGCATTGCGGCGCCCAGCATCAGCGGGCGCAGACGATCAATAAGCTTGCTCTTCACGTGTACGGTAACCTTGAATGCCTTGGTCCAGGAACGATTCGACCTTGTTGCCGACTACACCACCGAGCCCTTTGAGCACGATCTGCAGGAAGATGCCGTGGTCGCCCTTTTCGTTTTCAGGTATTGCCTGGCTGAAGTCGTCGTAGTCCATCCAGTAGCGATTGATCAGGCGCAGTTTCCAGCAGCAGTTGTCGTACTCGAAGCCGCCCATCGCTTCCAGCGTGCGGTTACGGTTGTAGTCATGCTGCCAGCGGGCAATAACGCTCCATTGCGGCACGATCGGCCAGATGACCGAGAAGTCGTGCTGCTGGATCTTGTAGTAGTCCTTGATGTAACCGGGCGTGCCTGGCGTGCCGTAGTCACCACCGCCGACCCTCCAGTTGCCGGTCTGCGAGTCATAGGTGATCAGGTCGTTGCGGTAGCGATAGCCGAGGTTGACGACCTTGTTCGGGTTGTCCTCGGGCTGGTAGTGGAACATCGCGCTGCCCGAACGAGGGCTGCGTGTGTCCGGATCCCAGTTGTAGTCCGAGTTGAAGCGCCAGTCGCGGTTGAAGGCGTATTCGTATTCAAGCGCGTACGGCGAGACATCCGACTTGCTGTCCACTCGGGTGCGGTAGTCGATGCCTGGTAGCTGGACCTTGCGATCCTTGAAGTACAGTGCCTGGCCGATGCTGAAACGCTGGCGCTGGAAGCCGTTGTCTTCGATCCAGCGGTTGGTCACGCCCAGCGACAGCTTGTTCTCGTCGCCGATGCGGTCGGTGCCGGTGAAGCGGTTGTCGCGGAACAGCGACGAGTAGTTGAAGGTGCTCTCGCCGGAGTCGAACAACGGGATGTCGGTCTGGTCCTTGTACGGCACGTAGAGGTAGAACAGACGCGGTTCGAGAGTCTGGCGGTAATTCGTTCCGAACAGCTGGGTATTGCGATCGAAGTACAGGCCGCTGTCGACACTGAAGACCGGAATATCGCGGTTCTGATTGCTCTTGAAGTCGCCATACACGTCAAGCATGCCCGGGTTGTCGGCGAGGTCTTTCTTGCCCTTGCTGTCGAGATCGAGGTCATAGTGCGTGTAGACGTACTTCAGCTTTGGCGTGACATAGCCATAGCTGGCCTCGAGCGGCAGGCTGATCGAGGGTGCGAAGTTAAGGCGGGTGCCGTTGGAGCGGGCAACACCGAAGAGGTTTTCATCCAGTCGGCGGCCAGGGAGGCCGGCAGAGACATCCGGATTACCATCTTTGTCCAGGACGAAGTCATTCTTCAGGTCACGATCGAAGCGTACCGCCTCGGCTTCGTAACCAAAGTCCAGACCGCCCGGGTGGAACGGCAGCATGCCGTTGAGGGTCAGCTGAGGCAGGCGGTCGTAGGGCGTGATCTGCGAAATGGTCGCCAACTCATAGGCGTGCACGTTCAGGCCAGCGGTGTAGGAGTCGCCACGGTAGGTGAGCGTTCCACGCTGGTTGAGATAATCACGGCTCTGCACGCCGATCTGGTCGCTTTCCAGGTCCTGGAAGTAGAACGGGTCACTGATGTCGGTGTAGTCAACCTCGGCCATCAGGCGTTCATCCAACCCGCCCTTGTGCTGCCAGTTGACCATCCAGCGTTCTTTCTTGTAGTCCGTCTGCAGCTTGCGGTCGTCGTCCTGGTCGCTCAGGTAGGCGCCGCCGAACTGACCTTCGCTGGACTTGGTCAGGTAGCGGAACTCACCTTCCATCAGCATGCCGCGCTTGGCCATGTAGCGCGGGTACAACGTGGCGTCGTAGTTAGGCGCCAAGTTGAAGTAGTACGGGGTGACCAGCATGAAGCCGGTGTCGCTGCTGGAGCTGAACGATGGCGGCAGGAAGCCGGACTGGCGACGGTCGTCGATCGGGAAGTAGATGTACGGTGTGTAGAACACCGGGAAATCCTTGACCCGCAGCGTCACGTTGGTCGCGGTGCCGAAGCCGGTGGCCGGGTTCAGGGTGATGTTGTTGCCCTTGAGCTGCCACGCGTTGCTGCCCGGCTCACAGGTGGTATAGGTACCGTCCTTGAGGCGGATGATGGCGTTCTCGGCGCGCTTGGCGTACAGCGCGTTGCCGCGGATGTGCGACTTGTGCATCACGTATTCGGCGTTGTCGACCCGGGCTTCGCCGGTGTCGAGCTGGATCTGCGCCTCGTCACCGACCACCAGCGAGCCGTTGTCGCGGATCTTGACGTTGCCCTTGAGCTCGCCCCGGTTCTCGGCCTGATACAGGTTGGCCTCATCGGCCTCGGCCTGCATGCTGCCCTGGCGCATGACCACGTCACCGGCGAGGGTGGCGATCTGCTGCTCCTGCTGGTACTTGGAGACCTTGGCGTTGATGTAGGTGGGCGACTCGTCCTTGGGCGTGGAGTCGTTCATGCCCGGGCGGGTCGGCTCGATGTAGGCGCCGCCGCAGTACGGGCCGGTCTCGGCCAGCTGCGCAGCGGTGAGCTTCTCGCGCGGGACCCAGTCCAGGTGGCTGTAGTCTTCGCTGCGCGACTTCAGGCCGCGGCCCTTGGCCTCGGTGACCAGCATCGGCTTCTCGGCCTCGGTCGCGGCGACTTCGCCAGGCGCTTCGGCGCCCGAGCTGGCAGCGGCTGCGCCCGGATGAACCGGGCGCGGAGGCAGGTTGGCGGCGGTCTTGGGCTTGCAGTCCCAGCCACCGGCGGCGGACACTTGGCAGTCGAACTGCTCGGCCGCCACCACGTACGACGTGGCCAGGGGTTGCAGGGCCAGCAGACCGCCAGTCACCAACAACGGAAACTTCCTACGAAACGCGGGGGATTTCAATGCCATCTTATTAGTCCGGGCTTCCTGCGTGCCATCTGCCCGCGTGTGGGGGCCGCACGCCTCTCGATGGTCTGAAAAAGATGCTGGATAATAAAGCATGACCCGCTTGACGGCTAGGGCCGTCGGAGAACCCTCGTAATGCCCGATCACGATGTACGCCTGCAACAACTGACCGCCTGGCTCACCGGGCAACTGGAGAGCCTGTTCCGTAGCAACGCCTGGGGCGAAGTGCCCACCGGCAGCCTGACCGCCGCCAGCAGCGATGCGAGTTTCCGCCGTTACTTCCGCTGGGAGGGCGCCGGCCACAGCTTCGTGATCATGGATGCGCCGCCGCCGCAGGAAAATTGCCGCCCGTTCGTCGATATCGACCACCTGCTGGCCACGGCGGGCGTGAACGTGCCGGTCATTCATGCCCAGGACCTGGAACGTGGCTTCCTGCTGCTGGGCGATCTGGGCCGCCAGACATACCTGGACATCATTGATTCGGACAACGCCGACGCACTGTTCGCCGATGCCATCGATGCGCTGCTGGCGTTCCAGCGCCTGCCGATGGACGCGCCACTGCCCAGCTACGATGATGCCCTGCTGCGCCGCGAGGTGGAGCTGTTCCCCGAGTGGTACGTGGGCCGTGAGCTCGGCCTGACCTTCAGCGAAGCGCAGCAGGCCACCTGGCAACGGGTCAGCCAGGTGCTGATCGACAGCGCCCTGGCCCAGCCAAAGGTGCTGGTGCACCGCGACTACATGCCGCGCAACCTGATGCACAGCGCCCCCAACCCGGGCGTGCTGGATTTCCAGGATGCCGTCTACGGCCCGGTGACCTACGACATCACCTGCCTGTTCAAGGATGCCTTCCTCAGCTGGCCGCAGCCGCGCGTGGAGGGCTGGCTGCGTGGCTATTGGGAAAAGGCCCGCGCCGCCGGTATCCCGGTGCAGTCCGAGTTTGAAGCATTCCACCGCGCCAGCGACCTGATGGGCGTGCAGCGCCACCTCAAGGTCATCGGTATCTTTGCCCGTATCTGCCACCGTGACGGCAAGCCGCGCTATCTCACCGACGTGCCACGCTTCTTCGCCTACATAGATGAAGTGATCGCTCGCCGTCCCGAACTGGCCGAGCTGGGGCAACTGATTGCCGAGCTCAAGGGCGAGGCGCGTTCATGAAGGCAATGATCCTGGCGGCAGGCAAGGGCGAGCGCATGCGCCCGCTGACCCTGCATACGCCCAAGCCACTGGTGCCCGCCGCCGGCAAGCCGCTGATCGAGTATCACCTCGAGGCGCTGGCCCGCGCCGGTATTCGTGAAGTGGTCATCAACCATGCCTGGCTCGGCCAGCAGATCGAGGACCATCTGGGCGATGGCAGCCGCTTCGGCCTGCGCATTCGCTACTCGGCGGAGGGCGAGCCACTGGAAACCGGTGGCGGGATCTTCAAGGCGTTGCCCCTGCTGGGGGATGCGCCGTTCCTGTTGGTCAACGGTGATGTCTGGACCGACTACGACTTCACTGGCCTGAATGCTCCCCTGCAAGGGCTGGCACACCTGGTACTGGTGGACAACCCCGGTCATCACGGACGTGGCGACTTCCGCCTGGCGGATGGCCAGGTGAGCGATGGTGACGACGCCCCGGGAACGCTGACCTTCAGCGGTATTTCGGTGCTGGATCCGGCCCTGTTTGACGGATGCCGGCCCGGCGCGTTCAAGTTGGCCCCGCTGCTGCGCAAGGCTATGGCCGAAGGACGGGTGAGCGGCGAGCACTATCGTGGCCACTGGATCGATGTCGGCACCCTCGAGCGCCTGGCTGATGTCGAGCGCCTGATCGGCGAGCGTGCCTGACATGTGGTGGCCGAGCACAGTGATTGGTGCCGGTGCCGGTTTCGCCGTGGCCAGCATTCCGGGTGCGTTGCTGGGGGCGTTGCTGGGACAGGCCATGGATCGGCGTCTGCGACTGCAGGGCTGGGAGGATGTGCGCGAGCGTCTGGGCGGTCGCCCGGCGCTGCGTGACGAGGAGCTGCTGTTCGTCCTACTCGGGCGCCTGGCCAAGAGCGATGGCCGGGTGGTCGAGGGGCATATCCAGCAGGCGCGTCAGGAAATGTCGCGTCTGGACCTGGCAGAGCCTGCGCGGATGCGGGCGATTGCCGCGTTCAACCGCGGCAAGTCGGGCAAGGGGCGGCTGGGGCACTACCTGCGCCGGATCAAGCTGCAGCCTCATGGCCCCGAGGGTACCTTGCGTGCCTGCTGGCGGATGGTCTGGGCCGATGGCAAGGCAGGTCGCCAGGAGCGTGACCTGTTGCTGGGCTGGGGGCAGCAGTTGGGCCTCAGTCGCAACCAGGTGCAGGCCATGTCGCTGGAATATGAACCGCGCAAATCGGCGATCGAAGGCGATGCCATGACCTATGCGGCGGCATTGAGGCTGCTGGGGGTGGAGCCGGACACCGAGGCGGACAAGGTCAAGCAGGCCTATCGACGTTTGCTCAGCCGGCATCACCCGGACAAGTTGGTGGGCAGCGGTGCCAGTGAGGCCAAGGTGCGCGAGGCGACCGAGCATACCCGCGAGTTGCATCAGGCCTATGCCATGATTCGCAAGCGGCGCGGGCTTTAGGTTTGCCATCGTGGGGCAGGCCCGCTCCCAGATTGTTGGAGTTGGCTTGTCCCTCGATACGCCTCACTCTTCCTTGGGCTTCAGCCAACCGCGCACCCGGCGCAACAATTGCTCCTGCTCGGCGGCCTTGTTGCCCGGAACGACCATCAGCGACAGCTGCCGGTACTGGCTGTTTTTCTCGCGCTTGCTGGCTTGCAGGCGCTGTTGGGCGGCCAGGCGATCCTGGGTTCGGGTTGTGTAGTACAGATCCGCCGTCGGCACCTTCAAAGTCGGCGTCACGCTCAGCAGGTCGTGCTCCACCCTTGCCGGCGTCTGTGCGGCGACCATCACCAGCTTCTGTACCTGGGGCGGCTGTTTCTCGCTGAGGTAGCGTGCGGCCCAGTACGCGCCACTGCCGTTGCCCAGCAGCACGATGCTGCGCGCTTTCTGCTGCTGGGCATAGGCCACGGCGGCGTCGAGGCGTGCGAAGATGCGTTGGGCATCCTCCTCGCTGGTGTGCTCGTCGGCCTCGACCGCGTCGGTGCTGTCGGCCGCGTCCGCCTCGGGCGCAGTGGCCTGGGCGACATTGGCGTTGGCATCGGCTGGCGTGTCCTTGGCCGGGGCCGACTCGCCTTCTTCCTTTTTCGGTTCGATCACCGGCTTGGCTTCGACACGGGCCTGCGGGCGTTCTGCCAGCAGGTCGGGCAGGCTCACGCTCAGGGTGCTCCATCCGACATCGGGGAAGCCACGGCGCAGCGGGCCGACGGTGGTTGGCCAGTCGGCGCTTTCGCCGGCACCGGGCACAATGATCAGCGCGCCTTGCGGATCGCTGTCGTTGGCCGGCTTCCACAGCGCCAAGAAGTTCTCGCCATTGGCCTGCAAGGTCTGTTGCTCGGCCTTGGGCACCTGGCGCTCCAGGGCCAGGGCATCGTCCTGGCTACGTTCGAGCAGCGGTGGACGGGGAGCAGGGGCGGCCGCTTCTGTGGCGGCCTGCGGTGCTTCGGCGTCGGCGGCCTGAGCGCCGAGCGGCAGGAGCGAAGCCAGGCAGAACATTGCCAGCGTCGTGCGATAAAGTGTGAACATCGATCAATCCAAGGCCAGAATCATACCGGCAGCCTAATGGTATTTGCCCGCGACGGCCACGCCAGGCGGCCGTCATTGCCAAGACGAGCGTAGAGATGAAGCGAGTGTGTTGCCTGTGGGTTATCGGCTGGTTGTGTCTACCCTTGATCGCCCTGGCAAAGCCGCAGGCGCCGCCACCTGTGGTGCTGGAGCCGGCCCAGCAGCAGTGGCTGGATGAGCACCGCGGCCTGCGCGTCGGCCTGGTGCTGCAGGCCCCCTATGCCCAGTTCGACCGCCGTCTGCAGCAATTCTACGGGGCCAACGTCGAACTGGTCGGTGCCCTGTCCCAGGCATTACGGCTGGATCTGACCTGGCGCGGCTTCCCGGACCAGACCGCGCTGGAGCACGCGTTGCAGGCGGGCGAGATCGATTTCGCCCCGGGCCTGACCCAGACCCCCGCCAGCCTGCGGCTGTGGCTGTTCAGTGACCCTTATATGCGTGTGCCGCAACTGGTGGTCGGGATGCGCAGTGGCGCGGTGGCCGTGGATCTGGAGAAGCTGACCGCCAACGAGCGGGTGGCTGTGCGCATGCCAGGAGCCCTTGCGGACTACCTGCGGAGCAATTACGGCAATCTCAACCTGCAGGGCGTACCCAATGAGCGGGAGGCGCTGCAGCTGGTGCTGGGCGGGCAGGCCAGCTTCGCCGTGCTGGATGAAGCGCAGCTGAGCCGGCTTTCCCGCGAAGGCGAGTTTGCAGACCTGGCGGTGGTGGGCGATATCGGCTTGCCGCAGTTGCTGCGGGTCGGCTCGCGACGCGACTGGCCCGTGCTCGCCGATATCCTCGAACGCGCCTTGCAGGCGCTGCCGGCCAAGACCTTGGAGCAAATGCACCAGCGCTGGCTGCAGCCCAAGTACCCGCGTTTTTCCGAATCGGCCGGCTTCTGGCAGAACCTAGCCCTGCTGTTCGGCCTGCTGCTGCTGTGTGCCCTGGCCACCCTGTTCTGGCAGCGTCGCCAGCAGCGCGGCCTGGAGCGGGGCTTGCTGGCGGCCCGCGAGAGCCTGGTGGAGCGTCAGGTGCGCGAGGAGGCCTTGCGCCTGAGCCAGTTCTCCATCGACCAGAGCACGGTGGGCATCCTCTGGGTCAACTGGGACAGCCATGTGCGCTACGCCAACCATGCCGCCGAGCGTATGCTGGGCTTCGCCGAGGGGGCGTTGCTGGAGCGGCCGCTGGTCGATATCGAGCCGAATCTGAAGATGGATCGCTGGCTGGAGCTGTGGAAGCGCGCCCGCACCGGGGGCGACAGTGAGCAGCAGTTCGAAAGCCAGTGCCGGCGCGCCGATGGCAGTCTGTTTCCGGTCGAGTTGTCGCTGTCGTTCCTGCGTTTTCGCGATGCGGAGTACCTGGTGGTGTTCCTCGCCGATGTCACTGAGCGCCGGCGCGACCTGGCCGCGTTGCGCGAAAGCGAGGCAAGGCTCAAGGGTATTGCCGGCAATGTGCCGGGGCTGGTGTTCCGCCTGGAGCGTGACCCGGCCGAGGGCGACCCGGAGTTCCCCTACATCAGCGAAGGCAGCGAGGCGTTGGTCGGTTATACCCCAGCGGCGATCCAGCACCCGCAGATGGGGCTGCGCAACCTGGTCCATCCCGAGGACCGCGCCGACTATCACCGGGTCCAGGACCTGGCCCTGGCCAGCGACCGGGATTGGTCGTGGCAGGGCCGTATCCTCACTCGCCAGGGTGAGCAGCGCTGGGCCGACATCAAGGCGACCACGCGGCGCCTGGCCGATGGGCGCATGGTGTGGGATGGTGTGGTCTGGGACATCACCCAAGGCAAGCAGGCCGAGCTGGCCCTGGCCGCCTCCCAGGAGCAACTGCGTGAGTTGTCGGCGCACCTGGAAAGCGTGCGCGAGGAGGAAAAGGCCCGCATCGCCCGTGAGGTGCATGACGAACTCGGGCAGATGCTCACGGTGCTCAAGCTCGAGGTGTCGATGTGCGAGCTGGCCTACGCCGAGCTGGATGCCGGGCTGCATGAGCGCCTGGCTAGCATGAAACGCCTGATCGCCCAACTGTTCCAGGTGGTGCGTGACGTCGCCACTGCGTTGCGCCCGCCGATTCTCGATGCCGGAATCGCCTCGGCCATCGAGTGGCAGGCACGGCGTTTCGAGGCCCGCACGCAGATCCCCTGCCTGGTCGAGGTCCCGGAGCAACTACCGCCCTTGAGCGATGCCAAGGCCATCGGCCTGTTCCGCATCCTCCAGGAAGCGCTGACCAACGTCATGCGCCATGCCCGGGCGCACACCGTGCAGATCGCCCTGGTCGAGGAGGGTGGGCAGTTGCGCATGACGGTCATCGACGATGGCGTGGGGTTCGCCGTCGATGCGGCCCGACCGACTTCGTTCGGCCTGGTGGGGGTGCGTGAGCGCGTGCTGATGCTGGGCGGCGACATGACCCTGGAAAGCGAGCCCGGCGAAGGCACCAGCCTGAGCGTGGCGATTCCTTTGGCGTAGGAGAGAACGATCGTGATTCGAGTGCTGGTGGCGGAAGACCACACCATCGTCCGTGAGGGCATCAAGCAGTTGATTGGCCTGGCCAAGGACATGCAGGTCGCCGGCGAGGCGGGCAATGGCGAGCAGTTGCTGGAGACTTTGCGCCATACCCCTTGCGAAGTGGTGCTGCTGGATATCTCCATGCCAGGGGTGAACGGCCTGGAGGCCATCCCGCGGATCCTGGCATTGAACAACCCGCCGGCGATCCTGATGCTGTCGATGCACGACGAGGCGCAGATGGCCGCGCGCGCGCTGAAGGCCGGGGCGGCGGGCTACGCCACCAAGGACAGCGACCCGGCGCTGCTGCTCACCGCGATTCGCCGGGTTGCCGGGGGCGGGCGCTATATCGACCCGAGCCTGGCCGACCGCATGGTCTTCGAGGTGGGGCTGACCGAAACCCGGCCGTTGCACACGCTGCTGTCCGAGCGCGAGTTCTCGGTGTTCGAGCGCCTGGCCCAGGGCGCCAATGTCAACGACATCGCCCAGCAGCTGGCGCTGTCGAACAAGACCATCAGCACCCACAAGGCGCGTTTGATGCAGAAGCTCAAGGTCAACTCGCTGGCGGAGTTGGTGAAGTATGCGATGGAGCACAAGCTGGTCTGATTGCGACATGCCCGGTTTTTTAGGTGCGGCCTTGCCGAGGCGTCGGACTGGCCGGAAAAGGCCGCAGAGCAGCCCCAGCAGTATGGGCTCTAAGTTGAAGCCCGGGGCTGCCTCGCGGCCCATTCGCGGCACAAGGCCGCTCCAAGGGAATGTGTCTGTCCTGAAAGCGCCATCCTTGTAGGGCAATCCCTACAGCAAGTCCTCCATCCGGATGATGGCAATCTCTCAGCCCCCCCGATTTGCGGGCGCTTGCGCCTCTTCTACGCTGTGCCCACGCAGTCATTCCAACAAGAAGGTGCAGGGCATGAGCGAGGCGAATTCGAACGAGACGCTGGTCAGCTTCCGAGGTGTGCAGAAGAGCTACGACGGCGAATCGCTGATCGTCAAGGACCTCAACCTGGACATCCGCAAGGGCGAGTTCCTGACCCTGCTCGGCCCGTCCGGCTCGGGCAAGACCACCAGCCTGATGATGCTGGCCGGCTTCGAGACCCCCACCGCCGGAGAGATCCAACTGGCCGGGCGCTCGATCAACAACGTGCCGCCGCACAAGCGCGACATCGGCATGGTGTTCCAGAACTACGCGCTGTTCCCGCACATGACCGTGGCCGAGAACCTGGCCTTTCCGCTGAGCGTGCGCAACCTGAGCAAGACCGACATCAGCGAGCGGGTCAAGCGCGTGCTCGGCATGGTCCAGCTCGACGCCTTCGCCAAGCGCTACCCGGGTCAGCTCTCAGGCGGTCAGCAGCAGCGCGTGGCCCTGGCCCGTGCCCTGGTGTTCGAGCCGCAGCTGGTGCTGATGGACGAACCGCTCGGCGCCCTGGACAAGCAACTGCGCGAACACATGCAGATGGAGATCAAGCATATCCACCAGCGCCTGGGCGTGACCGTGGTGTACGTGACCCACGACCAGGGCGAGGCGCTGACCATGTCCGACCGGGTGGCAGTGTTCCACCAGGGTGAGATCCAGCAGATCGCCGACCCGCGCACTCTCTACGAAGAACCGCGCAACACCTTCGTCGCCAACTTCATCGGCGAGAACAACCGCCTCAGCGGCACGTTGCTGGCCAGTGACGGCAATCGTTGCCAGGTGCAGCTGGCCCGGGGCGAGCGGGTCGAGGCGCTGGCGGTGAACGTCGGCCAGGCCGGCGAGCCGGTGACCTTGTCGATCCGCCCGGAGCGCGTGCGCCTGAACGGCCACAGTGAAAGCTGCGTGAACCGCTTCTCCGGCCGGGTGGCTGAGTTCATCTACCTGGGCGACCACGTGCGGGTGCGCCTGGAGGTTTGCGGCAAGGCCGATTTCTTCGTCAAGCAGCCGATCGCCGAGCTCGATCCGGCCCTGGCCGTGGGCGATGTGGTACCGCTGGGCTGGGCGGTGGAGCACGCCCGCGCGCTCGACCCGATTGCCGAAGCCCATTGATGGTTTGCTTCACCAACCCTGAACTGTGGAGAGAATAATAATGCGCAAGCAGTTGAAACTGACCGCCCTGGCCCTTGGCCTGTTCGCAGCCGGGCAGGCCCTGGCCGCGGACCTGACGGTGGTGTCGTTCGGTGGCGCCAACAAGGCGGCCCAGGTCAAGGCGTTCTACGAGCCATGGGAGAAGGCTGGCAAGGGCAAGATCGTCGCCGGGGAGTACAACGGCGAGATGGCCAAGGTGAAGGCCATGGTCGACACCAAGAGCGTGTCGTGGAACCTGGTGGAGGTGGAGTCGCCGGAGCTGGCGCGCGGTTGCGACGAGGGCATGTTCGAGGAGCTCGATCCGGCCCTTTTCGGCAAGGAGAGCGATTACGTGAAAGGCGCCATCCAGCCGTGCGGCGTGGGCTTCTTCGTTTGGTCCACGGTCCTGGCCTACAACGCCGACAAGCTCAAGACCGCGCCCACCAGTTGGGCAGACTTCTGGGACACGAAGAAATTCCCGGGCAAGCGCGGCCTGCGCAAGGGCGCCAAGTACACCCTTGAGTTCGCCCTGATGGCCGACGGCGTCGCGCCGAAAGAGGTGTACAAGGTGCTCGGCACCAAGGAAGGCCAGGACCGCGCCTTCAAGAAGCTCGACGAACTCAAGCCGAGCATCCAGTGGTGGGAAGCCGGCGCCCAGCCGCCGCAGTACCTGGCCTCGGGTGACGTGGTCATGAGCTCGGCCTACAACGGTCGTATTGCCGCGGTGCAGAAAGAAAGCAACCTCAAGGTCGTGTGGAACGGCGGCATCTACGACTTCGACGCCTGGGCCATCCCGAAAGGCGCCAAGGATGTGGAAGAGGCGAAGAAATTCATCGCCTACACCGTCCAGCCCGAGCAGCAGAAGACTTACTCCGAGAACATTGCCTACGGCCCGGCCAATTCCAAGGCCGTCCCGCTGCTGGCCGATGCGGTGAAGAAGGACATGCCGACCACGCCTGAGAACATCGCCAACCAGGTGCAGATCGACGTGGCCTTCTGGGCCGACAACAGTGAACAGCTGGAGCAACGCTTCAACGCCTGGGCGGCGAAGAAGTAACCCTGTAGGAGCGGCCTTGTGTCGCGACGGGGCGCGTAGCGGCCCCGGGATCTCGGCATCATGCATGCCCGCCGGGGCTGCTTCGCAGCCCATCGCGACGCAAGGCCGCTCCTCCAGGGTCCGCGCCAACCCAGTCCCCACCCCTGTTTCCCCCGGAGTTCGCCATGGCCATTGCAGTGCCCCTCAACGAAGGCGCGGGTAAAAGCCTCAAGCAGCGCCTCAAGCATGCCGAGCGGGTCAACCGCTGGAAGGCCCAGGCGTTGATCGCGCCGCTGGCGCTGTTCCTCCTGCTGGTGTTCCTGGTGCCGATCGCGGCGCTGCTGTACAAGAGCGTCGGCAACCCCGAAGTGGTCGCCGGCCTGCCGCGCACCGTCGAGGCGGTGGCGCAATGGGACGGCAAGAGCCTGCCCGGCGAGGAGGTCTACAAGGCCCTGAGCCAGGACCTGGCCGAGTCGCGCAAGAACCAGACCTTGGGTGACCTCTCCAAGCGCCTGAACATGGAGCTGGCCGGCTACCGCAGCCTGCTGGCCAAGACCGCGCGGGCGCTGCCGTTCAAGGAAGAGCCCGCGTCCTATAAAGATGCCCTGCAAGCGCTGGACGAGCGTTGGGGCGACCCGGCCTACTGGCAGGCGATCCGCCGCAACACCAGCACGGTCACCTCCTTCTACCTGCTGGCCTCGGTCGATCATCGCATCGACGACCTTGGCGAACTGGCCAAGGCCACGCCTGACCAGGCCATCTACCTGGATATCTTTGCCCGCACCCTGTGGATGGGCGTGGTGATCACCGCCATTTGCCTGGTGCTGGCCTATCCCTTGGCGTACTTGCTGGCCAACCTGCCGACCCGGCAAAGCAACCTGCTGATGATCCTGGTGTTGCTGCCGTTCTGGACCTCGATCCTGGTGCGGGTGGCAGCGTGGATCGTATTGCTGCAGTCGGGTGGGCTGATCAACAGCGCGCTGATGGCCATCGGCATCATCGACCAACCGCTGGAACTGGTGTTCAACCGGACCGGCGTGTACATCTCGATGGTGCACATCCTGCTGCCGTTCATGATTCTGCCGTTGTACAGCGTGATGAAGGGCATCTCGCCCAGCTACATGCGGGCGGCGATTTCCCTGGGTTGCCATCCCTTCGCCAGTTTCTGGCGGGTGTACTTCCCGCAGACCTATGCCGGTGTCGGTGCCGGTTGCCTGCTGGTGTTCATCCTGGCCATCGGCTACTACATCACCCCGGCGCTGCTGGGCAGCCCGAACGACCAGATGGTCAGCTACTTCGTCGCCTTCTACACCAACACCAGCATCAACTGGGGCATGGCCACCGCCTTGGGCGGGCTGTTGCTGCTGGCGACCGTGCTGCTGTACCTGATCTATAGCTGGCTGGTCGGCGCCAGCCGTCTGCGCCTTAGCTGAGGAGCCTTGTCATGCTGAGCCCCTACATGTCGCCCGTGGAACGGGTGTGGTTCTACAGCCTGCGCATCCTGTGCGGTCTGATCCTGTTGTTCCTGGTACTGCCGGTGCTGGTGATCATCCCGCTGTCGTTCAACAGCGGGAGCTTCCTGGTGTATCCACTGCAAGGTTTTTCGCTGCACTGGTACCAGGACTTCTTCGCCTCCGCCGAATGGATGCGCGCCCTGAAGAACAGCATCATCGTGGCTCCGGCGGCCACGGTGCTGGCCATGGTGTTCGGCACCCTGGCGGCGATCGGCCTGACTCGGGGCGACTTCCCCGGCAAGTCGCTGGTGATGGCGCTGGTGATCTCGCCGATGGTGGTACCGGTGGTGATCATCGGCGTGGCCAGCTACCTGTTCTTCGCCCCATTGGGCATGGGCAACAGCTTCACCTCGCTGATCCTGGTGCACGCGGTGCTGGGCGTGCCGTTCGTGATCATCACCGTGTCGGCGACGCTGCAGGGTTTCAACTACAACCTGGTGCGCGCGGCAGCTAGCCTGGGGGCCTCGCCATTGCTGGCCTTCCGTCGGGTGACCTTGCCGCTGATCGCCCCTGGGGTGATCTCCGGGGCGTTGTTCGCCTTCGCCACGTCGTTCGATGAGGTGGTGGTGACCCTGTTCCTCGCAGGGCCCGAGCAGGCAACCCTGCCACGGCAGATGTTCAGCGGCATACGCGAGAACCTGAGCCCGACCATCGCGGCGGCGGCCACCTTGCTGATCGCCTTCTCGGTGATCCTGCTGCTGACCCTGGAGTGGTTGCGCGGGCGCAGCGAGAAGCTCAGAACCCAGCAGCCAGCCTGACTGCCGCGAAAAGGGGCGCTTGGCGCCCCCTGTCGGGCGCCTGTTGATACCGATCAGCCCTCATCGGCTTCCCTGAGTTACAATGCGCGCCACCGTGATTCTGCCCAACAGGTGCGCCATGCAGCCCTACGCTATTGCCCCCTCCATTCTGTCCGCCGATTTCGCCCGCCTGGGCGAGGACGTCGACAAGGTCCTGGCCGCCGGGGCCGACATCGTCCACTTCGATGTCATGGACAACCACTACGTGCCCAACCTGACCATCGGCCCGATGGTCTGCAGCGCCCTGCGCAAGTACGGCGTGACCGCGCCGATCGACGTGCACCTGATGGTCAGCCCGGTCGACCGCATCATCGGCGACTTCATTGAAGCTGGCGCCACCTACATCACCTTCCACCCGGAAGCCAGCCAGCACATCGACCGCTCGCTGCAACTGATCCGCGACGGCGGCTGCAAGGCTGGCCTGGTGTTCAACCCGGCCACCGGCCTGGATGCGCTGAAGTACGTGATGGACAAGGTCGACATGGTCCTGCTGATGAGCGTCAACCCTGGCTTCGGCGGGCAGAAGTTCATCCCCGGCACCCTCGACAAGCTGCGCGAGGCCCGCGCCCTGATCGATGCCAGCGGCCGCGACATCCGCCTGGAGATCGACGGCGGCGTCAACGTAGGCAACATCCGCGAGATCACCGCCGCCGGCGCTGACACCTTCGTGGCCGGTTCGGCGATCTTCAACGCCCCGGACTACAAGGAAGTCATCGACAAGATGCGTGCCGAAATGGCGCTGGCACGCGCATGAGCGGCTTCGAGCAGCTGTTCCCGGGGACACTGCCCAGGCTGGTGATGTTCGATCTGGATGGCACCCTGATCGACTCGGTACCCGACCTGGCCGCAGCCGTCGACCGCATGCTGCTCGAACTCGGGCGACCGCCCGCAGGCCTGGAGGCGGTGCGCCACTGGGTCGGCAATGGTGCCCAGGTGCTGGTGCGCCGGGCCCTGGCCGGCGATATCGATCACGCCGCGGTGGACGACGAGCTGGCCGAGCGCGCGCTGGCACTGTTCATGGACGCCTATGCCGACAACCATGAACTCACCGTGGTCTACCCCGGCGTGCGCGACACCCTGCGCTGGCTGCGCAAGCAGGGCGTGGAGATGGCGCTGATCACCAACAAACCCGAACGCTTCGTCGCCCCCTTGCTCGACCAGATGAAGATCGGTCGCTACTTCCGCTGGATCATCGGCGGCGACACCCTGGCGCAGAAGAAGCCCGACCCGGCGGCGCTGCTGTTCGTCATGAAGATGGCCGGCGTCAGTGCCGAACAATCGCTGTTCGTCGGCGATTCGCGCAGCGACGTGCTGGCCGCCAAGGCCGCCGGCGTCCAGTGTGTCGGCCTGAGCTACGGCTACAACCATGGCCGGCCGATCGACGACGAGTCGCCCAGCCTGGTCATCGACGACCTGCGCCTGCTGCTGCCCGGTTGCTTAGTCACCGACACTGGGATAACGTTGGCGGACCTTCAAGCCCCGCAAAGCAGAGACAACAACGTGGTGGTTACCGGCAAATTCTGGATGAAAGTCATCAAGGCACTCGCCCGCTGGCGCTGGCGCGCCTGACTTCTGCCCACCGGCGCCTGCCGGTACATCCGTTTGCCCGCTCCCCATTGCTGCTTGCCCCGAGGCTACACATGACCCGCGAAGAATTCCTGCGCCTGGCCGCAGCCGGCTACAACCGCATTCCCCTGGCCTGCGAAACCCTGGCCGACTTCGACACCCCGCTGTCGATCTACCTGAAGCTGGCCGACCAACCCAACTCCTACCTGCTCGAGTCCGTGCAGGGCGGTGAGAAGTGGGGCCGCTATTCGATGATCGGCCTGCCGTCGCGCACCGTGCTGCGCGTGCACGGTTACCACGTCAGCATCCTGCAGGATGGCGTCGAGGTGGAAAGCCATGACGTCGAGGATCCGCTGGCCTTCGTCGAGGCGTTCAAGGATCGCTACAAGGTCGCCGACATTCCTGGCTTGCCACGTTTCAACGGCGGCCTGGTGGGCTATTTCGGCTACGACTGCGTGCGCTATGTGGAAAAACGCCTGGGCGCCAGCCCCAACCCGGACCCACTGGGGGTACCGGATATCCTGCTGATGGTCTCCGATGCCGTGGTGGTGTTCGACAACCTGGCGGGCAAGATGCACGCCATCGTGCTGGTCGACCCGGCCGAGGCGCAGGCCTTCGAGCAAGGGCAGGCCCGCCTGCAGGGGCTTCTGGACACCCTGCGCCAACCGATCACCCCGCGCCGCGGCCTGGACCTGAGCGGGCCGATGGCCGCCGAGCCGGCATTCCGCTCCAGCTACACACAAACCGACTACGAAAATGCCGTGGGACGCATCAAGGAGTACATCCTGGCCGGCGACTGCATGCAGGTGGTGCCGTCCCAGCGCATGTCCATCGACTTCAAGGCCGCGCCCATCGACTTGTACCGGGCGCTGCGCTGCTTCAACCCGACGCCGTACATGTACTTCTTCAACTTCGGCGACTTCCACGTGGTCGGCAGCTCGCCAGAAGTGCTGGTGCGGGTCGAGGACAACCTGGTCACCGTGCGGCCGATCGCCGGCACCCGCCCGCGCGGGGCCACCGAAGAAGCCGACAGGGCGCTGGAAGACGACCTGCTGTCGGACGACAAGGAAATCGCCGAGCACCTGATGCTCATCGACTTGGGCCGCAACGACGTGGGCCGTGTGTCGGCCACCGGCAGCGTGCGCCTGACCGAGAAAATGGTAATCGAGCGTTACTCGAACGTCATGCATATCGTGTCCAACGTCACCGGCCAGCTGGATGAGGGGCTGACGGCCATGGACGCGCTGCGGGCGATTTTGCCGGCCGGTACCCTTTCCGGCGCGCCGAAGATCCGTGCCATGGAGATCATCGACGAGCTGGAGCCGGTCAAGCGCGGCGTCTACGGTGGCGCTGTGGGCTACTTTGCCTGGAACGGCAACATGGATACCGCCATCGCCATCCGTACCGCGGTGATCAAGGACGGCGAACTGCATGTGCAGGCCGGTGGTGGCATCGTCGCCGACTCGGTGCCGGCGCTGGAGTGGGAAGAAACCATCAACAAGCGCCGGGCGATGTTCCGCGCGGTGGCGCTGGCCGAGCAGACCTCCAAGTAAATGGATCGGGGCCGCAACGCGGCCCCGACAACTCAGAAGTCCAGGCTCAACGCCACGCTCACGCCCTGCTGGCGCAACTCATCACTCTTGCGCCAGTTGTAGTTCCCCCGCAGGTTCACCCCCGGCACCAGCTCATGGGTCAGCCCCAGGCTGGCGCGGGTCAGGTTGCTGTGCGGCGTATAGCCGGTCAAGGTGAAGTCGTTCGCCGGCAGGCTGGTCAGGTGCATGCGCAAGTCCTGCTGGTCGTCTTCGAACTCGTGCTCGCGGGCCACCTCGGCAAACAGCCTGGTCGTCGGCAGGAGCTGCACGCTCCCTAGCAGGCCGGCCCCCAGCCGGCGTGACGTGCGCTCCTGATCGTCGAAACCGAGCGCCGTGGAGCGGCCGCTCTTCTCGTCATACCCATCGACCTTGACCCGCGCATAGTCGGCGCTGATGAACGGCGCCAGTTGCCAGCGGCTGCTCTCGGCCGCCAGGTTGTAGCCCACCCGGCCAGTGACGGCCCAGGCCTCGCCATCGCTGTCGCCTTTCTCGCTGCGCTCACCAACGCCCAGGGCGAAGGTGCGCTTGAGGTCGCGATAGTCCAGATGCCCGGCGGTCAGTACCGCATCGGCCCACCAGTGATCCTGACGGAACTGGGCGAAGGCGCTGGCCAGGTAGCTGTCGAGCTTGTAGTCGGAATCTTCCTGGCCGGCCTCGAGCTTTTGCCGGTACACGCCCGCCGCCAGCCCCACGCGCCAGGCGTCATCCAGCCGATAGCTGCCGCCTAGGGTCAGGTTGTAGCCGCGCCCGTCGCCACTGGCGGCGCTGCGCTGGCTGCCGAAGTCCAGGTCCTGGCCACCGGTGGCGACGAACGCCTGCCATTGACCGACCGCCTGCCAGGGCGTCTGCCACTGATTGCGCAGCTCATCCTGGTGGGCGCGTATGCTGGCGTGGGCGATTTCCGGCAGCAGTGTCAGCTCCCAGGGCGCGGCGAGGATCGAATAGGCATAGTCGGCAATCAGTTGCTGGCCGGCGATGGTCGGGTGCACCGAATCGTTGAACAGCAGCCGGGTCGGGTCCGGCGTCGTGCCGTTCGCCCCGTAGACCGGGTTGCCCACGCAGCCGTCGCCGCTGTAGCAGGTGCCGACCAGGTTCTGGTCGGCGGCCAGGCCGAACTGGGCGGGACTGGTCAGGGCCTCCCGCAGCAGTGCCGGGACATTCAGCGGGATGATCTCGGCGTCGATCTGTCCGAGCCGGTTGACCAGCGACTGGTTGAACACGCCGGACAGTTGCGACAGCGGCCCTTGCTGGGGCGTGCCGCTGAAGTTCGGCGTTTGCCCCAGGTCCGGCAGCAGCCAGACCATGATGTAACGCGCGCCGCCCTGTTGCAGCGCCTGCGCGCTGGCCGCCAGACGGGCACCGGCGGCGGCCGCGTCGGCGGGGCTGTTGACCAGGCCCTGGAGGAAGTCGTTGCCGCCACCGGTCAGGTAGTACAGGGCATTGGGATCGGCCCGCAGGCCGTTGGCCAGGTAGCCGTCACGCTCGCGCAGCACCGTGCCCGCGCCGAGACGACCGGGTGGGATGACGGCTTGCGAGGTGTCGGTGATCGAGTCGAGGATCTGCTGCGTGGTGTAGCCGCCCACGGCCCAGTTGTTGCCATCCGGCGTGCCTTGGAGCTGGTTGGTCAGCGATGTCGAAGGGCCCAGGCTGGTACCGGAGAAGCCCAGCTTGCCACCCAGGATCATTGGCGAGACCGGCGCGTAGTTGCCATTGGCATCGCGGTTGGTGAAACGCATGCCTGGCGTGCCGCCGGTCAGGTCGGGGAACTGCCCGGCGTCGCTGAGGCTGTCACCGAAGACGATGAGCGACGCGTAGGGGGAGGGCGCGGCCAAGGTGGCCTGGCTGCAGGCGAGGGCGAGCATGCCGAGGGTGGCGTGCAGGAAGGGGGTCTTGCGCATGCATGAATATCCTTTTCGTTGTTTTTATGAAGGCAAGCCGCATGACCATAGCAAATCGCCGGTCTTTGCCCAGCATGGCAATGGTTTCCCGGTGTTTAGGGGGCATATTGCACCCGCCGCCCCGGTAGGTTACTGTCCCGGAACGTATGAACGAGACCTACCCTGTGTTGATCGTCAGCAAACTCTTGATGCGCGTTATCAAGGCCGTCGCCCGTTGGCGTTGGCGCGCCTGACTTTTTCTCCTGCCGGTTCGCCCGGCCCGTCCCCGTTTGCCTTCCCCACTTGTTCCGTCAACCGTCCCGTGCGGGCTCGGCCGCATTCATGAGCGGCAGCGGAAGGCTCGAATCAAAAGTCAGTATTCAAGAGGTTCGTTGCAGATGTTACTGATGATCGACAACTACGACTCCTTCACCTACAACGTCGTGCAGTACCTTGGCGAGCTGGGTGCGGAGGTCAAGGTCATTCGCAATGACGAAATGACCATCGCCCAGATCGAAGCCCTTAACCCCGAGCGCATCGTCGTCTCCCCGGGGCCGTGCACGCCGAGCGAAGCCGGGGTCTCCATCGAGGCCATCCTGCACTTCGCCGGCAAGCTGCCGATCCTGGGCGTCTGCCTGGGCCACCAGTCCATCGGCCAGGCCTTCGGCGGTGACGTGGTGCGTGCCCGCCAGGTGATGCATGGCAAGACCAGCCCGGTGCTGCACCGCGACCTGGGCGTGTTCGCCGGCCTGAACAACCCGCTCACCGTGACCCGCTACCACTCGCTGGTGGTCAAGCGTGAAACCCTGCCCGACTGCCTGGAAGTGACCGCCTGGACCGCCCACGAAGATGGCACTGTCGACGAAATCATGGGCCTGCGTCATAAAACCCTGAACGTCGAAGGGGTACAGTTCCACCCCGAATCTATCCTCACCGAGCAGGGCCACGAGCTGTTCGCCAATTTCCTCAAGCAGACCGGCGGACGCCGTTAAGGACCGATCATGGATATCAAGACCGCTTTGAGCCGTATCGTCGGCCACCTGGATTTGTCCACCGAGGAAATGCGCGACGTCATGCGCCAGATCATGACTGGCCAGTGCACTGAGGCGCAGATCGGCGCTTTCCTCATGGGCATGCGCATGAAGAGCGAGAGCATCGACGAAATCGTCGGTGCGGTGTCGGTGATGCGTGAGCTGGCCGACAAGGTCGAGCTGAAGACCCTCGACGGCGTGGTCGACATCGTCGGCACCGGTGGCGATGGCGCCAACATCTTCAACGTATCGACTGCTTCGGCCTTTGTCCTGGCCGCGGCCGGCTGCACCGTGGCCAAGCATGGCAACCGTGCCGTCTCCGGCAAGAGCGGCAGCGCCGACCTGCTGGAAGCCGCCGGTATCTACCTGAACCTGACCCCGGTGCAGGTCGCCCGCTGCATCGACAGCCTCGGCATCGGCTTCATGTTCGCCCAGACCCATCACAGTGCAATGAAGCACGCCGCCGGCCCTCGTCGCGACCTGGGGCTGCGTACCCTGTTCAACATGCTCGGCCCGCTTACGAATCCGGCCGGCGTGAAACACCAGGTGGTCGGGGTCTTCACCCAGGCCCTGTGCCGCCCGTTGGCCGAGGTGCTGCATCGCCTGGGCAGCAAGCATGTGCTGGTGGTGCATTCGAAGGACGGCCTGGACGAGTTCAGCCTGGCCGCGCCGACCTTCGTCGCCGAACTGAAGAATGACCAGATCACCGAATACTGGGTCGAGCCCGAAGACCTCGGCATGGAGAGCCAGAGCTTGCATGGCCTGGCAGTCGAGGGGCCGCAGGCTTCGCTGGAACTGATCCGTGACGCCCTGGGCCGACGCAAGACCGAGAACGGCCAGAAGGCCGCCGAGATGATCGTGCTCAACGCCGGCGCGGCGCTGTATGCCGCCGACCACGCGATGACCCTGGCCCAGGGTGTCGAACTGGCCCACGATGTGCTGCACACCGGGTTGGCCTGGGAAAAACTGCAGGAGCTGGGCGCCTTTACCGCGGTATTCAAGGTGGAGAACGAAGCATGAGCGTACCAACCGTGCTGGAAAGGATCATCGCCCGCAAATTCCTGGAAGTGGCCGAGCGCAGCGCGCGGGTCAGCCTGGGTGAACTCGAACGCCTGGCCAAGGCGGCCGATGCGCCCCGCGGCTTTGCCAGGGCACTGATCGAGCAGGCTGCGCGCAAGCAGCCGGCGGTAATCGCCGAAATCAAGAAGGCCTCGCCAAGCAAGGGCGTGATTCGCGAAAACTTCGTGCCGGCGGAGATTGCCGTCAGCTATGAGAAGGGTGGGGCGACCTGCCTGTCGGTGCTGACCGACGTGGACTACTTCCAGGGTGCCGACGTCTACCTGCAGCAGGCGCGTGCCGCCGTTTCGCTGCCGGTGATCCGCAAGGACTTCATGGTCGATCCGTACCAGATCGTCGAAGCCCGTGCGCTGGGCGCCGACTGCGTGCTGCTGATCGTCTCGGCGTTGGACGACGTGAAGATGGCCGAGCTGGCCGCTACCGCCAAGGACGTCGGTCTCGACGTGCTGGTCGAAGTACATGACGGCGATGAGCTGGAGCGTGCGTTGAAGATCCTCGACACACCGTTGGTCGGGGTCAACAACCGCAACCTGCATACCTTCGAAGTCAGTCTGGAGACGACCCTCGACTTGCTGCCGCGCATCCCCCGCGATCGCCTGGCCATCACCGAGAGCGGCATCCTCAACCGTGCCGATGTCGAGCTGATGGAAATCAACGAGGTGTATTCGTTCCTGGTCGGCGAGGCGTTCATGCGCGCCGAGCAGCCAGGGTTGGAGCTGCAGCGGCTGTTCTTCCCCGAACAGGTGAAGAAGACCGTTCAGCAACTGGACTGATCGAACAGAGAGCCGGCATCGTTTGCCGGCTTTTTTGTATTCGAGGGTTTCATCGCGAGACAGTCCCAACGTGGGAGCGGGCTTGCCCCGCGATGAGGCCGGTGAACATCACATCAAAGGTAGATCAATGACCGATCAACCCCTGGCCCTCACCGTCGAACAAGGCCTGCATGCCGAGCAGGAGCTGCTGGCCGCCGTCTGCCGCGGCGAGCGCGAATGTGGCGTGCTGTTCTGGCGTCCGACCGACCATGCCCTGGTCATGCCCCGGCGCATGAGCCGCCTGGACAACTTCGAGGCCGCCTGCGCCGAGCTGGCCATCGCCGGCTGGCCGGTGCTGCTGCGCGAAACCGGTGGCGAACCGGTGCCGCAATCCCATGCGACCGTCAATGTGGCACTGGTCTACGTGGCCCCGCGCAGCGAGGGCGACCAGGGCCGCATCGAGAATGCCTACGAGCGTCTGTGCCTGCCGCTGTGCGATGTCCTTCGCGAATGGGGCGGTGTCGCCTCGGTGGGTGAGATTGACGGCGCCTTCTGCGATGGCCGCTACAACGTCAACCTCAATGGTCGCAAGCTGGTCGGCACCGCCCAGCGCTGGCGCCAGGGGCTGGGGGGCAAGCGCCCGGTGGTGTTGGTGCATGGCGCGCTGTTGCTGGACAACGAACGCGAATCGATGGTCGCGGCGGTCAACCGCTTCAATGAGTGCTGCGATCTGGATCAGCGTTGCCGCGCCGACAGCCATATCGCCTTGCACGAGGTGGCGCCTGCGGCTCCCTGGTTCGAGCGTCTGAGCCGGGCCTATGAGCAAGTACTGGCGGAACTGCCACAGGACTAACGGGTGCCGTAGACCACCATGGTCTTGCCCTTGACCTGCACCAGGCTGCGCTCCTCGAGGTCCTTTAGGACGCGGCCGACCATCTCCCGTGAACAACCGACGATACGACCGATCTCCTGACGGGTGATCTTGATCTGCATGCCGTCGGGGTGGGTCATGGCGTCGGGCTGCTTGCACAGGTCGAGCAGGCAGCGGGCGACCCGGCCGGTGACATCGAAGAACGCCAGGTCGCCAACCTTGCGGGTGGTGTTGCGCAGGCGCTGGGCCATCTGGCTGCCCAGGGCATAGAGTATTTCCGGCTCCAGGCGTACCAGTTCACGGAATTTGTCGTAGCCGATCTCGGCCACTTCGCACTCGGTCTTGGCGCGCACCCAGGCGCTGCGCTGATGTTCCTGGCCGGCGGGCTCGAACAGACCCAGCTCGCCGAAGAAATCACCGCTGTTGAGGTAGGCGATGATCATCTCGTGACCGTCGTCGTCCTCGATCAGGATGGTCACCGAGCCCTTGATGATGAACGACAAGGTATCGGCCCGGTCGCCGGCACAGATGATATTGCTCTTGGCGGCGTAGCGACGGCGTTGGCAGTGGGCCAGCAGCTTGTCGATGTTCTTGATCTTGGGTGGCAGGGCTGAGGAGACCATCACGAAATCCTGTTCGATGCGACGCATTGGCTTTTTATAGAGACGCCTGGCAGCACGCGCCAGTCATTTGGCGCCAGCTTATCAGACACTTCAACTTGAATCGGCACAAAAGCGACGTGGCTTGAGCTTTTCCGACAGCCTCGCAAGGTCTAAGCTGACACCCTTTTACGAAATCGGGAGTCCGGATAGATGAAGGCACGCATCCAGTGGGCCGGTGAAGCGATGTTCCTCGGCGAGTCGGGGAGCGGCCATGTCGTGGTCATGGATGGCCCACCTGAAGCCGGAGGCCGCAACCTGGGCGTGCGCCCGATGGAGATGCTCCTGCTCGGCCTGGGTGGCTGCAGCAGTTTCGACGTGGTCAGCATCCTCAAGAAATCGCGCCAGGCCGTGGAAAGCTGCGAGGCCTTCCTGGAGGCCGAACGCGCCAGTGAAGACCCGAAGGTGTTCACCAAGATCCACCTCAACTTCGTGGTCAAGGGCCGCGGGTTGAAGGAGGCGCAGGTCAAGCGTGCGGTCGAGTTGTCGGCGGAGAAGTACTGCTCGGCCTCGATTATGCTGGATCGCGCGGGCGTCGAGATCACGCACGGTTACGAAATCGTCGAACTCGGTTGATCGAAGCCAGCGCCTGCCGGTCAGGCGCTTTGCTTGTGCAGGCGTTCGATACCTAGCAGCAATGCGAGCCCCGGGGTCAGCGCAAGCACCAGCCAGGGCGTATTCACCCCGAGCAGCATGAGGATCTCGTTGCTGCTCCAGGTGGTGCCGAAGTGTTCGGCAAACACCTGGCACTGCAGCCACGCAGCCAATGTGCCAGCGAGCACGAACGTGCCGACCAACAGTTGGCGGCTGGCAAAAAACATGCTGAGCAGTAGGAACAGCAGCTGCGCGGGTAGTGTGCCGAGCATCAGCTCGGCGGTGCTATTGCTGTCAGGGTCGGTAAGTGTCGGCAGTTCCAGGCTGAAAGTGCTTTGCCCGACACTGGCGACCATCAGGCAAACGAACAGATAGGCGACCGGGATCAGGGCAAGGCCCTGCAACAGCCGGGCGAGCGATCGTCCCATGTTCAGCGACGCAATGCCGGCAGCAGCTGCAACAGGCGTTCGGGTAGCTGTGCCCGCAGTTGCTCGCTCAATGCCTCACGTCGCTTCTGGTAAAGCACGCCGAGACCGATCACGCCGAGGCCGATCAAGGTCAGTATGACCGGGAACAACAGGGAATCGGCGAACACCTCGTAGGACAGATACCCCAGGTAGGCCGCCACCCCCATCGCTCCGAACACCATGAACACCGGGCGGCGCAGCAGGACGGCCAGGCCCATCAGCCCCAGGTTGATCAGGCAGTACAGCGCCTTGCCCCATTCGCTGCCGCTGTCCATCAGCGTCAGCCCGCCCCAGAACGCCGCCAGGCCGGCGAGATAGCCCCAGAAGGCATAGTCACGGCGGGTGCGTCCGTCGATCACCAGGAATACCAGCAGCAGGCCCAGGCCGAACCACAGCGAGACCGTGCGCCGTTGCTCCCAGCTGAACAGGTCGCCATGGAACCACTCGCTCAGGTCCATGGACATGAACCACAGGGCCACCGCGATTGGCATGACGATGAAAGGGAAGGGAATCAGGCGAAGCATCAGCAGCCCGGCCAGTACCGTCGCCGCCTCCATTGCCAACCAGCCACCCTGCACGTAGGTGTAGTACTGGTGGTAGTCGCCCTGGGCGTCGTCCAGCGGCCACCAGCCTGCCAGGCGCTCGATGGCGAACACCGCCAGCGGCACGATGCTGACCGCCACGGCGGCCAGCACGCCGGCCGCGACAGGCTGGTTGCGTCGCTGCAGCGACAGGGCGAACAGGGTGATCCCGCCGATGTAGAGCAGGGCGATGGCCAGCAGTGCACCGTCGCCGATACGCATCCAGGCTTCGGTGAGCAGCCAGCCCATGGCGCCCATGATCAGCAGGGCGCCGAGGTAAAAGGCAACGTGGGCCAGCTGGAAGCTGGCGCGGCTTTCTGGCTGCTGGCGCAGGAAGGCCAGCAAGGCCTGGTCCTGCCCCGGCTGCAGCACGCCGGCGCTCACGGCGCGTGCCAGGTCCCTGGCGTCGAAACGTTCCATGGTGCGCGTCTCAGATTCGGTAGGTGCTCTTGGTCATGACCTTGGCCAGCAGGCTCATGCCGAAGCGCACGGGGGCCGGGAAACGGTAGCCGCCGGCTTCCAGCGCGGACTCGGCGTGGTGCTCCTCGTCGACACGCATCTGTTCGAGGATGGCGCGGGACTTGCCGTCGTGCTCGGGGATCTGCTCCAGGTGTTCGTCCAGGTGCTTGCACACCTGATGCTCGGTGGCGGCGACGAAGCCCAGGCTGACCTTGTCGCTGACCAGCCCGGCGAGGGCGCCGATGCCGAACGACAGGCCGTAGAACACCGGATTGAGCACGCTGGGGTGGCTGTTGAGCTGGCGAATGCGCTGCTCGCACCAGGCCAGGTGGTCGATTTCTTCTTCCGCCGCATGCTCCATGGCCTTGCGAACCTGGGGCAGCTTGGCGGTCAGGGCCTGGCCCTGGTACAGCGCCTGGGCGCAGACTTCGCCGGTGTGGTTGATGCGCATCAGGCCGGCGATATGGCGGGTCTGTTGTTCATCGAGTTCGGCGTCCGGCTGGACGATCGCCGGGGAAGGGCGGGCGGGTTGGCCGCTGAAGGGCAGCAAGGTGCGCATGGCGGTATCGGCCTGCAGCAACAAGCGGTCGAGCGGCGAGTAGTGACGTTCGGTAGCCATCGGGCACCTCCGCTGAAGTGATGCCCGACAGTCTACCTCAATACCCCTGGGCAGGCTTGCCTTGGATCAGCCCGGCGGCCAGTGCATCTGGCGCTGGCCAAGCACGTGCATGTGGATGTGGTAGACGGTCTGGCCGCCCTGCTCGTTGCAGTTCATCACCACGCGGAAGCCCTCTTCGCAGCCGAGTTCCCGGGCCAGGCGCTGGGCGGTGAACAGGATGTGGCCGGCCAGGCCCTTATCTTCTTCGGTCAGGTCGTTGAGCGTACGGATGGGCTTTTTCGGAATGACCAGAAAATGCACTGGCGCTTGGGGGGCGATATCGTGGAAGGCCAGAACCTGGTCGTCCTCGTAGATGATCTTTGCCGGAATCTCCCGGTTGATGATCTTGGTGAAGATAGTCTCCACAGCACTTGCTCCATGGTGAGTGTCCGGGATGAGTGTACTGAGCCCCGCACCGCTCGCCCAGTGGCTATTCCATGCCGATCGGGCAATAGCGGCGATGGATCAGCCCAGCCAGCTTGCGCGTCAGCCAGCGCGGCAGCAGGCGCGGGACGAAGGCCAGCCAGCGGTTGCGCCGGCCGGGCAGGATCAGCGCGCGGTTGCGGTCCAGGGCGCGGACGGTGTCCAGGGCGATCTCCTCGGGGCTCAGGCAGCGGCTGTTGCCGTCGAGCCGTGGGATGCGGCGCCTGGCCGAGCGCACCGGCCCCGGGCACAGCACCGAGACCTTGATCCCGGTGCGCCCCAGTTCCTCGCGCAGGGCCTCGGAAAAACTCAGCACATAGGCCTTGCTCGCCGCGTAGGCGGCCATCCACGGGCCCGGTGCGACTCCGGCCAGCCCCGCGACGTTGAGGATCTGCCCGCCGCCCTGGATCGCCATCAGGTTGCCGATGGCGTGGCACAGGCGGCTCAGGGCGAGGATATTGACCTCCAACAGGTCCTGCTCATCGGCCCATTCATGGGCCAGGAACGGCCCGTAGGTTCGCTGCCCCGCACAATTCACCAGCAGGTCGATGCGCCGCTCGCCTTCCTCCAGCTCGAGGACGAAGCCCGACAGGCGCAGAGGCTGGCTGAGATCGCAGGCACGGAACAGCACTTCCACGCCAAAGCGTTGGGTGAGCTCGATGGCCACCGGCTCCAGCGTCTCGCGCTGGCGCGCCACCAGGATCAGGTTGCGCCCGCGCCGTGCCAGGGCTTCCGCCAGGGCCAGGCCCAGGCCGCTGGAAGCTCCGGTGATCATGGCGTAACGGGTCATGCAAGGCTCCTGGGGTGTAAGGGGCGCCTAGTGTACAGCCTGGCCAATTTGCTACAAGGCGTTGCTGCGCAGCTGCTGGCTGCGCGCCAGGGCGGCCCGGTATTCGTCCTGCAGGCGCCCGATCAGCTCGCCGACGCTGGGTAGGTCGTGGATCTCGCCGACACCCTGGCCGGCCGACCAGACTGTCTTCCAGGCCTTGGCCTCGTCATCCAGTGGCTTGAGCTTGCCGGCGTCATGGCCGCTCTTCAGCGCCGCCAGGTCGTAGCCGGCCTGCTCCAGGCTCTGGCGCAGGAAGCTGGCGGGGATGCCGGACACCGCCGGGGTATGCACGATATCGGCGGCCCCGGCGCCCAGGATCATCTGCTTGTAGGCGTCCTGGGCCTGGCTCTCGTGGGTGGCGATGAAGCGGGTGCCCATGTAGCCGAGGTCGGCCCCCAGCAATTGCGCGGCCAGCAGTTCATGGCCATGATTCAGGCAGCC
This sequence comes from Pseudomonas sp. DrBHI1, assembly GCF_002205115.1. Classification (NCBI taxonomy): domain Bacteria; kingdom Pseudomonadati; phylum Pseudomonadota; class Gammaproteobacteria; order Pseudomonadales; family Pseudomonadaceae; genus Pseudomonas; species Pseudomonas sp. DrBHI1. Next base: position 88,993 of record NZ_NIBE01000070.1, read on the forward strand.
GGCCAGCAGCAGGGTCTTGTCGAAGAACTGGCGTATCTCCGCGACCAGGGCGAACGGGCTCCAGGTCCCTGCATGGCCGCCGGCACCCGCCGCCACGGCGATTAGCCCGTCGACACCGGCCTCGGCGGCCTTCTCGGCGTGACGACGGGTGGTCACGTCATGGAACACCAGGCCACCATAGCTGTGCACTGCATCGACCACCTCCTTCACCGCGCCGAGGCTGGTGATGACGATGGGCACCCGATGTTCCACGCACAGGGCCAGATCGGCCTGCAGGCGCGGATTGGTCGGGTGCACGATCAAATTGACCGCGTAGGGTGCGGGCGCCTGCAGCTTGGCCAGCCCGGCCTCGATCTCATCCAGCCAGGCCTTGAACCCTGCGCTGTCACGCTGGTTCAGGGCCGGGAAGCTGCCCACCACGCCATTGGCGCAGCAGGCGAGCACCAGCCGGGGATTGGAGATCAGGAACATAGGCGCCGCCACTAGGGGCAAGCGCAAACAGTGTTCGAGCGAGGCGGGCAGGGACATGGCGAAACTCCTGTAGGCGGGTTGATATCGTCAGAACGGTTTGACCACCACGAGAATTACGACGCCCAGCAACATCAGCACCGGTGCTTCGTTGAACCAGCGGTAGTACACATGGCTGCGGGTGTTGGTGCCGGCGGCGAAGCGTTTGCGCTGGGCGCCGCACATGTGATGGTAGACAGTGAGCAGGGCCACCAGGGTGAGCTTGGCATGCAGCCAGCCCTGGCTCAGCCAGCCGGGATTCAAGTACAGCATCCAGCCGCCGAACACGTAGGTGGCGATCATCGCCGGGTTCATGATGCCCCGGTACAGCTTGCGCTCCATGGTGATGAAGCGCTCGAGGCTGATGCTGTCCTGGCTCTGGGCGTGATAGACGAACAGGCGTGGCAGGTAGAACAGGCCGGCGAACCAGCAGACCACACTGACGATATGCAGCGCCTTGATCCATAGATAGAGCATGGGGAGTTCCTTTAGGTTTTCACGGTCGTCAGATAGTAGAGGCCAAGGGCCCGAAGGGTCATCCCAAGAGTTGTTACAGGCGCCCTTGGCCCCTATTATCGTGCGCTTTCCAGTGGTCTCGTTGATAAGGGGCAAGCGTCATGATCAAGGTCGGTATCGTCGGCGGCACGGGTTACACCGGTGTCGAACTGCTGCGTCTGCTAGCGCAGCACCCACAGGCCGAAGTGGCGGTCATCACTTCGCGATCCGAGGCGGGCGTGGCG
>NZ_NIBE01000070.1:90291-95712 GCF_002205115.1 Pseudomonas sp. DrBHI1
CACGGCGTTGCCCACGCCCTGGCCGGCGAGCTGCTGGCGGCCGGCACCAAGGTCATCGACCTTTCCGCCGACTTCCGCCTGCAGGACGCCGCCGAATGGGGCAAGTGGTACGGCCAGCCCCATGGCGCGCCCGAGCTGCTCAAGGACGCCGTCTACGGCCTGCCCGAGGTGAACCGCGAGAAGATCCGCCAGGCGCGCCTGATCGCCGTGCCGGGTTGCTACCCGACCGCCACCCAGCTGGGCTTGCTGCCGCTGCTGGAAGCCGGTCTGGCCGACCCGTCGCGGCTGATCGCCGACTGCAAGTCGGGCGTCAGTGGAGCCGGTCGTGGCGCCGCTGTAGGTTCGCTGTTCTGCGAGGCCGGGGAGAGCATGAAGGCCTACGCGGTCAAGGGCCACCGTCACCTTCCGGAGATCAGCCAGGGCCTGCGCCAGGCGGCAGGCAAGGACATTGGCCTGACCTTCGTGCCGCACCTGACCCCGATGATCCGCGGCATCCATGCCACCCTGTACGCGACGGTCGCCGATACCTCGGTCGACCTGCAGGCACTGTTCGAGAAACGCTACGCCAATGAACCGTTCGTCGACGTGATGCCGGCCGGCAGCCATCCGGAAACCCGCAGCGTGCGCGGTGCCAACGTCTGCCGCATCGCCGTGCACCGGCCTCAGGGCGGTGACCTGGTGGTGGTGCTGTCGGTAATCGACAATCTGGTCAAGGGCGCGTCGGGCCAGGCAGTGCAGAACCTCAACATCCTGTTCGGGCTCGACGAGCGCATGGGCCTGTCCCACGCCGGCCTGCTGCCGTAAGCGGCCAGTCGTTGCATGGGCCCGCCTCGCGCGGGCCTTTTTCATGGGGGCGACTAAAGCCGCACAATTCTTGACCGATTTTCTCGGACAAGCGGATAATACGCGCCATCGAGTTTTATGGCGGCACTGCGCCGGGAGAATCAACATGAGTGTCGAAACCTTCACCCCCACGGCTTTGGAATTCACCCCCGGGGCTGCGCACAAGGTCAAGACCTTGGTCAGCGAAGAGGGCAACGACCGGCTGAAGCTGCGTGTGTTCGTGACGGGCGGCGGCTGCTCGGGCTTCCAGTACGGCTTCACCTTCGATGAGGAGGTGGCCGATGACGACACCATCGTCGAGCGTGAAGGTGTCGCCCTGGTCGTCGATCCGATGAGCTTCCAGTACCTGGCCGGTGCCGAAGTCGACTACCAGGAAGGCCTGGAAGGTTCGCGCTTCGTGATCAAGAACCCGAACGCCACCACCACCTGCGGTTGCGGTTCGTCGTTCTCGATCTGATCTGGACCCTGCTGTGAAAACGCCGCGCAATTGCGCGGCGTTTTGCATTCTGCCGGTTGTTCAGGCGGGGTAGATCGCGCCGAGGATGCGCAGGCCGCGGGCGGCGGTCACGCTGGGACGATTGGCCGGGATATTCTCCAGGCAGCAATGGGCCAGCCAGGCGAAGGCCATGGCCTCGACCCAGTCGGGGTCCACACCATGTGCGGCGGTGCTGGCGACCTCGGCAGCCGGCAGCAGGGTTGCCAGGCGCGCCATCAAGGCACCGTTGCGCGCGCCCCCGCCGCAGACCAGCAGGGCCTCGGTGTCGTCCTGGGCCTGGCGCAGCGAGTCGATGATGCTGCGCGCCGTCAGCTCCAGCAGGGTGGCCTGGACATCTTCGTCACGGTACGCCGGTAGGCGCGCCAAATGGGCGTCCAGCCAGGGCAGGTTGAATACCTCGCGCCCGGTGCTCTTCGGGCCGCTGCCGGCGAAGAACGGGTCGCTCAGCAGGGCGCTCAGCAGGTCCTGGCGGACGCTACCGCTGGCCGCCCAGGCACCGTCGGCATCGAACGCTTGACCCTGCTTGCGTTCGATCCAGGCATCCAGCAGCACATTGCCCGGGCCGCAGTCGAAGCCATGTACCGGCTGGTCGTGCTCGATCAGGCTCAGGTTGCTGAAGCCCCCCACGTTGAGGATCGCCAGGCGCTGGCCGAGATGGCCGAACAGGGCTTCGTGAAACGCTGGCACCAACGGTGCGCCCTGGCCACCCGCCGCCACGTCGCGGCGCCGGAAGTCACCCACCACGCAGATGCCAGTGAGCTCGGCCAGCAGGGCCGGGTTGCCGATCTGCACGGTAAAACCACGGGCCGGCTCATGGCGAACCGTCTGGCCGTGGCTGCCGATGGCGCGAATGGCGTCGGGGGCCAGGCCCTCGGCGGCCAGCAGGTGATTGATGCCTTGGGCCGCCAGGGTGGCCCAGCGGTTTTCCGCCAGGGCCGCGCGGGCGATCTCGTCGGGGCCGCTGGCGCAGAGGCCGAGCAGGTCCTGGCGCAGGTCGACGGGCATGGGGATGTAATGGGTGGCGAGCAGCCGCAGCTGCTCGTCTTGTTCGATCAGGGCGATGTCCAGGCCATCAAGGCTGGTGCCGGACATCACCCCCAGGTAGAGCGCCATGTCAGCGCTTGTTGGCGGCGAGCAGGGTGGCCTTTTCCTGATCCATGCGGGCGATCAGGGGCTGGCTCTGCTGGTTGAAGCGTTGGCGCTCGGCCTTGGCGATCGGGTCGGCCATCGGCACCTTCTGGCTCAGCGGGTCGACGTGGACACCGTTGACCTGGAACTCGTAGTGCAGGTGTGGGCCGGTCGACAGGCCGGTGGTGCCGATGTAGCCGATGATCTGTCCCTGCTTGACGCTGGAGCCGGTCTTGATGCCCTTGGCGAAACCCTGCATGTGGCCGTAGAGCGTCTTGTAGGAATTGCCGTGGGCGATGATCACGGTGTTGCCGTAGCCGCCGCGGCGGCCGGCCAGCTCGATGCGACCGTCGCCGGCGGCCTTGATCGGCGTGCCGCGCGGTGCGGCGTAGTCGACGCCCTTGTGCGCACGGATCTTGTTGAGAATCGGGTGCTTGCGCCCTGCCGAGAAGCGCGAGCTGATGCGAGCAAAGTCCACCGGGGTGCGGATGAACGCCTTGCGCAGGCTGTTGCCGTCGGCGGTGTAGTAGTTGGTGTTGCCTTGCTTGTTGGTGTAGCGCACGGCGGTGTAGGTCTTGCCGCGGTTGGTGAAGCGGGCGGAGAGGATATTGCCGGTACCGACCACCTTGCCGTCCATCATCTTCTGCTCGTAGACCACGTCGAATTCGTCGCCAGGACGGATGTCCTGGGCGAAGTCGATGTCGTAGCCGAGGATGCGCGCCATGTCCATGGTCATGCTGTGGGACAGGCCAGCGCGCTGGGCGGAGGCGGACAACGAGCTCTTGATCACGCCATGGGCGTAGGCGGTGCGGACCACCGGCTTGCTGATCTCGCGCTCGAAGGCGAAGCCCTTGTCGGTCTTGTTCAGGCGGATGGTCTCGAGATTGCTGACCTTGCTGTGCAGGCTGGTCAGCTGTCCATCCTTGTCCAGTTCGAACTGCAGCACCTGGCCGTGCTTGAGCTGGCTGAACTGCTTGGCCTGCTTGCTGCTCGCCAGCACGTCGTGCACGACGTTGGCCGGCAGGCCGACCTTGTTGAACAGGGTCGAAAGCGTATCACCGCGGCTGACCACCACTTCACGGTGGCCTGGCGCCTTCTCTTCTGGTTTGGAGGCAGGGGCCGGCGCCGGTTCAGCCTTGGCGGTCTCGGGCTCGGCGCCGTCGATCTGGGCGAATGGCGAGTCGCTGCTCTGTCCGGCCTCTACGAGGGAGGCGCCGCGGGATTCGTCCTTGAGCTGTTCTGCCGGGCTCTCGAGCTCCAGGCTGAGGGTGGTTTTCTTGGCTTCCACTTCGCTGGAAGGGAAGACCAGCAAGGCCAGGCTGAGGAGGGCGGCAATGCCGCTGGCGGCCAACAGATGGCTTTTCGGATAAAGCGGGGGCGCTTTAGGCGTTTCGTTGGTCATAGATAAGGTGACTTTGAAAAAGGTGAAATGGAAAAGATGAATGACATGATGAAGATGAAATAACTGTATAAAATATAACCAAATCCATTCTCACGCAAGGGCGCGTAGACGTTGCGGTGCGCCGTTCGGGTCACAATCCTTTGCGAAACTTGTATTTGATGGCCGATCTTGTATGGTTGGCTCCCCTTGAATCCTAGCGTTGCGGGTCTGTCTATGAAGTCGGTTGAAGAGCAGCTGGCGCTTATCAAGCGCGGTGCGGAAGAGGTACTGGTCGAATCGGAACTGGTGGAGAAGCTCAAGCGCGGCCAACCGCTGCGCATCAAGGCGGGCTTCGATCCAACCGCGCCCGACCTGCACCTGGGCCACACGGTGCTGATCAACAAGCTGCGCCAGTTCCAGGAGCTGGGGCATCAGGTCATCTTCCTGATCGGCGACTTCACCGGCATGATTGGTGACCCGAGCGGCAAGAGTGCCACCCGTCCGCCGCTGACCCGCGAGCAGGTGCTGGACAACGCCGAGACCTACAAACAGCAGGTGTTCAAGATCCTCGATCCGGCCAAGACCGAGGTGGCGTTCAACTCCACCTGGATGGACAAGCTCACGCCTGCCGACTTCATTCGCCTGGCCTCGCAGTACACCGTGGCGCGCATGCTCGAGCGCGACGACTTCGACAAGCGCTACACCACCAACCAGCCGATCGCGATCCATGAGTTCCTCTATCCGCTGGTGCAGGGTTACGACTCCGTCGCCTTGCAGGCCGATGTCGAGCTAGGTGGCACCGACCAGAAGTTCAACCTGCTGATGGGGCGCGAGCTGCAACGCGCCTACGGTCAGGAGGCGCAGAACATCGTCACCATGCCGCTGCTCGAAGGGCTGGATGGCGTTAAGAAGATGTCCAAGTCGCTGGGCAATTATGTCGGTATCCAGGAAGCACCCGGGGTGATGTACAGCAAGCTTGTGTCGATTCCTGACACCTTGATGTGGCGTTACTTCGAGCTGTTGAGCTTCCGTTCGATGGAAGAGATCGATCAGTTCAGAGCGGATGTAGAAAATGGCGCCAACCCGCGCGACATCAAGATCAAGCTGGCCGAGGAGATTGTGGCCCGCTTCCATGGTGAAGAGGCTGCGGCCAATGCGCACCGTGCCGCGGGCAATCGCATGAAGGAAGGCGAGTTGCCAGAGGATCTGCCGGAGATCGAAGTGGTCGCCGCTGAAGATCTGCCGATCGCCGCCGTGCTGAACCGGGCTGGCCTGGTGAAGAACTCGGCGCAGGCGCGGGATTTGCTCGGCGCTGGTGCGGTCAAGGTGGATGGCGCGGTGGTCGACCGTGATTTCATGTTCGTGATTGGTGCGACCCATGTGTGCCAGGCGGGCAAAAAGGCGTTTGCCCGGGTCAGCCTCAAGGCTGAGTGATGGCCCGGTGGTGTAGCTATATAGAAGCGGGGAGGCCGGTAGGCCTCCCGCTTTTGTTTTGGGGCTGCTTATATAGGTACCAGGGCTTCTGAGGCGATCTTTTTGATTTTTATGAAATTAACGGTTGACGCCCTGTCAG
>NZ_NIBE01000071.1:0-536 GCF_002205115.1 Pseudomonas sp. DrBHI1
AGCAGGCGATCCATGTTGCCGGGGGCGCCGGCCTGCAGGCTCTGGCGCCCCAGTTGACCCAGCCAGGCCAAGGCGCCGGCGGTGTTGAGGGCGCTGTGCTGGGCCAGCTGGTCGAGGTGGCCGTCCACCCGGCTGAACTGCGAGGCGAGTTCCTTGGCGTACTTGAGTGAAGTGTCCACCTGCTGCCAGTGATCGTATTCCGGTGGCAGCGCTTGCAACGCCTGGCGTGTCTGCTCCAGCACCTCGGCAATGGCGCGCTGGTTGAAGACGAAGGAACGCAGGGCCAGGTTGTCGGGCGTCAGCGTGTCGGCATGCCACCACTGGGCGAGCAGCCGCGCCCCGGCTGACACGCCCTCCATGCCGACCACGCTGAGCCCGGTCTGGTGAGCGAAGCACAGGCCGCTGCGCAGGTCGTTCTCGTCGTAGTAGGCCAGGGCCGCGAGCAGCTGCTCAGATTGCAGCCAGACGAGGTGGTCGTCGGCCCGCACGTCGGCCAGGCGCTGCGCCTCGAGGCCGTGGGATTCGAACCAGGCCAG
>NZ_NIBE01000072.1:0-6667 GCF_002205115.1 Pseudomonas sp. DrBHI1
GTGGGGCTTCCCCATGTGAGAGTAGGTCATCGTCAAGATTCATTTCGCAAAACCCCTATCTGCGCGAGCAGGTAGGGGTTTTGTCTTTTCAGCCCTGGTAAAGAAATCTGACGTGGGAGCGGGCTTGCCCCGCGATGGCGCATGCCCGGATAACATCACGGCCTGATTCGGCCTTATCGCGGGGCCAGCCCGCTCCCACGGTATCTTGTTCCTACACGGCATCCGTTTGCTGACGATCACGCAAATATCCTTTGCTCGTCGGCTACCTCACATCGCCCCGTCGCAGGTGCGACAATATTGCCGTCACAATTACGTGACTTCCCCGTACCTACCCTGCGTCAAGGCTTAGGTTCGGGGCAATCCTGGCACCCGGACCGAGCGATGCCAGCGTACCGTGCTGCGCATTTCTGGACTTTCACCGTCCTATTACTTGAGGTTAGAAGCAAGATGGCCAAGGCCGCCGATGTCGTTGTGCAATGCCTGGAAAACGAAGGTGTCGAGTATGTGTTCGGCATTCCCGGTGAGGAAAACCTCGACTTGCTCGAGTCCCTGCGCAAGTCGAAGATCAAGCTGGTACTGACCCGCCACGAGCAGTCCGCGGGCTTCATGGCCGCCACCTACGGCCGCCTGACCGGCAAGACCGGCGTCAGCCTGTCGACCCTCGGCCCTGGCGCGACCAACCTGGTGACCGCCAGTGCCTACGCCTACCTGGGCGGCATGCCGATGATGATGATCACCGGTCAGAAGCCGATCAAGAAGTCCAAGCAGGGCCGTTTCCAGATCATCGACGTGTGCGGCATGATGGACCCCATCACCAAGTACACCCACCAGTTCGCCTCGGCCGACAACATCCCAGCGCGCATGCGTGAAGCCTTCCGCCTGGCCGAAGAAGAGAAGCCAGGCGCCGTGCACCTGGAGCTGCCGGAAGACATCGCCGCCGAGCAGACCGACGCCTTGCCGATCCCGCGCAGCCTGCACCGTCGCCCGCTGGCCGAGCACGTGGCTATCGAAGCCGCCGTGCAGAAACTGCAGAACGCCCGCAACCCGATCCTGGTGATCGGTGCCGGCGCCAACCGCAAGATGACCGCCAAGGTCCTCAAGCAACTGATCGACAAGACCGGCATCCCGTTCATCACCACCCAGATGGGTAAAGGTGTGGTCGACGAGCGCCATCCGCGCTTCCTCGGCAACGCTGCGCTGTCCTCCGGTGACTTCGTGCACCGCGCCGTCGAAGCCGCCGACCTGATCGTCAACATCGGCCACGACGTGATCGAGAAGCCACCGTTCTTCATGGTCCGTGGCGGCACCGAGGTCATTCACGTCAGCTTCCGCTCGGCCGAGGTAGACGCCGTGTACTTCCCGCAGGTGGAAGTGATCGGCGACATCGCCAACGCCGTGTGGCAGATCAGCGAAGCGCTGACCGACACCAGCCACTGGGACTTCACCCGCCTGATGGCCATCCGTGAAGCGAACGAAGCACAGATCGCCGAAGGCGCCGACGACGACCGTTTCCCGGTCTACCCGCAGCGCATGGTCGCCGACATCCGTCGCGCCCTGCCGTCCGAAGGCATCGTCGCCCTGGACAATGGCATCTACAAGATCTGGTTCGCCCGCAACTACAAGGCCCACAAGCCCAACACCGTGCTGCTGGACAACGCCCTGGCGACCATGGGTGCCGGCCTGCCATCGGCCATGGCCTCGCACCTGGTGTACCCGGATCGCCCGGTCATCTCGGTATGCGGCGACGGCGGCTTCATGATGAACAGCCAGGAGCTGGAAACCGCGGTACGTCTGGGCATGCACATCACCGTGGTGATCCTGCGAGACGACGGCTACGGCATGATCCGCTGGAAGCAGGCCAACATGGGCTTCACCGATTTCGGCCTGGACTACGGCAACCCGGACTTCGTCAAGTACGCCGAAGCCTACGGTGCCAATGGCCACCGCGTGGAAAGCGCCGAAGGCTTCCTGCCGCTGCTCGAGCACTGCATCAAGACCCCAGGCGTGCACGTGATCGACTGCCCGGTGGACTACAGCGAGAACGACCGCATCCTCAACAGCGAGCTGCGTGAGCGCGCGCTGGCGGTCTAAACCGTAGCATCCTCATCGCGGGGCAAGCCCGCTCCCACGTTGTGCAAGAACAACGTGTGAGCGGCTTGCCCCGCGATCGTTTTATTGGCACGGTGAATGCGTGTACCGCTTTTCCCATGTGTTAGGGTGCTCCCATATTTTGTTTCCTCAGGACTCCTACCCATGCTCCCCGCGCTCAGCGAAAAAGAACTCGACCGTCTCGAAGACCTGCTGATCACCTACGGCAACGATTATTCGGTGCTCAACCTCGCCGAGCTCAACGGCTTCTTCACCGCTTTGGCCAGCTCCCCCAACAAGGTCAACCCTGAGCAATGGCTGCCTTCTGTCGCCGGTGGCAAGGTGCCGAAGTTCAAGAAGCCCGCCCATGAAGAGGCCTACACCGCGTTGATGCTGCGTTATGCCAGCCAGGTGGCGGAAGAGCTGGCCAACGACCTCGAGCACTTTGAACCGCTGTTCGAGGAGAGCGAAGGAGAGGAAGGCCCGGCGATCATTCTCGAGGAATGGTGCTTCGGCTACATGCGCGGTACCCAGGTGGCCGAGTGGAGCGAGCTCCCGCCGGAGCAGGATCGTCTGCTCAAGGCCATTTCCCTGCATGGCCTGGAAGACAATTTCGAGCTGCTCGATTCGATGAGCTTCGATGAGCGCCAGGCCTGTGTGCCGCTGGTGGTCGAGGCGGCGCGGGGGTTGTATCAGTACCAGAAGCAGCACCGTCATTGAGATCGCCATCCCGGGCGCGTGGAAGCGGGCTGGCCGCACGACTGTAATTATTCCACCTACCGAAATACTGGATTGCTCCCAGCACTGATTCTGCTGTCGGGCGATCCAGTGCAGCATGTCCTCCAGCAGCGCCACTCCCGGCGCTGATCCGGAGCCTCGCACATGTCAAGCCCGATCAAACTCTACAACTTCCCCAAGTCCGGCCACGCCCACCGCATCGAGTTGATGCTGTCGCTGCTCGAACTGCCCACCGAGCTGGTCTTCGTCGACCTGGCCAAGGGCGAGCACAAGCAGCCAGAGTTTCTCGCCATCAACCCCTTCGGCCAGGTGCCGGTGATCGATGACAACGGCATCGTCATCGCCGATTCCAACGCCATCCTGGTCTACCTGGCCAAGGCCTACGGCGGTGAGCGCTGGTTGCCTGCGGATCCGGTCGGTGCCGCCCGAGTGCAGCGCTGGTTGTCGGTCGCGGCGGGTCCCCTGGCCTTCGGCCCGGCAGCGGCACGTCTGGTGACGGTGTTCGGTGCCTCGTTCAACACCGATGAAGTCATTGGCCGCGCCCATACCCTGCTCAAGGTGATCGACGCCGAACTGGCCAAGGGCCCGTTCCTGGTCGGTGACCAGGCGACCATCGCCGATATCGCCAACTACTCGTACATCGCCCACGCGCCGGAAGGCAACGTGTCGCTGGAACCGTACCCCAACGTGCGCGCCTGGCTGGCGCGTGTCGAGGCGCTGCCGGGCTTCGTGCCGATGCCACGTACGGTCATCGGTTTGCAGACCACCCTCTGAGTCCCGAGGAATGCCGCCATGCAATCGCCCTGGCATGCAGGTGAAAAACGGCTGCAGGAGCACGTCGGTGTTGCCGAGCGCATGGAGGCGTTCGGGCAGAAGGTCATCCGTGACTTCATGCCCGACCAGCATCGCACCTTCTACCAGCAGTTGCCGTTCATGGTGGCCGGTGCCGTGGACGCCGCAGGCAAACCCTGGGCGACGCTGCTCGAAGGCCCGGAAGGCTTCGTCAGCTCGCCCGATCCACGGCAACTGTTGATCGGCGCCGATCTCGCCAGCGACGATCCGGCCACGCCGGGCCTGGTGGCGGGTGGCGCCATCGGCCTGCTGGGGATCGAGCTGCACACGCGGCGGCGCAATCGCCTCAATGGCCTGATCCGCGGGGCCAGCGCCGGTCAGTTGGCGGTGGTGGTCGAGCAGTCGTTCGGCAACTGCCCGCAGTACATCCAGCGGCGCGAGTACACCCGCGTCGACGAGCCGCCGCAGGCGCGTCGGGATTCATCGGTACTCGATGCCGCGACCCGCGCCATGATCGAAAACGCCGACACCTTCTTTGTCGCCAGTTACGTCGAGCAGGAAAATGGCCAACGTGCCGTGGACGTGTCCCACCGCGGTGGTCGCCCCGGTTTCGTCAGGGTCGAAGGCAATCGCCTGACGATTCCTGACTACGCCGGCAACCTGCATTTCAATACCCTCGGCAATCTGCTGGCCAACCCGGTTGCCGGCCTGTTGTTCGTCGACTTCACCACGGGCGATGTGCTGCAGGTTTCCGGGCGCACCGAGGTGATTCTCGACAGCCCGCTGATCAGCGCCTTCGAAGGCGCCGAGCGGATCTGGACCCTGGACATCGAGCAGGTGGTGGTCCGCCCGGCTGCGGTGTCGTTGCGTTGGGCCTTCCAGGAGTACGCCCCCACCAGCCTGATGACCGGCACCTGGAGTGAAGCCGAAGAGCGCCTGCAACAGCGTGAGCGCCAACGCCAATGGCTGACCTGGCGCGTGCTGCGTATCGAGCAGGAAAGTCGCGATATCCGTTCGTTCTACCTGCAACCCGAGGAAGGTACGGCGGTGGCCTTCGCGCCCGGCCAGCATATTCCCGTGCGCCTGCAGGTGGATGGCGAGGCACCGCTGATCCGCACCTACAGCCTGTCCAGCGCGCCGTCCGATGGCCACCTGCGCATCAGCGTCAAGGCGCAGGGGCCGGCGTCACGCTATCTGCATCAACAGGTGAAGGTTGGCGATCGGCTGGAGGTGCGTCAGCCCATGGGCAGCTTTACCCTGGATCAGCAGAGTGAGCGGCCCCTTGTGCTGATCGGCGCGGGCGTCGGCATCACCCCGTTGATCGCCATGCTCCGCGAGCAGCTGGCCAAAGGGCAGGGGCGGCGCATCCATCTGTTCCATGGCGGGCGCACACTGGCCGACCTGCCGTTCCAGCAGGAGCTTGCCGCACTCCAGCAACACGCCAATGGCTTGCTGAGCATCCATCGTGCCCTGAGCCAGCCCGAACCCCAGGCCGTGCTGGGTCATGACTACCAGTTCGCCAACCGCCTGGGCATCGAGCAGATCAAGGCCACGCTGGCATTGGACGACTACGACTTCTACCTCTGCGGTCCGGCCAGCTTCACCCAGGATCTGTACGAAGGCCTGCGCGGCGTGCATGTGCCCGACGCCCGCATCCATGCCGAAGCCTTCGGCCCCTCGACCCTGCGCCGCCACACCGATGACAACCAGCCGACGCTGCAGCAGCCCCCACCCGCCAGCGAACCGGTGCCGGTGTACTTCGCCAGCTCCGCCAAGGAAGCGCGCTGGGCGCCAAACAGCGGCACGCTGCTGGAACTGGCGGAAAGCCGTGGCCTTTCGCCGGACTTCAGTTGCCGAGGCGGCTCCTGCGGTACCTGCAGGACCAAGCTGGTCAGCGGCCAGGTCCACTACCCGAACCCGCCCGCCGAACTGCCCGAGCCCGGCATCGTGTTGATCTGCTGTGCCATCCCAGCCCAGGCCGAGGACGGCGTGCAGCCCCTGGTACTGGAGCTCTAGCGTGACCACGGCGATAATCGCCCCACGACAACGCGTGGGGCGCGGCATGGACCAGATCCACCTGATGAAAGTGTTCGTGGCTGTTGGCGAGCTGGAAAGCTTCGCCGCCGCCGCCCGCCGCCTGGCTATCTCGCCGGCGGCGGTTACCCGCGCGGTCACTGCCCTTGAGGAACAGCTCGGGGTCAAGCTGCTGCTACGCACCACCCGCAGCGTGCGCCTTACCGAGGCCGGCGGGCGCTACCTGCAAGACACCCGGCATATCCTCGCCAGCATCGTCGAGGCCAACGAAGCCGCCGCCGGCATCAACGCCGCGCCCAAGGGCGACCTGGCGGTTACCGCGCCGATCCTGTTCGGCAAGAAGTTCGTCATGCCGTGCATCGTCCGTTACCTGCAGCAGTACCCCGAGGTGGATGTGTCGGCGTTCTTCCTCGACCGCGTGGTGAACTTGGTGGAGGAGGGCATGGACGTGGCGGTGCGCATCGGCCAGTTGCCCGACTCGGGCCTCAAGGCGTTGCGCGTGGGCAAAATGCGCCGGCTGCTGTGCGCCTCGCCCGAATACCTGGAACGCCACGGCACGCCGCGCCATCCCTCGGAGTTGCAGAAGCACGAAGTGATCGCCGCCGGGACCCTGTCACCGCGCACGGACTGGCGTTTCGGCGCCATCGACGACCCGACGCTGATCCGCATGAAGCCGCGCCTGACCGTGACCAGCAACGATGCCGCCATCGCCGCGGCCAGCGCCGGGCTCGGGATTGCACGGCTGCTGTCGTACCAGGTGGCGGATGAAGTGGCGGCCGGGCGCTTGCAGGTGATCCTGGCCGAATACGAAGAAGCGCCGTGGCCGATCCATATCCTGCATCGGGAGAGCAAATATGGCTCGACCAAGGTGCGGACCTTTATCGATATGTTGGCCGAGCATTTGCGCAGCCAGGCACATCTGGCTTGATTCCGGACCTTGGGGCGCAAAGCGCCCCCAAGTACCTTGAACGCAATCAACACCTCGAAAGCGCCGTACACTCCGCCAGCACCCTCA
>NZ_NIBE01000072.1:6728-13403 GCF_002205115.1 Pseudomonas sp. DrBHI1
CAAGCCGTTGCAGCGCCACCATGTCCGTCCCTTCCGGCAATTCGATCCAATGGATGAAGCCGCCCTGCGGCGCCGCATACCGCGTCCCCGGCGGAAACGCCGAGCGCACCAGCGCCTCAATCACTCCGGCCTGCGCCGCCAGCCGGCCGCGCAGCTTGGCGCAGTGCTCCTCCATGTACCCCCGGCCGATGAACTCGTCCAGCACCCGCTGGGCCAGGCTCGACACCGCCAGGTTGCGCGAAAACAATTGGGCCAGGATCGCATCCCGATACCGCCCCGCCACGCACCAGCCCACCCGGTACCCCGGCGCCACGGTCTTGGAGAACGACGAGCAATAGATCGTCTGCCCGGTCTCGTCGTAGTGCTTGATCGCCTTGGGCCGCTGCGCCTCATCCACCAGGTCGAAGAAGATATCGTCCTCGATGATCGGCACATCCGCTGCCTGCGCCAACTGTGAGAGCCGTGCCCGCGCTGCGTCGGGCATGATGAAGCCCCGTGGGTTCTGTAGCGTCGGGTTGAGGAACACCACATCGACCTTGCCGCGCTTGAGCGCCCATTCCAGGTGCTCGAGGTCCATGCCGCTGTCGGCGTGGGTGCGGATGGGCAGGGCGCGCATCCCCAGGCGTTCGATGGTCTGCAGGATGCCGTAGTAGGTAGGTGTTTCGATCGCTACCGTGGCGCCCGGCCGGGCTACGGCCTCGAGGGCCAGCTCCAGGGCCACGGTGTCGCCCGAGGTCACCAGGATTTCATCCGGGCCGCAGGCCACGCCGCGCTGCAGCATCAGCCCGGCAATACGTCGGCGCAGCGAGGCCAGGCCAGGCGGGGCGATCAAGCCGGCCAGCGGCTGATCGGCCTTGCTGGCCAGGGTCGTCAGGCATTTGTTCAGCAGCACCTGGGGCGTGAGTTCGTCATGCAGCACCGCCGAGCTTAACGACAACCCGCCGTTGCTGGCGGCCTGAGCGAGCATGGCGACCACCGCGTGGTTGACGTTGACGCTGACACTGGCGAGGTCAAAGCCCTGCACCTGGGCCGCGCCCTTGGCGACGAAGTACCCCACCCGGGGCGTGGCTTGCACATAGGCATTGGCCTCCAGCTCCGCCAGGGCCCGTTGCACCGTGGCCAGGCTGCTGTCGAACAGCCGCGCCAGTTCGCGCACCGAGGGCAGCTGCGTGCCGGTAGGCCATTCGCCGCTGTCGATCTGGCGCAGCAGCCAGGCGTTGACGGTGTGCCAGCGTTTGTCGGGCTTGGGGTTGCGATCCATGGCGGCCTTGTGTGGTGTCAAGCGGGGGCCCCGGAAAGGTAGAGCAAAACCGTGCCCGTTGCAGCCACGATGACGATGTTCAGCAGCACCAGGACGAAGCCGAAGCGGATCAGCCTGTGTTCTTCCTCACGGTCGGCCCCGGCCAGCCCGATGACCAGCGACAGGATCGACAACGAGCCCAACGCGCCATGCCCCGCGGCGCTGTTGGCCATGGCTGCCAGCCAGGGGCCGTGGGCGATGGATAATGCCGCAATGGACGGCATCACCAGCGTGGTGCCGCCGACATTGGAGCCTGTCACGTAACCGGCCAGCCCGGCCAGCAGCGACACCGTCGACGCCAGCGACACACCCGACATTGCTTGCAGCGCGCGTTGCGCCTCGACCAGGAAGCCGGCCTTGACCATCACCTGGGAGAGCAGCAGAAACAGGAAGATCGTTGCCACCGGGAACCGCGCCCGCTTGACCAGCGCCTGCCAGGGGAAACCCGCACCTTGGCGCGCGGCCATCATCAGCACCACCAACAGCAAGGCCAGCCCCGGCGACGCCAGCGGCTTCCACGACACGTTGTTGCCATGCACCACCCACAGCCCGTCCCAGCCCGACAGCAGGAACAGCCCCCGCGAGGCGATGATCACCCCCAGCAAGGCCAGGTATGGCCATGCCGTCTGCGGCCAGCGCACCAGGGCCCCGCGCCGCGCCCAGGAAAGCCCCAGGCCGACGCACACCACCGTCAACCCGGCCAGTACCCCAGCGGCTTCGGGGCCTATCCAACGGTTGATTACATACAGCACCGCGCTGAACAACAGCGAAACCAGCCCCAGGCCAAGCCACGCCTGTACGCTGCGAACCTGTGCCAACGCCAGTGCCACCGCCGCGAGGGCGAGGAACACCGGAGCGCTGACCAGTGCCGAATGGCTGCCCAGCTCCTGCGCCGGCACATGGGCCAGCAGCGCGCCGATCACCGTGGCAAGCCCCAGAGTGCCCCAGGGCATCACCACCATGCCGGCCAGGGCCATCTTCATGCCGACCTGGCGGGAAAACAGTCCCATCAGCAGCGGCACCGTGGCGATCAGCGATACGCCGAACCCGGTCATCGCCTCCAGCAGCGGCGCTAGGCCCAGCACGATGAAGATCACCTGCATCGGCGGCGTCCAGCCCAGCTCCCGCACCCAGGCGCCGATCGCCTGCGGGGCGTTGGCGCGTTCGACCAGGATGACGAAGGCCAGCCCCGGAACGATCACGCAGGCGGTGCTGAGGAACAGGATCAACGTGTCTTGCAGGATGGCGCCGGACACCGCCGCCGACAGCGGCTGCGCGGCGCCCAGCCCCCACAGCAGCAGGACACCGGCCACGCCGGCCAGCGCGGCCTGCACGGGTGGGCGGCGCAGCAGCAGGATCAGGGCGATCACCAGGCCAATGGGGGACATTTGCAGCAGCAGGGCAGCCATGATGCGGGTTCCTTTAGCCATCCAGAGGAGTGTGGAAGGGATGGTGGAGGGAAGGGCGGGACTGCAATAGATACAGGGGGTGGGGGATTTTCAATACAGCCCCTGGCTCGTGGCATTGGAGGCACTTGTTCGCACCACCTCTCACGCCAATTGCCTGGATTTCTGGGCGCTGACGGCGATATTGGCTGTTAATGCCTGCAATCCGAGGCATTACGTGGATCGGGCATTCTGGTCGCATTCCGCATGGGTTTTGACCGTACTGCTTGCACGCAGCATGGCTATCTGGCCAAACCTGCCAGCACCTTCTCCAGTTTCACCACCGCCTCCCTCATCTCAGCGGGTGTCAGTGCCGCAAACCCTATCAGCAAGCCGGCATCGTTCCTCGGCACCGCGTACAAACTGCCCAGCCCCAACAGATCGATGCCTACCCCGCGTGCCGCCCTGACCACGGCGTCTTCAGGCAAGCCCTGTACGAAATGGCAGGGCATCTGCAGCCCGCCGGCGGGCACCTGCGGCACGAGAAACGCCCCCAGGTGCCTGCGCAGCAGATCCGCCAGCACATCCCGCCGCTCGGCGTAGAGCGCGCGCATGGCCCGTACATGGGCGTTGAAGTGCCCGCCTTCCATGAACCGGGCCAGGGTCAGCTGGGCGATGGAGGCGTTATGCCCGTCCTGCAGCGTGCGGGCGGCGGTCATCGGCGCGACGAGCTGGGGCGGCAGCAGCAGGTAGCCGATGCGCAGACCGGCGAACAGCGATTTGGTGAAGGTGCCGATGTACAGCGTGCGGTCGTGTGGGTCCAAGCCCTGCACGCAGGCGGTGGGGCGGCCGGCGTAGTGGAACTCGCTGTCGTAGTCGTCCTCGATGATCCAGGCGCGTTGCTGGCGCGCCCATTCGATCGCCAGCAGGCGCCGGTCCAGCGCCAGGGTCGCGCCGGTCGGGTACTGGTGCGAAGGGGTGAGGAACACCGCCCGGGCATCCGGCGCCAGCCGGGCCATGGCGTCCACCTGCAGGCCGTGCGCATCCACCGGGACCGGCACGCATGCCAGGCCGGCGGCGGTGACGGCCTTGCGGGTGCCCTGGTACAGCGGGTCCTCGACCAGCACCTGGTCGCCTGCGTCCATGAGCACCTGGGCGCACAGGCCAAGGGCCTGCTGCGAGCTGGTGAGGATCAGGATGCGCTCGGCGGATGCCTGGGCCCCGCGCTCGAGGTTGAGGTAGTCGGCGATTGCCCGGCGCAAGGGGGCCATGCCCTGCGGCTCGCTGTGTTCCAGCGCCCGCGTGCCGTATTCCTTGTACACCTGCCGCTCCAGCTTCTCCCAGATGGCCAAGGGGAAGTGCCGGGTTTCGGCCACGCCCGGGGCGAAGGGGCGGGGCGACTGGAAGTTGTGGACGCCACCGCTGTGCAACAGCGCTTCACCACGGCGGCTCAACTGCACCGGGGCTTGCTGATGTGCCGGACGCTGGCGCTTGCGCGACGGCAGGCAGCGGGCCCGTTGCGACACGAAGCTGCCGCTGCCCACGCGCCGCTCGATAAAGCCTTCGGCGTGCAACTGGCTGTAGGCCGACTCCACGGTATCCCGCGACACGCCCAGGGACTGGGCCAGCGGGCGCGAGGCGGGCAGCGCCTTGCCCACCGGCAGTGCGCCGTCGAGGATCAACTGACGGATCGCCCGTTGGATACGCACATGCAAGGCCAGCGCGGCGTGTACCGGGTCGTTGATCCAGGCTTTCACCGATTCCAGCTGCGCGTGTTTGAACATTGGCCTGATTCCCTGGCTGATGGACCTGATTAATGGCTGCCAACGCCGGGGCCGCTTCGCGCCCCTTTCCGACCGGTCCAGCGCTCCGGCAAGGCCCGCTCCCACAGGCGACCGCGAACCCCTGTGGGAGCGGCCTTGTGTCGCGAAAGGGCTGCAAAGCAGCCCCGGCAATCTCAAGCCTAACGCTCATCCAGAACCCCAAAGTGGTCTGGCCATTACCGAGCAATTGGCAGGTAAAAACCAACCATTTATCCGCTATAAAACCCAAGCCCGCAAGCAACCACCAAGGAAGGCAAGCGCTACGGGCAGGCCGGCCCCTCACTAATTCACGCAGTCTTGTCCCAAAGGGGTTCCAACCATGACCACCACCCAACCACCCGTCTTCATCCGCGAAGTGAAGCAAACCGACCTACAGCCCTGGCACGACTACTGGGCGCAATACCAGGCCTTCTACCAGGTAGACCTGGGCCCGGCCATTACCGAGCGCACCTGGGCCCGCTTCTTCGACCCGGCCGAGCCCATGCACTGCGCCGTGGCCACCGACGGCGAACGGCTCTACGGCTTCGTCCACTATGTGTTCCACCGCTCGACCTGGGGGCGCAACGACTTCTGCTACCTGGAAGACCTGTTCGTGTGCCCGAGCGCCCGTGGACGGATGCTCGGCAAGCAACTGATCGAGTTCGTCCAGGACCAGGCCCGGCAGCAGCAGTGCGACCGGCTGTACTGGCATACCCAGGAGACCAACCGGACTGCGCAGCGGTTGTATGACTGGATTGCCGAGAAGCCGGGGGTGATTGAGTACCGGATGCCGCTGGATGTTGCTCACTAAGGCCATTGTGCTACGTCCATTGTGAGCAGATAAGGGCGTGGGAGCGGGCTTGCCCCGCGAAGGGGAGCACCGGCTTTGCGGTGCAATCTCCTGCGGCGCCGCGCCGCTCCCACGCCCCAGTCATCAGAAATCTTCCTTTCGAAAACTGCCTGAGTCTTACGGTGTTGTCAGACCATTCAGAAAGACGAACCCCTCCCTGGCAGAGGAGTTCTTATTCCAATATTTTGTGCCTTAACTGCGATTTATCGAGTTAACACACATGAAGTTGGATTTAAGTCTTACCAAACCCAGCGAACTCATGAGGGCCTTGTGCGAGCGCTTGCGCACCGAGCGGCTCGCTCAACAGATGTCGCAAGCGGAAGTGGCTGCTCGTGCCGGCATCGGCACCAATACCGTGTCCAACCTTGAAACGGGACGAAATGTCGGTTTTGAAAATCTGATCCGAGTGGCGATGGTTCTAGGTCGAAGAAAAGAGCTTGAGGCGCTGTTTTTGCCGAAGGTGGAGTGCATAGCCGACATCACTTGTTATGAGCTTGGTGCCAAGCGCCAGCGTATCCGGAAGAAGTCAGGGCAGGATTGAACAGGGCTGCATGGCAGCCCTTTCAGTGGATCGCAGGGTTCAATCGCCAACCCCATGCAACCGCAACGCCCGCTGCGCACATTCCTTCCAGCTCAACTTGCGCCGCTCGGGCACCACCACGGGCCTCTCCGCCGCCATCACCACCGGCATATCCCGCATCCGTACCCAAGGCTCACTCTGCCAATACAACAGACTCGCCGTATGCCCACCCGGCCAGCACATCCTGCCCAGGCGCGGCAGGTCTTCCAGCGCCGAATCCTGCCCATCGCGCAGCACCGCCACCACCTCATGGGTCAGCCATTGGCGCAGGTGGCGGTTTTCCGGAATGTGATGATGGGCCAGCAGGGTATAGGCACCGGACTCGCTGACCATGGTGGTCTCGCCGTACTGGCCGTAGCGCAGCAGCTGCACGGTGCGATGCTGGTCCGGGTCGAGCTTGCGGATGCAGTGTTCGTCGAAGAAGCGCCCGGTCATCCGACCGAGTTCGTGGGCGCAAAACCAGGCTTGGGACTCGAGCCAGAGGGTGTGGAGGGGGCGGTTGTGGCGGGTGAAGAGGGTGGAGGAGTAGTGAGTCATGATGGGCTATCCAAGTCAGGGAGAGCCGTTTCTAACGGGAACGGAATTCCGCCATGTGAGCGTTCTTAGCGCTCAAACAAACTACCGTGGTTTCCTCTGGTTAAGTAGTGATACGTATGTAGGAGGTTTCTTGGAGGGTGTCAGAAATTTTGTGTTCGGGCATAACATGAGTAAGAGGTGCATGTATGCCAACCAAAAAGAAACCCTTGCGTGACCTGCCC
>NZ_NIBE01000073.1:0-649 GCF_002205115.1 Pseudomonas sp. DrBHI1
CGACAGGGTGACGGTCAGGTCGTGGTCGAGCTTCTGGCTGACCTTGACGGTGAAGGCCGGCTGCTGGTCTTCGGTGACATCGCCTTTGCCAACGATGGTGACGGTGACCTTGTCGCCTTGGTTGTCGGTGCCTGGAGTGCCGGTGCCCGGTTCGTCAGTGACCGATGTCTTCACTTCGTCCTGACCCAAGGTCAGTTTTTCGAAGTTGTCGGCACCTGTCACGCTTTCCAGTTTGTTGGTAATGGTCGGTTGACCACCAACGAACACGTCGTCCGGTGCAGTGATGGTGAAGGTACCGCTGGCGCTACCGGCCGGAATGGTGACCTTGGTGCCATCAGTCAGGGTGAAGATCAGGCCATTGTGGCCGTTGACCGGCAGACCTTGGGCGTTGGTCAGGGTGACGGTGTAGGTGATCTGGCCGCCTTCAGTGACCGTGGTCTTATCCGCAGTCAGGGTCGCAACGACCTCGCTGACGGTGTCGGTGATCTGCACCGAAGCGTTACCGCCCAGCTCCAGGTTCTCGAAGGCCTTGCCGTCGACGGCAGCATCGGTGATACCGACGGTCAGGGTGTCACCGTCTTTGAAGACGTCATCACCTTGGGCTTTCGCCTTGTACTCGGCTTCGGTCTGACCGGCTGGAATAACGACT
>NZ_NIBE01000074.1:0-425 GCF_002205115.1 Pseudomonas sp. DrBHI1
GATGATTTCCGCAGCGTTTGGGGTATTTGCCGAGGTGGATGCCGGCCGGCGGGCGCTGGCTGAGGTGGTTTTATAGTTCAACGTGGGCGGTGCTTGTGAGATCGAGCGCCGCCCGCGCGGCGCATCGCGACGCAAGGCCGCTCCCACATCTGTTTCGGGCCAGTCAATCCTGCGCCATTACCTGGTCCGCCTTGTTGGTCCGGCGCGGTTTCAGCGTGGGCACCACTGCCGCCCCACCTCTCTCAAGACATGCGCCAAGGCGGGCAACCATGGCCTGACAGGTTTGGCACGTTGCAACAAATGTGGGAGCGGCCTTGCGTCGCGATGCGCCGCGCGGGCGGCGCTCGATCTCATAGGCGCAACATTCCTCACGGCGAAAACTTTGCAGACCAAACGCCCATCACCCCTGCGGCAACCCATACCGC
>NZ_NIBE01000075.1:0-5573 GCF_002205115.1 Pseudomonas sp. DrBHI1
AGCAAAAATCAGATCCAAATCAATGCTTGCCGCAGCATACAGGACAAGAGCTGTATCTACGATTGCCCTAATTCTGGGGCAGGGAGGAATAGCATTTTCACAGGCAAGTGCGCTGTTCCAGTGGCTATCAATCAGCACAACTAGTACAAAGATAAGCAACTTACTTTCTACGCTCTCTAGACTTTCCGCAAAACTGGCAGCCAACCGTGCGGCCATGATATTCCTGAGCCGCTTGAGTTGGATAGGCGGCGCCATTGTGTTGGGCACCACTATAACCTTACTCATTATCGATGACGACGCTTTGGAGAAGTGGTGTAGTAAATGCTGCTTCCGCCTTAAACCATCCAGCAAAGGATATATGAAGGACACTGAAGAGCTAGAAGCCTTATTCAGCGCCATGAGCGAGGTTATATAGTGTATTTTTTTGAATGGCTTTCATGGCTTGCGGCCATTGATCCAAAAGAAGAGCGCGAAGCCTTTGAAAAACAAAACAAGACAATTAAGAAGAAAGATATTTATGAAGACGAAGAAGAAGAATCAATTGCAGCAGCAAAAAAATCAGTATGCGCCACCCCTAAAAGCCGTGGCCCCGTCTACGTGTACAACGAGCATGTGCTCGAAATGCGCTGCGGCATGTGGGAGGACAAACGTGGCTTGATCACCATCCTTTCACTTACAGTCATAGCGGTAATCATATTCGAGTTCTATTTCACAACTGACTCCATCAAAAAATTAATCTCATTGGCCTACAACTATCAAGGTGAACCGTATGGGGAACTCCTAGTCACCACAATTTTCTTTCTCTGCCTGGATCCATGGCTTTTATGGCTTTACCTAAAGTATGGTTTTCGTTTCACACGCTTTGAAATGTTCACGTCACGCCACTTGTTGATACGTTTCAACCGCATTACCCAACAGGTCTACCTCCACCGCCCTGCCTACTGTGGTGGAATCGTCACGCTCCCGTGGAACGGTGTATCGTCCAGCGGCGCGGATAAAAAATCTGCCATAGCAAGTGGTGTGGGTCTCCCGTTGGCGCTCACATGGTCGTCCGCCTTCACCGGTACGCTGCGTACCGAACTGATCTGGGTAGGAAAATCCGCCAACAATTTCACGGTGCTTCAAGCCGAGTGGGAGTTTATCCGTCGCTTCATGGATGAGGGCCCAGAGGGGTTACCGCGCCCCCACATCACCTCGCATTTTCCGTGGCCCTGGCAAGCCTTCACACCTCAGTTCGAAGGCCTGACCCACTACTTCCGCAGTTCCCCACGCGTCATCAAGTGCGGTCTGGTGCTGCTCTCTCCTGCCTTCCTGATCATCGGAACAGGTCACTGGGTGAGCCTCCTGCTGTGCTGGAAACCTCGCTGGCCCAAAATCATCCGTGAAGCCGGCCTGCCGGGAAAACCCGTCCCGGCAGTGACCACCATTGACGATTATCCACCCCATATCCAGGAGAGGCTACGGGAAAACGCCTACCTCTGGGCCATACGCCCAGGCAAACGCCCGGAGAGAAAACCCCGTGCCTCTAAACGTCGGCCCAAGAGCCCAAGTCAAACTCCCGATATCGAGAAGGATGCGCCCCATGAGGCCGACAGTATCGATCAGCCGTAGAGATCAGGCTGATCCCAGTCGGCATGGAGGATGTAGCATCCAGGGGATGATCGCTCGCCCAGTAACAGCTTCCATCGACGCCCGGCAGATGATTGGCTACGTGCACGGCGCGGCGCTGCTGCGTTTTGCCGGGCAGCACATGACGCAGCTCGTCGTGCCGCTCAGGGCGGGTGAATACCTGAAGCTGCTCAACGAAGGCCTGCAGGCGCGCACCGATGCACTGCTGGGCCAGCTGGACCAGACCCGCGCCCTGGCTCGCGAAGCCATGGGCAACCGAGTCGCCGAGCATCATCATGACGGGCGCCACGCAATGCACCCTGCGTGTGAAGAGGGGGACTGCCAGCGAGAACAGATAACCCGGCCACAATCAGATCCCCACCGTGGCCACCCAATCACTGGAATGCACCTGCAACCACCAAATCCCAGGCACAAAAAAAGAGGCCTTCCGGCCTCTTCTTTGTGATCCCAGCGACGCACTGCGGATCGAATTTGGAGCGGGAAACGAGACTCGAACTCGCGACCCCGACCTTGGCAAGGTCGTGCTCTACCAACTGAGCTATTCCCGCGTCGTGATGGGTGCCATTCTAGCGATTTCCAGAACGGCGTCAACCCCTTGATTCAAAAAAACTTTTACTTTTGCTCCGAACCTTCGCGCAGGTGCGGCCAGGCGGCCAGCAGGTAGTGCACCATCGAGATCAGGGTCAGGCCCGCCGCCACCAGCAGCAGCCCATAGCCCAGCACCACCCAGAAGGTCAGCAGCGGCGGGTTGGCCAGCAGGATCACCAGCGCCAGCATCTGCGCGGCGGTCTTCCACTTGCCCAGGTTCGACACCGCCACGTGGGCGCGGGCGCCGAGCTCGGCCATCCACTCGCGCAGCGCCGAGACGACAATCTCGCGGCCGATGATCACCGCCGCCGGCAGCGTCAGCCAGAAGTTGGCGTGCACCTGCACCAGCAGGACCAGGGCCACGGCGACCATCAGCTTGTCGGCCACCGGGTCGAGGAAGGCGCCGAACGGGGTGCTCTGCTGCAAGCGACGCGCCAGGTAGCCGTCGAGCCAGTCGGTGGCGGCGGCGATGGCGAACACCGTGCTGGCGGCCATGTAGCTCCAGTGATAGGGCACATAGAACAGCAGGATGAAGATCGGGATGAGCAGGACGCGTAGAACGGTGAGCAGGTTTGGAATATTCATCGGTACGACTGGCTGCGAGTTGAACCCGGCATTCTACTCGCTATGCAGGCTGGCATAAATCGACTCGGCAAGCTTTTTACTGATGCCGGGGGCTTTGGCGATCTCGTCGACACTGGCGCGGTTGAGCTCCTGCAGGCCGCCGAAATGTTTCAGCAGGTCGCGACGGCGCTTGGGGCCGACCCCGGCGACGTCCTCCAGGCTCGATGTGCGCCGGGCCTTGCCGCGCCGGGCGCGGTGGCCGGTGATGGCAAAACGGTGGGCTTCGTCGCGAATCTGCTGGATCAGGTGCAGGGCCGGCGAGTCGCCCTTGAGGGTGAACTCGTGGGCCACGTCGTTCAGGTACAGGGTCTCGAAACCGGCCTTGCGGGTCACGCCCTTGGCCACCCCCAGCAGCGTCAGGTCAGCAAAGCCCAGTTCCTGCATCACGTCGCGGGCCATGTTCAGCTGGCCCTTGCCGCCGTCCACCAACAATACGTCGGGCAACTTGCCCTCGCCGTCCTTGATCCGCCCATAGCGGCGCTGCAAGGCCTGGTGCATGGCCGCGTAGTCGTCGCCAGCGGTAACGCCTTCGATGTTGAAGCGGCGGTAGTCGGACTTGAGCGGGCCTTCGGGGCCGAACACCACGCAGCTGGCCACGGTGGCTTCGCCGCTGGAGTGGCTGATGTCGTAGCACTCCAGGCGTTGCGGCACCTCGTCCAGGTCGAGCACCTGGGCCAGCGCCTCGAAGCGCGCGGCCATGTGCTGGCGGTTGGCCAGGCGGGCATTGAGGGCCTGCTCGGCGTTGGTCACCGCCAACTGCTGCCAGCGCGCGCGGGTGCCGCGCACCCGGTGGCTGATGCTGATTTCGCGGCCGCGCAGGGTCTGCAGCGCCTCGCTGATGGCGGCGAAGTCGTCGTGCACCACGTTGACGATCAGCTCGCCCGGCAGCTCGCGCTCGGCGTTGCCCAGGTAGTATTGGGAGAGGAACGCGGCCATGACTTCGGCCACCTCCTCCTCGATGCCCACCTGGGGAAAGAAGTTCTTGCTGCCCAGCACCCGGCCGCCACGCACGCTGATCAGGTGCACGCAGGCGCCGCCCGGATTGACGAAGGCCGCCACCACGTCGACGTCGCCGGAGCCGCCCTCCATGTACTGCTGGTCCTGGACCCGGCGCAGCAGGGCGATCTGGTCGCGCAGCTCGGCGGCCTTCTCGAAGTTCAGGGCCATGGCGGCCTTTTCCATCTCGGCGCTGAGCTCGTTGCCCAGTTGCTGGCTGCGGCCTTCGAGGAACATCACCGAATGGCGCACGTCCTCGGCGTACTCCTCGGCGGCGACCAGCCCCACGCACGGACCCTTGCAGCGCTTGATCTGGTACTGCAGGCACGGGCGGGTGCGGTTGGCGTAGTAACTGTCCTCGCACTGGCGCACCGAGAACGCCTTCTGCAACAGGCTCAGGCTCTCGCGGATGGCACCGGCGCTGGGGTACGGGCCGAAATAACGGCCCTTGGCCTTCTTCGCGCCACGGTGGATGCCCAGGCGCGGGAATTCACCGTCGGACAGGAACACGTACGGGTAGGACTTATCGTCGCGCAGCAGGATGTTGTAGGGCGGCCGCCACTCCTTGATCAGCGTCTGCTCAAGCAGCAGCGCCTCGGTCTCGTTGGCGGTGATGGTGGTTTCGACCTGGGCGATGCGCCCCACCAGGGCAGCCGTCTTCGGCGCCAGCCCGGTCTTGCGGAAATAGCTGGCCAGGCGCTTCTTGAGGTTCTTGGCCTTGCCCACGTACAGCAGCCGGGCCTCGGCGTCGAACATCCGGTACACGCCCGGGCGACCGCTGCAGGTCGCCAGGAACGCGCTTGCATCAAAAGGTTGTGACATGAGGTGTGCTTACAGACTTGCGTCGACCATACCGTGGCGGACGGCCAGCAAGGTCAGTTCGACGTCGCTGGTGACCGAGAGTTTTTCGAAGATTCGATAACGGTAAGTATTGACGGTCTTGGGGGACAGACACAACTTGTCAGAGATGATCTGCACCTTCTGGCAGCCGACGATCATCAGCGCAATCTGGATTTCCCGCTCGGACAGCGCGTCAAACGGCGAGCCCTGGGGCTGGAACGACTTGAGCGCCAGCTGCTGGGCAATCTGCGGGCTGATGTAACGCTGGCCGGCGAAGGCCAGGCGAATCGCCTGGACCATTTCGTCGAGCCCGGCACCCTTGGTGAGGTAGCCCGCGGCACCCGCCTGCAGCAGGCGGGTGGGGAACGGGTCTTCCTCGCACACGGTTACCGCGACCACCTTGATGTCCGGATGGCTGCGCAACAGCTTGCGCGTGGCTTCCAGACCACCGATCCCTGGCATCTTCACGTCCATCAGGACCACATCCGGCTTGAGCTCGCGGGCCAGCTTGAGGGCGGACTCGCCAGAGTCCGCCTCCCCCACCACCTGCAGCCCGTCGATGTCGGCCAGCATGCGTGTGATGCCGGTACGCACCAGATCGTGATCGTCGACCACCAGGACCCTAATCAAGCAGACACCTCGTCAGTGGGGCGATTGGATCCCGCCACCTTAACAAAATTTTTCACAACGAACCTAGCGCAAAGCGTCATGGAAATATGCCTGCCGGTCAGGCCGCCGAATGCGCAGCACTTGCGCCCCCCCCTCCTCGCCCGCCAGGCGGTTGAGCAGGTGCCAGACCGCGGCTTGGTCGGCCGAAGGCAGGCGGCGGAACGCGTCGAGCAGACGGTTTTCGTCGGACGTGAGGCTGTCCAGCGGCGCGGGGGTGTGCACGCCGC
>NZ_NIBE01000075.1:5614-40770 GCF_002205115.1 Pseudomonas sp. DrBHI1
ACCGCTCTCGTATTTGCCCTGGGCGTTGGGCTCGACACCGCCGATATCGCCAAAGATACGCTGGGTCAGCCCCAAGCGTTCGCGCTCTTCTCTGAGTCGCGGACCGAATCCGTTCATCTGCTTGCCTCCTTTGCATGAATGGAAGACGGGTGCATCCCGCACCCGAGTGAATGCTTGCGCAGTCGTCCGGCACTATGCCAATTGGATCCAATCCTTGCAAGCCATCATTGCGCCACAGCCGGACGGCTGGTGGACATGGAAGCGCCCGACGACAGACGAAAATAGCACTTCCAAGAATCAGAAAAATCACCCAAGTCAGTAAAAAAGCGTACATCGAAGCACGACTGAAACGGCGGAAAAAGTGTCGAAAAACGCCATTTTGGCGTCATTTTATCGGCACAAACAAGCATATCATTTTTTTGACGCCCAACTTTTATCTAACTTTAACTCATTGTTTTATAAGTAGTTTTTAACTTAATCACAGCACACTTAGAATTTATCAAAACAACAACACAACAAAGCTTGCCGAACTATCAGAAAACTCCTTAGGATGTAAAAAGACCACCAAGAAACAGCCTGCATCGCTATATATCTAGCGCGGCCTGATCCTGCGCGTCTGGCATTTTCACAACTTCTTGAACTGAGTATCTCGGCCGGCCTTGCGCCGCGCCTGGGGAGAGGGATCTATGAACATCAGTATCTTCGGACTTGGCTATGTGGGGGCGGTCTGCGCCGGCTGCCTGTCGGCACGCGGGCACCAGGTACTGGGGGTGGACGTCGCCCAGGCGAAGATTGACATGATCAACCAGGGCCGCTCGCCCATCGTCGAGCCAGGCCTGGAACAGCTGCTGCTCGACGGCGTGCGCCAGGGCCGCCTGCGCGGCACCACCGATGTCCAGGCGGCGATCCTGGCCACCGAACTGTCGCTACTGTGCGTCGGCACGCCAAGCAAGGCCAATGGCGACCTCGACCTGGTGTACATGGAAGCGGTGTGCCGGGAGATCGGCGCGGCCCTGCGCGACAAGGCGAGCCGTCATACCGTGGTGGTGCGCAGCACGGTGCTGCCGGGCACGGTGAAGAACGTGGTCATCCCGCTCCTCGAACAGGCCTCGGGCAAGCAGGCCGGGCGTGATTTCGGCGTGGCGATCAACCCGGAGTTCCTGCGCGAGAGCACGGCGATCCAGGACTACGACTTCCCCGCCATGACCGTGATCGGCGAACTTGACAGCCGCTCGGGCGACCTGCTCGCCGCGCTGTACGAAGGCCTCGACGCCCCGGTGATCCGCAAGTCGATCGAGGTCGCCGAGCTGATCAAGTACACCTGCAACGTCTGGCACGCCACCAAGGTCAGCTTCGCCAACGAGATCGGCAACATCGCCAAGGCCTCGGGGGTCGACGGCCGCGAGGTGATGGACGTGGTCTGCCAGGACTACAAGCTCAACCTGTCGCGCTACTACCTGCGCCCGGGCTTCGCCTTCGGCGGCTCGTGCCTGCCCAAGGACGTGCGCGCCCTCACCTACCGCGCCAGCCAGCTGGACGTGGCGCACCCACTGCTGGCCTCGATCATGGACAGCAATCGCAACCAGGTAGAGAACGCCTTCGACCTGGTGACCCGGGCCGGCAAGCGCCGCATCGCCCTGCTCGGGCTGGCCTTCAAGGCCAACAGCGACGACCTGCGCGAAAGCCCGCTGGTGACCCTGGCCGAACAACTGATCGGCAAGGGCTACGACCTGCGCATCTTCGATGCCAACGTCGACCACGCCCGTCAGTTCGGCGCCAACCGCCAATACATCGAGCAGCAGATTCCCCATGTCAGCGCCCTGCTGCGCAGCGACCTGCAGCAGGTCATCGACGAGGCCGAGGTGATCGTGCTGGGCAACAACGACGAGCGCTTCGTCCAGGCCCTGGACGTCGGCAACGGCAAGCAGGTGATCGACCTGGTCGGCTTCATGGCCGGCAGCAGCGACGCTCAACGCCACGGCATCTGCTGGTAAGGCACGCCGCCGCCCGCCGTCACGGCGGGCCCCGACCCAAGGAGCTACAACGCCATGGAACGACAGCAACAGCGGCCTTTCGCGGCCCCGGCGTACATGCGCGCGGCGGCCGGCTTCTGCGCCTGGGCGCTGCTCGCCGGGCTGATCGCCCTGGCCGCGCAGATGGTCGCGCCACAGTACCTGGACCCCAGCCACCACCAGTTCATCTTCATCATCGGCACCCTGGGCATGTGGCGCTACGGCAACGCCATCGTCCACTACCTGCGCGGCATGTACTTTTTGCACTGGCGCTTCCCACGCCTGCGCCGCCGGGTCGAGCGCCTGGGCGACGCGGCCTTGCCGTCGCACATGTTCATGGTGGTGACCAGTTTTCGCATCCCCACCCATACCACCTTCAAGGTGTACCAGTCGGTGTTCCAGGAGGTGCAGCGGCTCAAGGTGCCGTGCACGGTGATTGCCTCGATCGTC
Source organism: Pseudomonas sp. DrBHI1 (assembly GCF_002205115.1). Lineage (NCBI taxonomy): Bacteria > Pseudomonadati > Pseudomonadota > Gammaproteobacteria > Pseudomonadales > Pseudomonadaceae > Pseudomonas > Pseudomonas sp. DrBHI1. The sequence goes on from NZ_NIBE01000075.1 coordinate 8,077, forward strand.
GAGAAGGGCGACGAGCAGTTCATCAAGGACATCATGCGCGACGAGGTGCAGGGACGCGACGACATCGACCTGGTGATCGTCCGCGCCCGCGGCACCGGCAAGCGCGATGGCCTGGCCCATGCCTTCCGCGCGCTGTCGCGGCAGATGCCGCTGGACGACGCGGTGGTCGGCGTGGTCGACGGCGACACCATGATGCTACCCGGCTGCGTCGAGCGGGCGGTCAAGCTGTTCGCCGTGCTGCCCGACGTCGGCGGCCTGACCACCAACGAGTTCTGCGAGGTCGAAGGCAGCCGCTGGATGCGCCAGTGGCACTCGATGCGCTTCGTCCAGCGGCACATCAACATGTGCTCGATGGCCCTGTCGCACCGGGTGCTGACCCTCACCGGGCGGCTGTCGTTCTTCCGCGCCGGGGTGATGACCGACCCTGGCTTCATCCGCGATGTCGAGGCGGATTTTCTCGAGCACTGGCGCCTGGGCCGCTTCCAGTTCCTCACCGGCGACGACAAGTCGAGCTGGCTGAGCCTGATGCGCGCCGGCTGGGACACCTTCTACGTGCCCGACAGCCACACCCTGACCGTCGAGCACCCGCCCAGCGACAGTTTCTGGGTGGCCACCCGCCAGCTGATGTTCCGCTGGTACGGCAACTCGCTGCGCCAGAACTTTCGCGCCACCGCCCTGCTCGGCCGCGCGCGCCTGGGACTGTTCACCCTCTATGTACTGCTCGACCAGCGGGTGTCGATGTGGACCTGCCTGATGGGCCTGACCGCCTCGGTGGTGGCCGGCCTGGTGTTCGGCATCCAGTACCTGCTGGTGTACCTGTTCTGGGTGCTGGTCTCGCGCAGCCTGGTGACGGTGCTGTTCGTCTTCGCCGGGCACCCGGTCAGCCCGATGTACCCGTTCGTTCTCTATTACAACCAGATCGTCGGTTCGCTGATGAAGGTCTACGCGATGTTCCACATGGACCAGCAACGCTGGACGCGGCAGAAGACCACCCTGGCCACCGGCAGCGTCGACTTCGACGCCAGCCTCAACCGCTGGTCCTCGAAGGCGATGCTGTGCTCCTCGATCGCCATCTTCTTCGGGGTCATCACCGTTCTCCTGGAACTCACGCAACGTTAAGGAAAGGCGCCTGCACATGAGTACTTCGAATACCCCGGCGGCCCCGGGCAAGATCGCGGCCAACATCGTCCACGAGGCCATCGACGAGCGTCAGTACGTGCGCACCCGCATGCACGCCCGGGTGCGCCTGTCCGGCGCCGGACGCGAACCGTTCGAGGCCGACCTTGCCGATATCTCGCTGGGTGGCATCGGCCTGCTGTACGAGGCGCCACTGACCGTCGGCGCGCTGTACGACGCCTCGATCCAGCTGCGTCTGAACCAGGTGGACCTGTCGATCGACGGCAAGGTGCGCATCGTCTCCCAGCGCGGCAAGGAGGTCGGCGCGCAGTTCGTCGACCTCGACGCGCAAAAGCGCGACATCCTGCGCTACCTGATCAGCGCTTATCTGTCGGGCGAAGTCGCAGACATCAATGGCCTGTTCAACGTGATGCAGCGCGAGAACTACATCAAGGCGCGCAAACACCAGCAGGCCAGCGCCCGCACCCCGGCCGAGCGCCTCAAGGCCGTGGCCGGCACCGCGCTTTACGCCGCCGCCGGCCTGGCCGCCCTGGGCTTCGTTGGCTACAAGGGCTACCTGCTGTTCTTCCGCATCCCGGCGCTGCAGGCCACGGTCGCCGGCAATGCCCAGGTCATCAGCATGCCGGACAACGGCTACGTGAAGTACCTGCTGCCGGACGGCGCCAGCGAGGTGCAGGCCGGCCAGCCGCTGGCGAACATCTCCACCCAGTTGGCCACCAGCTTCACCAGCCCGGCGGACATGAAGGCCCTGGCCGACCTCGCCCCGGGCGACCTGCAGGCGCTGCTGGGCCGCGCCAGCGTCGAGACGGTGATCAACAGCCCGTGCGACTGCCAGGTCTGGTACCCGTCGCCGCCGCTGGACGGCTATGGCTACAAGGCCGCGCCGATGATGCACCTGCTGCCGAAGAACGAGGGCTTGTTCGTGCGCGCCAACGTGCCGTTCGACAAGCTCGCCGATGTCGGCCGCGTGCGCTCGGTGGAGATGCAGGTGTTCGGCCTCGACCAGCACTTCAGCGGCACCGTGGTCGACGCCCGCTCCGACGAGCTGAACCACAACCTGGCGCTGACCATCCAGCCGGACAGCCCACTGCCGGCGGCGGCCTACCAGAAGGCCGTGGCGGTCGACCTGTACCTGGGCCTGCCGTTCGGCAACGGCAACTGAGGGCCGCTCATGAACGCCAAGAACGCCCCGCGTCTGTTGCTGGCCGGTCTCGGCCTGGCCTGGGCCGGCAGCGGCTGGGCCGGGCAGAGCCTGGAGCAGATCCGCTACGCGCTGTACAAGGACCCAAGCGCCGACGTCACGAGCGACCTGCGCGCCCTCGCCGAGCGTGGCGACCTGGCCTCCAAGCAGCTGCTCGGCGATGTGCTGGCCAACGGCGACAGTGCCAACCGCCAGGACATCGTGAGCCTGTACCAGGAGGCCTTCGCCGATGGCCACGGCCAGATCCCGGCGCTGGCCTCGCTGGCACGCCTGCTCGACCGCACCCCGCGCCTGCAGCGCAGCCACGAGGCGTGGGTGCGTCAGGCCCTGGCCCGCTACCCCAACGACCGTGATCCGCGCAGCACCAGCACCAGCCTGGAGGTGTTCCTCGTCTATCCGCAGCTGTTCCCCGGCGAGCGCGCCGCCGAACTGCTGGCGCTGTACGAACAGAGCTGCCTGCTCAACTGCCGCCCCGAGCTATACCGCGCCGTGGTCGCCGAGCGCCAGGGCGACCGAGCCGCCGCCGAGCGCTGGTACCAGCAGGCGGCACGCATCGACCCGCGCGGCATCGAGCGCTACTACCGCTTCCTCGGCGAGCGCCAGGACCCGGCCTTCCTCGCCTTCGCCCGCAGCCTGGAGCCAGAGATGGCCAGTCTGCCGGTGGAGGTGGTGCAGCGCATCGGCGCGCTGCTGGACAGCATCCACGGCACCACCCGCGCCGAGCTGGATGCCGAGCGCGAGCAGCGCCAGAGTCGCGCCATGGGCCCCAAGGTCGAGCCGACGCCCGAGCAACTGGCCCGCGACAAGGCCGACGACCAGCTGCGCGCCGACGGCATCGCCGAGGCCCAGCGCTGGCTGGACAACGCCGTCGCCCGCGGCTACCTGCCGGCGCAAGTGTCCAAGGCCAACTTCATGATTTCCAACCCCACCGAGCACAACGCCGAGCAGGCCCAGGCGCTGATCGCCCAGGTGCGGGCCAAGGACCCGACCCGGGCCAAGGCGCTGGACGCGGCGTTCTACATGGTCAACAACTGGCTGACCCTGGATCCGCAAAAGTCCCAGGCGCTGATCGACGAACTGATCGCCGCCCATTACCCCGACGCGCAACTGCTGCTGGGCGACCTGTACAGCAAGGGCGGCCTCGACCAGCCCGACCAGGAACGCGCCCTGGCCATCTGGCAGCGACAGGCCGAACAGGGCTCGACCGCGGCCTGGTACCGCATGGCCACTGTGCACCTGCGCGGCCGGGCCATCTGCCACGACCCGATCAAGGCCTACACCTACGCCCGCATCGCCCTAGACCTGGGCGAGACCCGTGCCCGTGGCCTGATCAAGCGGTTGGACAAGACCTTGCCCAAGGATGACATCGAGCGCGCCCTGGCCGCGCGCAACGATCTGTTGAAGGAGGCCACCCTGTGAAAGCCCATCCACCCCTGCTCGGCGCCCTGCTCGCCCTGGCGCCCCTGACAGTGCTGGCGGGCGAGGAAGTCACCGGCCCCGAGGCCGACAACAGCGCGCCGGTGCGCGTCGCGACCGTTGACGGCAGCGAGCCGGTGATCACCTCGGAGTTCTTCAACAAGCTCACCGTGCAGACCGGCTACGGGCCTCAGGACGCCCAGGTCGGCCGCGAGCGCGAAAGCTTCTACAGCCTGCGCTACGAGCCGTCGTTCGCCTGGTACTCGCCGGAAAAACGCTGGGCCAGATGGATGGTCTACGGCCGCCTGTGGCTGAACTACGACTCCAGCCAGTCGAGCAACCTGGCCAACGAGTCGACCAACAACAATGAACGCGAGCAACCCGAGGGCTGGTACGCCGAGCTGCGCGAGCTGTACGTCAAGCGCAACCTGATCGGCGACGACCCGCGTTTTTCGCTGTCGTTCGGTCGCCAGCGCTTCTACGACGACTACGGTATCTGGTGGGACGACAGCCTGGAGTCGCTGCGCTTCAACTACCAGGACACCTTCAGCGATGCCTTCGTCGCGGTCGGACAGAAATTTCGCAACTACAACACCGACGTCAATTCGCTGGCCGCAAGCGAAGCGCGCACGCTGTACCTGATGGGCCAGTACGCCTATCGCTGGAGCCCGAACAACCAGGTCGGCATGCGCCTGATGCAGGAGAACGACCGCAGCGGCCACGACGTCGACGACCGCTACGACTTCAAGGGTTGGCGCTACGGGTTGTTCTTCAAGGGCGACAATCTGCCGCTGGCCAGCGACTACCACCTGGAACTGGCGGCACTGGACGGCACGATGGACAACACCGCCGGCAACGGCGTCACCAGCACCGGCCACGGCAGCCGCGGCTGGGCAGCGCTGGGCGAGGTCGGCAAGCGTTTCGAGACCTTGCCCTGGACCCCGCGCGTGGCCCTGCGCGGCGGCCTGACCGACAAGCCGGACGACGACAACGACGGCTTTCGGCTCAACCCGATCCAGTCCGACCGCATCACCCGCCAGGGCTCGTACAGCACGCGCCTGGCCAGCTCGTTCGTCGCCCTCGACCTGCGCAACCTGAGCTACTACGGCTTGGCCCTGGAGACCCGGCCCACGGCGCGCAGCGCCCTGGACCTGCGGGTGACCCAGCTCAACCTGCGCGATGAAGGCGGCGCCCTGCCGATCCGCATGGCCGCCGATGCCCGCGCCCGGCGCCAGAGCGAACTGAACGCCGGCCTGCATGGCAAGGGCGACAACGTCGGCCAGATGATCGACCTCAACTACTACTGGAAGATGTTCCCGGTAGCCCTCGACGGCAAGCACCTGGACGTCAACACCCTGGTCAGCGCCAGCTACCTCAACGCAGGCAGCGCGCTGGACAGCGGCGACGACTACCAGCTGAGTGTCGGCGTGGTGATCAGCTACTAAGGACCGGCCAGCATGATCTTCGCCTCCAACGTCTTCCTGTTCCTCTACCTGCCGCTGTTCCTGGCCATCTACTACCTGGCCCGGCCGCAGTGGCGCTCGCTGGTGATCGTCGCCGCCAGCTACGTGTTCTACGCCTGGTGGCGCCCGGACTTTTTGCTGCTGTTCGTCGCCATCACCGCCTGGAACTACGGCTTCGGTCTGCTCATCAAGGCGCGCCTGGACGCCGGCGACAAACGCCGCGCCCTGCGCCTGCTGTGGCTTGGCGTGGTCGGCAACCTGGCCACGCTCGGCTACTTCAAGTACGCCAACTTCGGCGCCGAGGTGCTGGCCCTGCTGCTGGCGCCGCTGGGCATCAACACCTGGACCCTGGAAAACATCTTCCTGCCGCTGGGTATCTCGTTCTACGTGTTCCATGCCCTGAGCTACATCGTCGACATCTACCGCAAGGATGCCACGCCCACCCGTAGCTTCATCGACTTCGCCGCCTTCGTCGCGCTGTTCCCGCACCTGGTGGCGGGGCCGATCCTGCGCTACAGCCAGCTCGCCCCGCAGCTGCGCCAGCGCAACCACTCGCTTGAGCTGTTCTCGCTGGGGGTGTGCCGTTTCATGCTCGGCTTCATCATGAAGGTGCTGATCGCCGACCGCCTGGCGCCGATCAACGTGCTGTTCGTCGGCGAAGGCACCCTGCAGTTCAGCGATGCCTGGTTCGGCCTGGTGGTCTCGACCCTGCAGCTGTACTTCGACTTCGCCGGCTACAGCCACATGGCCCTGGGCCTGGCGCTGATGATGGGGTTCCGCTTCCCGGAAAACTTCAACCAGCCCTATGTGTCGCAGAGCATCACCGAGTTCTGGTCGCGCTGGCACATGACCCTGGCGCATTTCTTGCGCGACTACGTGTACCTGCCGCTGGTACGCAAGCGCGTGGCCGGCGCCCTGCCGGCGCTGGTGTGGACCATGCTGCTGTCGGGCCTGTGGCACGGGGCCAGTTTCGCCTTCATCTGCTGGGGGCTTTTCTTCGGCATCGGCATGGTGCTGGAGCGCAGGTTCAACCTCGCGACCAAGGTCACCACGCCCTATCACCTGGGTCGCAACCTGCGCACCGCGCTGCTGATCATCCTGAGCATGCCGCTGTTCTTCACCATGGACCTGCGCCACAGCCTGCAGATCTACCAGGCGCTGCTGGGCTTCAACGGTTTCGGTTCGCTGGAGCTCTACGTGCTCGGCGCCTCGAAGATGGCCATGGCCTTCGCCCTGGTGGCGGTCGCCTGGCTGATCCTGGCCGGGATCAACAACGTGCGCTTCTACGCCGGCAACAAGGAAGGCTACTTCATGCGTCACGTCGGCGTGCTGCACAGCCTGCTGCTGTGGGGCGGCTTCCTGCTGGCGCTGAGCAGCCTGGCGGCCAGTTCGTTCTCGCCGTTCCTGTATTTCCAGTTCTAGGAGAGTGCCATGTACCCGGTGATGAATTCGGCCGGCAAGGCCAACGGTGTGGTCTTCGCCCTGGCGCTGGCGGCGATGTTCGTCTATTCGCTGCCGCCGGTGCTGAGCTTCGCCCGCGCCCAGACCGACAGCTGGAACCTGTTTGTCGATGGCAAGCTGCTGCGCAAGTTCGAACAGGTCTACGACAAGCGCCTGTTCCTGCGCGCACCTTCACAGCGGCTGTGGGCCGACGCCCAGTTCCAGCTGTTCGGCGAAGGCACCAAGGGCGTGGTGCTGGGCAAGGACGGCTGGCTCTACACCAACCAGGAATACCGCGTGCCCAACGACCTGGACGCCAGCCTGGCGAGCCAGCTGGAGCAAATCGTCAAAGTCCAGAGGCAACTGGCCGAGCACGGCAAGCACCTGGTGCTGCTGCCGCTGCCGATGAAGCTGGATATCTACGCCAGACACGCCGAGCGCGCCTTCGATCCGCGGGTGCACAGCCTCTACGACCGCTTCGTCGCCGACCTGCAGCTACGCCGGCTGGACGTGGTGCCACTGCGCGACGCCTACCTGCGCCACCTGGCCGGCCCACGGCTGTTCCTCAAGTCCGACACCCACTGGAGCCCGGACGGCGCGCGCCTGTCGGCCTATGAACTGGCCCGCCAGCGCCCGCAGCTGCTCGGCGACCAGGTGTACGTCTCGCACAAGGCCGGTGACAAGACGGTCAATGGCGACCTGATGAACTACCTGCAGTTCGACCATGCGCGCCTGGCGCCGCAGTTCGGCCCCAACCCGATCGAGCTGTACGAGACCCTCCAGGCCGAACAGGACAGCGACGCGCTGTTCGCCGAACAGTCGCAAAGCCTGCTGCTGGTAGGCACCAGCTACAGCAAGATCGACGACTGGAACTTCGTCGGGTTCCTCAAGGAGGCGCTCAACCGCGACCTGCTGTCCATCGCCGTGGAGGCCCGCGGGCCGTTCGAGGCGATGAACCAGTTCCTCGCCGGCGACCAGTTGCAGAACCCGCAGATCGATACCGTGGTCTGGGAGTTCCCCCTGCGCACCCTGTTGGCCCATCGTCCCGGCGCGCTGACCCGCAGCGCCCAGCCCGGGCATTTCTGACGTCCCTAGGAGAACCTGATGAAGCTTTCACCCCTGTTCACCGCCCTGGCGCTGGCCGCCGCCAGCCACACTGCCCTGGCCGCCGAAGGCAACGCCGACCTGTACGACGCCGTGGCCCCGGCCGATTCGGCGTTCGTGCGCGTACTCAACCTGTCCGACAGCAATGTCGAGGTGGCCCTGAGCGGCAAGCTCAACCCGCAGAAGGTCGCCCCCGGTCAGCTCAGCGGCTACCGCTTCGTGCCGGCCGGCGTGCACAGGATCGGCATCGGCGCCAAGGCCATCGAACCGAACCTGGCGGCCAACGCCGCCAGCACCGTGGTCTATGACGGCAAGCAGTTGCAGTTGATCGCCGACCAGTACGTCAACGAGCCGAAGAAGGCCCAGGTGGCCTTCTACAACCTGACGCCAGCCCAGGCCACGCTGCGCACCGCCGACGGCAAGCACGAGGTGGTCAAGGCCCTGGCCAGTGGCCAGACCGGCGCGCGCATGGTCAACGAGATCAAGATCGACTTCGCCGCCTATGTCGGCGACCAGGAAGTGGCCAGCTTCGACGAGCTGTTCCTCAAGAAGGGCCGCTCGTACAGCTATGTGCTGCTGCCAGGCAACCGCAGCCTGAGCCTGGCCAACAGCATCGACCCGACCGAGTGACGCCGTGCCGCACGCAAGGATGACTGGCCCATGAACACCCTCCTCCCCCTCGGCCTTGCGGCCACCCTGGCCCTGCTCGGCACGCAGGCAAAGGCCGCCGAGCCCGCCCGGCCCGGCTGCGAAAACCTGCAGTGCATGGTCTGCCCGGCCCTGGCCGAACCGCAGCACTATGCCGAAGGGCGCATGAAGCTGATGCGCCAGATCGTCCCCGGCAAGGAGCGCTGGCTGTTCCGCTCGATGGTCGACCTGACCAATGACTTCGGCATTCCCGCGCCCATGCGCCCGGAGTTCGCCCGGCTGATGAACGCGTTCCACCGCCAGGGCATCCAGGTGGCCATGGCGATCCAGCCGACCCGCGGCCTGATGCACCGCGACAAGCTCTACCCCGATCAACTGCACGGATTCGACTACCCGCGCGCCAGCCGCAACCTAGACAGCTACCTGGGGCAACTGCGTCAGGCCGGTGCGGTGGTGGCGCCGATGATGCAGTTGGTGCGCCAGCCACCCCAGGCTGAGTACTTCTTCCGCCGCGACCACCACTGGACGCCGAGCGGCGCCGAGGCGACGGCCAAACTGATGGCCGAAGAGATCCGCCGCCAGCCGTTCTACGACAGCCTGACCAAAAAGCGCTACAGCACCGAGCCCGGCGTGATGGTGCCCAAGGACGGCACCCTGAACCTGGCCTTGAGCTACATCTGCGGCAACAACTACGGTTTCCAGTACGTGCGCGGCTACCAGACCGTGCCGCTGACCGACAGCAGCGACGCCCTGTTCGACGAGGCGCCCGACCCCGAGGTGATCCTGGTCGGCGACAGCAACGCCGCGGCTCGCGAGGACGAGAGCAAGCAGTTCAACTTCGACGGCTACCTGAAACAGTACCTGGAGGCGGATGTCCTCAACTACGCCCTGCCCGGCGTGGGCGAGGACGGCTCGCTGCTGGAGTACCTGCTGTCCGCCGACTACAAGCCCGAGGCGCCGCCCAAGCTGATCGTCTGGGAACTGCCGGCCAACTACCGCCTGGATTCGCCGTTGATGTACCGCCAGTTGGTGCCGGCGATACACGGCGGCTGCAAGGCGTCCAGGGAAATCCTTGGCACGAAATTGCAGCGTCCGCCACTCAAGGTCGGCGAGCGCATAGAATTGCTGAGCAATGCTGGCGGCGCCCGGCAGGCCGTGTCCAAGGGCTTTCTCGATATCCGCCTGAGCGACAGGAGCGTCAAGGACTTCTACATCATCGTCTATTACGACAATGGCGCCCGCGACAAGGTGTGGTTCCGCCGCGAGGCGGCCGTAAGCGGCGGCCAGTACTACCTGGAACTGAGCAAGGCCCCCGAGTTCGCCGGCGCCAACCTGCTTTCGGTGTTCCTCGAACCAACCAAGGCCGGCACCGCCGCCACCGATGTGGAGACCCGCCTGTGCCTGTGAAACCGGCCCCTGGGGTGCTCCTGCTACTTGCAATCGCCCTGCTGCCCCTCCCCACCCACGCAGCTCAATCGATCTGGCCCGCCCGCGCCACCGCGCAATCGGCCATGATCGGCGACTACCGCACCCTCACCTGCAGCAAGGCGCCGCCACCGCCCTACACCGCCAGCCTGCACCTGCAAAGCAAGTACGACCCGCGCGACGCCAGCAAGTCCACCCTGCGCGCCAGCCCCGATGCCGACAGCGAGCGCGTCGCCCGGCAGATCAAGCAGTTCGTCGGCGGCCTGATCCAGGCCGGCAAGCGCTTCCAGAACGCCAGCAAGCCGCAGCAGGCCAACATGGCCCTGGCCTGCCAGGACCAGTGGCTGGAACACTGGGCGCAAGCGGGCGCCCTGCTCGACCCGGACGCCAGCAACACCGGCATGGCCGCGCGCAAGTGGGCCCTGGCGGCCATGGCCGGCGCGGTGCTGCTGACCCAGGCGGCAGCCGACGGCAAGGCGCCGCTCAGCCCCGCGCAACGACGCTGGTTCAACCAGCTCGGCGAGCAGGTGATCCGCGAATACGACCCGCGCCGCCAGTCCACCACGGTCTACTTCAACAACCACGACTACTGGGCCGCCTGGGCGGTGGCCGCCGCCGGCATGCTGGTGGACCGTGACGACTTCATCCGCTGGGCCGACGGCAACCTGCGCCGGGGCCTGGCCCAGGCCGTGCGCAGTGGCGACCAGGCCTACCTGCCGCTGGAAGTGGCGCGCAGCAAGCTGGCCGCCAACTACAGCCAGTACGCCCTGGTGCCGCTGGTGCTTCTTGGCGAGTCGGCCCGGGCCAACGGCCTGGCCTGGAGCGAGGACGACCAACGCACCCTCGACCAGCTGGCCACCTTCGCCGCCCGCAGCGTGCTCGCCCCGGACTCCCTGCCCCAGCTCAAGGGCCAGCGCCAGGCCGACGTCGCGCCCTACAAGCTGGCCTGGCTGATCCCGTTCCTGGCCCGTCGACCCGAGCATGCCCTCGCCCGCCAGCTCTACGACAGCGAGGACGGCGAAGTGGACAACTACAGCCAGATCGGCGGCCCGCTCAAGCCGGCCTACCCCAACCTGCCTTGATCAAGGACGCTCCCATGGCACCGTTCAGCCGCTTTTCTTTCACCTGCCTGGCCGCCCTGCTGCTGGCGACCACCGCGCGGGCCGCGCCGGTGATGGACACATTGCCCCAGGCGCAGCACCAGCAGCAGCTGGAGCAACTGCGCCACCAGACCCGTCAGGCGGTGACCTTCGAGCAGGCGCGCCGCCCGCCACCTGCGGGCCGCGCCAGCGTCAGCCTGCAGCCGATGTTCTCGTCCCAGGCCGGCAGCTGGCCGTTCGAGCCGTTCGTCAACAACGGCCTGTTCCGCGCCATCGCCGGCTACCAGGCGCATCACCCCCAGGCCGTGGTGCTGCGCGGTGGCAGCATCACCTTGGCGCAGCTGCACGATGCGCTGCACGACCCACGGGTGCTCAAGCGCTACAAGGACGGCTACCTGCTGAGCTACCCGTTGATGATCGGCGCCGATGCGGGGCTGCGGCTGGAGGGCACGCGCCTCTACCTGTACAGCTTCTCCGGTACCGCACTGATCAACCAGGGCTGGCTGGGGCTGAACCAATCGACGCTGGAAAGCGTCGCCGGCGACAAGCCCGGCAACACCGACCGTGCCTGGCGGCCCTTCGTGGTGGCCTGGGCTGGCAGCCATACCGAGGTGATCGGCTCGACGCTCAAGCGCCTGGGCTACAACGCCAACCTGTCCCGCGGCCTGAGCACCGCGCTCAGCACCCAGCAGGCGGCCAGTACGCGTCCCGCCACGCTGCTGGTGGAAGCCAGCCATTTCAGCGAGCTGTCCAGCGCGGTGGAGCTGCAGCACAGCCAGGCGACCATCATCGACAGCCGTTTCGAAGGCTCGCAGCAGTATGCCATCGACACCCGCGACAGCCAGCTGAACCTGCGTGGCAACCAGTTGCGCGGCGTCGACAACAACAGCGGCGTGCGCCTGCGTGGCCAGACCCGGGCATTGATCGAAAACAACCTGATCCTCGGCGCCGCCAAGGCCGCCATCGAGATCAGCGACCAGCACGGCACCGTGCTGCTGGCCGGCAATCGCATCGGCGACAGCCGTGGGCATGGCATCCAGCTGCGCGACCTCGCGCCGACGGCCGAAGCCCCGTTGCTGATCGACGACAACCTGCTGGCCAGCAGCCAGGGCAGCGCGGTGGATGCCAGCGAGGTCACGGGCCTGACGCTGGTGGGTAACCGGATCGGCAATACGCCGGAGTACGCCATCAGCCTGCGCAACGCCACGCCGCAGCCCGGGCCGCTGGTGATCAGCGGCAATCGCCTGGGGCAGGTGGGTAAGGCCGTGGTGCGGGTCGAGGGGGTGCGCGAGGTCGAGTTGGGGGGCAATCGCTTCGATGGCAAGGCACTGCTGCAGAACCTGCTGGCCGGCGACCTGCTGGCGTTGCAGGGGCCGGTGCTGGAGGCAATGCTGGTACAGGAACAGATGGTCAGGGTGCGCCAGGACTGAAAAATACACGGCCCCTGAGCGGCCTTGTGTCGCGAAAGGGGCGCGGAGCGACCCCAGGATTTCAGCGTAAAAGCAAAGATCGCCGGGGGCCGCGTTGCGGCCCTTTCGCGACGCAAGGCCGCTCACAGGATCGTGTCAGGGCACCGGACGCTGCATCCGCACGAAACACTCGTCCATCCCGACCTCGACGAACCCTCGGCGCTGATACAGGCGCCGCGCCGGGTTGCTGCTGAACACCATCAGCCGCAGCCACGGCAACCGGCGCTGTAGAGTCCAGCCAGCCAACTGCTCCAGCACCCAGCCGCCCACGCCCCGGCCACGATGCTCGGGCAGCAGATGCAGCTCGCGGATATACAGCGCCTGGCGGTCCTGGCTGAGGCTGCAAAAGCCCAGCACCCGATCGTCCTCGACCACCAGCCACTGTTCGCGCCAGCCCCAGGCTTCATCGAAGGCTTCCTCGATCCACAACAGGTCGAATTCGCGGTAATACGGCAGCATGGCGCGGCGCGTGAGGTCACGGGCAAACGTGAGGTGTTCGTCGGTCGCAGGGATCAGTTCAAGGGGCATAACACACCGGCGAACTGGCCGGCCCACGGCGCTCCAGTTCGTCCTCAAGCCACCGGGCCAGCACCTGGGCGTTGTTGTGCTCGGAGTCCTTGCCGGCGTACAGCAAGGTCAGGTCGCCTTTGCCGGCCAGGTCCAGCAGCGGATACCAGTGCTCGGGGTGGGCGGCCAACTCCTGCTGGTAGCGCTGGGTGAAACCGGCAAAGTCGAGCTCGCCGGCGTGAAACGCCTTGCGCAGTGCGTCGGACGGCGCCACTTCACGCAGCCACTGCCCGTGCAGGTCCTCCTTGCGTTTGTTGCGCGGCCAAAGACGATCGACCAGCACGCGTTGGCCATCCCCGCCCTCGAGCGCCTCGTAGACGCGTTTACAGCGAATCATGCAGCACTCCTGCGACATCGTTCCCCAGACAGCCTAGGGCCTTCATTGATCGAGGTCACGCCCTGGTAACGAATTGTTTCTATGCTGAAGACTTTCGGCACCACCGCCCGACGCCAACCGGAGCCCTCATGGCAACCCCGTCCCTGGCCAGCCAGTCCGACCTGACCCTGCCCAGCCCGCGCCCTCACCTTGCCCACAAACCCGGACGCGCCACCCTCACCCTGTTCTTCGGCCTGCTGCTGGCCGGCCTGGCCTACACCTTCTGGAGCCTGAAGCAGGATGTCAGCGCCAGCGGCACCGTGGTCACCACCGTCACCCCCTTCCTGCTGCTGGGCCTGGCCCTGCTGATCGCCCTGGGCTTCGAGTTCGTCAACGGCTTCCACGACACCGCCAATGCCGTGGCCACGGTGATCTACACCCATTCGCTGCCGGCGCCGGTGGCGGTGGTCTGGTCGGGGTTGTGCAATTTCCTCGGCGTGCTGCTCTCCAGCGGCGCGGTGGCCTTCGGCATCATCGCCCTGCTGCCGGTGGAGCTGATCCTGCAGGTCGGCTCGTCGACCGGCTTCGCCATGGTCTTCGCCCTGCTGCTGGCGGCGATCATCTGGAACCTCGGCACCTGGTGGCTGGGCCTGCCAGCGTCGTCCTCGCACACCCTGATCGGCTCGATCATCGGCGTGGGCGTGGCCAACGCGCTGATGCACGGGCGCGACGGCACCAGCGGCGTGGACTGGACCCAGGCCAGCAAGGTCGGCTACGCCCTGCTGTTCTCGCCGCTGATCGGCTTCGCCTGCGCCGCCCTGCTGCTGCTCGCCCTGCGCGCGCTGGTCAAGCGCCGCGAGCTGTACCAGGCGCCAGAAGGCCAGACGCCGCCGCCCTGGTGGATCCGCGGCGTGCTGATCCTCACCTGCACTGGCGTGTCGTTCGCCCACGGCTCCAACGATGGCCAGAAAGGCATGGGCCTGATCATGCTGATCCTGGTCGGCACCCTGCCGATGGCCTATGCGCTGAACAAGACCATGCCCAACGAGCAGGCCCTGCAGTTCTCGGCGGTCGCCGAGGTCACCCGCCAGGCCTTGGTGCGCGCAGTACCGTCCCCTGCCCCGGCCGATCCACGCCAGGTCCTGACCACGTTCATCGGCGAGCCCAAGGCCAGTGCCGAGCTGATCCCGGCGCTGGCCGCGCTGACCGGCATGATTGGCGAGGAAGTCAAAGGCTACGGCTCGCTCAAGCGCGTGCCGGCCGAGGCCATGGCCAACGTGCGCAACGACATGTACCTGACCAGCGAGGCCATCCGCCTGATCGACAAGCACCAACTGGCCCGCTACGACGCCGATACCCGCCGCCATGTGCAACTGTTCAAGCGCCAATTGGACGACGCAACCCGCTATATCCCGCTGTGGGTCAAGGTGGCGGTGGCCATCGCCCTGGGCCTGGGCACCATGGTCGGCTGGCGGCGCATCGTGGTGACGGTGGGCGAGAAGATCGGCAAGACCCACCTGAGCTATGCCCAGGGCGCTTCGGCCGAGGTGGTGGCGATGTGTACCATCGGCGCCGCGGACCTGTTCGGCCTGCCGGTGTCGACCACTCACGTGCTGAGTTCAGGCGTGGCCGGGAGCATGGTGGCCAATGGCTCGGGGATTCAACGCAAGACGCTGGTCAACCTGCTGATGGCCTGGGTATTGACGTTGCCGGCTGCAATGTTGCTGGCGGGTTGCTTGTACTGGTTGCTGAACCAGATCCTCTGAGGATCTCGCGACGGGGGCGCCTTGCGCCCCCAGCAAGGTTATTCCGGGATCTTCAGGCCACGCTGTACAGCCGGGCGTTCAAGGAACTTCGCCAACACCCGCTGTACTTCCGTGAAATCATCGAACCCCACCAGCTCGCGCGCGTTGTAGCGCTCCACCAGGTTGCGCACCCAGGGGAAGATGGCGATATCGGCGATGCTGTACGCATCGACCATCCACTCCCGCCCCTGCAGGTGCCGGTCGAGCACGCCCAGCAGGCGCTTGGACTCATTGACGTAGCGATCCCGGGGCCGCTTGTCCTCGTACGCCTTGCCGGCGAAGAAGTGAAAGAACCCCACCTGGCCGAACATCGGCCCGATGCCGCCCATCTGGAACATCAGCCACTGCAAGGTCTGGTAGCGCTGGGCAGGGTCCTGGCTGAGCAACTGCCCGCTCTTCTCGGCCAGGTACTGCAGGATCGCCCCGGACTCGAACAACGGCAGCGGCTGGCCACCAGGGCCATCGGGGTCGAGGATTGCCGGAATCTTGTTGTTGGCGCTCAGGGAGATGAACTCGGGGCTCAGCTGGTCGTCGTTGTCGAAACTGATCTTGTGCACCTCGTAAGGCAGGCCGATCTCTTCGAGCATGATCGAGACCTTGACGCCGTTGGGCGTGGCCAGCGAATACAGCTGCAGGCGCTCGGGATGCCGGGCCGGCCATTTGCGGGTGATGGGGAATACGGAAAGATCGGTCATGTTCGCGCCCTGAAGGTTGAGGGACTCAATTTAAAGACTGTCGGGCGTCCTGACCATCACCCAGTCTCGGTGTCGCTCGTCACCGCAGGGAAAGATCGCCTCGCCCACCTTGCGAAAGCCATTGCGCCCGTAGAACCGGATGGCCCTGGCGTTGAGTTCATTGACGGTCAGGCGAACCGGGCCACGGGTGTGGGCCAGGGTAGCCTCGAGCAGTGACTGCGCGGCACCCGTGCCGTGGGCGGCGGGCAGCACATAGCAACGGGAAATCTCCACCAGATGATCGGCCGCGGCGATCCCCAGCTCACCGGGCGCCAGGTCGAGCATGCTGTAGCCCAGCACCTGGCCGCCCTCCTCGACCACCAGCAGGCGCTTGTGCGGGTGGCGCAGGTGCGCCTGGAAATGCTCGGGCTGCAGGTTGTGGGCGATGTAGTGCCGCTGCGCCGCCGGAGCGCTGTCGGGCGGACTGGCCAGGGCGAAGGTGGCCTGGCCGATGTGGCTCAGGGCTGTACAGTCATTGCTGCGGGCCTGGCGGATCTGGTAGGGCATGGCAACATCCTGTCGGGCATCCGGATCACCCTCGACAATGCCAGCCCCTCCCAACCGGCGCAAGGTTCAGGCGTCGCCGTGGGCCTGCCGCTTGAGCTTCTCGGTATCGACCCGTACGAACACTGAATCGGCGGTAACGGTCAGCACATCCCCAGCCCAGACCTCGCAGATCACTCGGCTCTTGCGCCCCACCTCACCCTCGACCCGTGCCTTGAGCAGCAGCTCGACGCCCATCGGGGTGGGTTTGAGGTAGGTCAGGCTCAGTTGGCCGGTAACACAGTCGATACGCGGCAGGCTGCCGGGCTCGCGGCCTTCGGCGCGGTAGTGGTGGGCCATGGCGGTCCAGTTGGAATGGCAATCGACCAGCATGGCCAGCAGGCCGCCGTAGACCAGGCCGGGCCAGCCGATGAAGGTCGGGTCGGGGGAATGACGGCACAGCAGGTGGACGCCGTCGTCATCCCAGTGACTCTGCACATGCAGGCCGCTGGGGTGGGAGCACCCGCAACCGTAGCATGTGCCATCAGGGGCGGCGAGTTGTTGCAGGGAGGGGGCTTGTTCGGTCATACACGTCCTTGGCTTGTTGGAATTGGGAAGGAGGCTGACTGCCGATGGTAGCCCCATGCTTCCCGGCCGCCAAATGGAGGGGGCCGCCATATGCCCCCTGAGCGTATCAGGCCGCCTGCCACGCCGAGCCCCGCTTGCGCCGCTGGGTCAGCGAAACCAGCAGGATGAACAGGGTCACCCCCGCGGTCATCAGTGTTTCATAGCGGTAGGCATCGCTGAACAGCATGTAGCCCAGCACCATGACGATGGTGCCGATCACCAGCCAGGTCAGCCACGGGAACAGCCACATCTTCAGCTCCGGCGTGCGCCCCTCGCGCTCGGCACGGGCCCGCATGCGCAGTTGCGAACGGCGATCACCAGGTACACCAGCAAGGCGATGGCGCCGGTGGTAGATAGCAGGAACCCGAACACCTTGCCGGGAAACACGTAGTTGACCAGGCAGCCGGCAAAGCCCGCCAGGGTCGAGAGAACGACCGCCACGGTGGGCACGCCCGCGCCGGAGATCCGCCTGGTCATAAGCAGTGCCTGGCCACGGGCCCCCAGCGAGTAGAGCATGCGCGAGGCGGTGTACAGCCCTGAGTTCATGCAACTGGTGACCGCCACCAGCACGACGATGTCGACCAGCAGCTTGGCGCCGGGCACGTTGAGCACTTCCAGCACCCGCTGGAACGAGCCCACCGCCTTGAGCCCCGGATCGTTCCAGGCCACCAGCGAAACCACCAGGAAGATCGACGCCAGGTAGAAAATGGCGATGCGGTACACCACCAGGTTGGTGGCGCGGCGGATCTTGTCCTTGGGGTTGGCTGTCTCGTCGGCGGCGATGGTGACGATCTCGGCGCCGAAGAACGAGAAGATGGTGATCAGCACGCCGCCGAGCACGGTGCCGAAGCCATTGGGCATGAAGCCGCCGGCGTCCCACAGGCGACTGACGCCGGAGACGTCGGCCAGTGGCCAGACGCCGAACACCGCCAGGCTGCAGACCACGATGAAGGCAATGATGGCCAGTACCTTGACCAGGGCGAACCAGTACTCGAACGCGCCGAAGTTCTTCACGCTGACCAGGTTGGTGCCCGACAGCACGATCATGATCAGGAAGGCGAACAGCCAGGACGGCACCTGCGGGAAGTAGGCATGGAGGATATCCGCGCCAGCGATGGCCTCGACCGGGATGATCAGCACCCAGAACCACCAGTACAGCCAGCCGATGGTGAAGCCGGCCCAGGGGCCGATGGCTTCGCTGGCGTAGGTGGAGAACGAGCCGCTGTTGGGGTTGGCGATGGCCATTTCACCGAGCATGCGCATCACCAGCAGCACCAGCAGGCCGGTCATGGCGTAGGAGATGAGAATAGCCGGGCCGGCGGTGGCGATGGCGTTGGACGAGCCAATGAAAAGGCCGGCGCCGATGATGCCGGCAATAGAGATCATCGATACCTGACGTGAAGTCAGGCCATGCTGCAAGGACCGCTGTTTTTTGTTGTCTGGCGATGCCATGGAGAACCCTCGAGTGGGTCGGCCGCAACGAAGGCGGCTGAAAGTGGCGGCAGCGTTCCTGTGGGGGCGGGCATGCCGGCAAGGGCATCGGCACGCGTCTCCCACACGTCTCGGACTTGTTGCGGGAATTGGCTACCGGCGTATTTTTGTATTGATGGACCTGTCGGTTGCCAGGGTCCAGCCAGGCCAGTATTCATCTCCAGGCAGGTCACAACAAACGACCTTTTCGCAAAACATCATTCCAAATAGGAATCAATACGCTTCACATCCTGCTCAGAATCTTCTTTCATGAAGCTTGCAGAGAGAGCCTTCAGACATCAGGAATTAAACGAATGAGAGCAATCGAATAATTCGTTTGCGCCACCGATTCCCGACGCGCTTGGATACGACCTGACTCGAACAACAGGCCGCGTGCAGATGAATCAGGAAAATATCAGCCAGTCCATCGCCATCGTTCACCCGATCACCCTTTCCCATGGACGCAACGCCGAAGTCTGGGACACCGCCGGCAAACGCTACATCGACTTCGTCGGCGGCATCGGCGTGCTCAACCTGGGCCACTGTAACCCGGCGGTGGTCGAGGCGATCCAGCAGCAGGCCGCGCGCCTGACCCACTATGCCTTCAACGCCGCGCCCCACGGTCCGTACCTGGAACTGATGGAGCGCCTGTGCCAGTTCGTCCCGGTCAGCTATCCGCTGACGGGCATGCTGACCAACAGCGGCGCGGAAGCGGCGGAAAACGCCCTCAAGGTCGCCCGCGGCGCCACCGGCAAACGGGCCATCGTCGCCTTCGACGGCGGTTTCCACGGCCGTACCCTGGCCACCCTCAACCTCAACGGCAAGGTCGCCCCGTACAAGCAGCGCGTGGGCGAACTGCCCGGCCCGGTCTATCACCTGCCCTACCCCAGTCCGGACACCGGGGTGAGCTGCGAGCAGGCGCTCCAGGCTATGGAGCGCCTGTTCAGCGTGGAGCTGGCGGTGGAGGACGTGGCCGCGTTCATCTTCGAGCCGGTGCAGGGCGAAGGCGGTTTCCTCGCCCTCGACCCCGCCTTCGCCCAGGCCCTGCGCCGCTTCTGCGACGAGCATGGGATCCTGATCATTATCGATGAGATTCAGTCCGGCTTCGGTCGCACCGGCCAGCGCTTCGCCTTCCCACGGCTGGGTATCGAACCGGACCTTCTGCTGCTGGCCAAGAGCATCGCCGGCGGCATGCCGCTGGGCGCAGTGGTCGGGCGACAGGCGATCATGGGCGCGCTGCCCAAGGGCGGGCTGGGCGGCACCTACTCGGGCAACCCGATCGCCTGCGCGGCGGCGCTGGCGAGCCTGGCGCAGATGACCGACGCGAATATCGCCACCTGGGGCGAACGGCAGGAACAGGCCATCGTGGCGCGTCACGCGCGCTGGAAAGCGTCGGGAAGGTGCGCCGCGCTCGGTCGCCTGACCGGTACAGGGGCCATGCGCGGGCTGGAGATGGTCAACCCGGACGGCAGCCCGGCGCCGACGCAACTGGCCAAGGTGCTCGAGGCGGCGCGTGGCAAAGGCCTGCTGCTGATGCCCAGCGGCAAGGCGCGGCATATCATCCGCCTGCTGGCACCGCTGACCATCGAGCCCGAGGTGCTCGAGGAAGGGCTGAATATCCTCGAGCAGTGCCTCATGGAGCTGGGCTGAGGGTTACAGGCCCAGCTCTTCAGGGGTGGGCATGTCGCATTCGAAGGCGATCCAGCCGCCTTCGAGCTCGGCGTGGCCGTTGACGATCGGGCCGTAGTAACTCAGGCCGTTCTCCAAGGTGACGCAGATGTGCGTGGCGCCTTTTTCCGGTGCCCCGAGGGTACCGACGAAATGCACTTTCTTCAGCACCTCGGTCACCGCCTCAAGGCCCACGCGCATGTTGGTGTTCTCCGAGGCCTCGGTATCGCCCCCACGGTCTTCGGCGCTGATGGTCACGGTGGCGGTGTACGGGTACTTGGTACTCAAGCGGGGTTACCTCAACAGGTGTATTAGGCGTATGGGCGCGTAGAGTACGGCAGGCGTTCCCGGTTGTCTCTACCGACCTCATCGCGGGGCAAGCCCGCTCCCACGCTGGCCATCGAGCATGGCCTCCCCTGCCCCGATCTGTTAGGGTGCCCGCCGATGCACGCCATACCACGCGAGGATACCGAGTGAGCGCCGAACAACCCCTGATCGCCGACCTGTTCGAGGTCGACAAACGCCTGACCCTCAAGCCCGTCGTGGACTTCAACGCCTACCTGCGCAACGCTTTCGGCGACGGCCCCTGCCGCTGCCACCGCTGCGTCGAGGGCAGTGGCGACGAAAGCGGCTACGAACACCGTCACAGCTTCGAGCTGGAAGGCCGCACCCTGCACAGGCGCTTCGCCAGCACCGCCGGCAGCGACGTGCTGATGGTGCTGAAAAAAGCCTGGTTGTCGTACACCAAGGCCGAGCTGATCACCGTCGGCGTGCTAGACATGACCACCCTCAAGTCATTCACCGAAGCCGCCCTGCACGAACGCCTGCTGGCCCTGCTGCCGGCCAGCGGCCTGGCCCGCGAAAGCGAAGGCCAGTGGCAGTTGCAGGTGCTCGCCGACTGACGGTCGCCCCGGCAGGATTCTCCCGCTCTGCTACCTTGGGAGAATCCTCACCCACAGGTGACCGACCATGGCCCGCACGACCCCCATCGAGCTGTACCGCAACATCGGTATCGTTGCCCACGTGGATGCCGGCAAGACCACCACCACCGAGCGGATCCTGTTCTACACCGGGGTCAACCACAAGATGGGCGAGGTGCACGACGGCGCCGCGACCATGGACTGGATGGCCCAGGAGCAGGAGCGCGGCATCACCATCACCTCGGCGGCCACCACGGCCTTCTGGCAAGGCTCGACCAAGCAGTTCGAGCACAAGTACCGCTTCAACATCATCGACACCCCCGGCCACGTCGACTTCACCATCGAGGTCGAGCGCTCGCTGCGCGTGCTCGATGGCGCGGTGGTGGTGTTCAGCGGCGCCGACGGCGTCGAGCCGCAATCCGAGACCGTATGGCGCCAGGCCAACAAGTACCATGTGCCGCGCCTGGCCTACATCAACAAGATGGACCGCCAGGGCGCGGATTTTCTGCGGGTGGTGAAGCAGATTGACCAGCGCCTGGGCCACCATCCGGTGCCGATCCAGCTGGCCATCGGCAGCGAGGAAAACTTCATCGGCCAGATCGACCTGGTGAAGATGAAGGCCATCTACTGGAACGACGCCGACCAGGGCACCAGCTACCGCGAAGAAGCCATTCCCGCCGAACTGCAGGATCTGGCCGACGAATGGCGTGCCCATATGATCGAGGCTGCGGCCGATGCCAACGAAGAGCTGACCCTGAAATTCCTCGAAGGCGAAGAATTCACCACCGAGGAAATCAAGGCCGCCCTGCGCCAGCGCACCATCGCCAACGAGATCGTGCCGACCATCCTCGGCTCATCGTTCAAGAACAAGGGCGTGCCGCTGATGCTCGACGCCGTGATCGACTACCTGCCCGCCCCCAGCGAGATCCCGGCGATCAAGGGCACCGACCCGGACGACGAGGAAAAACACCTGGAGCGCCACGCCGACGACAACGAGCCGTTCTCGGCCCTGGCCTTCAAGATCGCCACCGACCCGTTCGTCGGCACCCTGACCTTCGCCCGGGTGTATTCCGGCGTGCTCAGCTCCGGCAACGCCGTGCTCAACTCGGTCAAGGGCAAGAAGGAACGCATCGGCCGCATGGTGCAGATGCACGCCAACCAGCGCGCCGAGATCAAGGACGTGTGCGCCGGCGACATCGCCGCGCTGATCGGCATGAAGGACGTCACCACCGGCGACACCCTGTGCGACATGGACAAGCCGATCATCCTCGAACGCATGGACTTCCCCGACCCGGTGATCTCTGTGGCGGTGGAGCCCAAGACCAAGGGCGACCAGGAGAAGATGGGCATCGCCCTGGGCAAGCTGGCCCAGGAGGACCCGTCGTTCCGGGTCAAGACCGACGAGGAGACCGGCCAGACCATCATCTCCGGCATGGGCGAGCTGCATCTGGACATCATCGTCGATCGCATGCGCCGCGAGTTCAACGTCGAGGCCAATATCGGCAAGCCGCAGGTGGCCTACCGCGAGAAGATCCGCAACACCTGCGAGATCGAAGGCCGCTTCGTCCGCCAGTCCGGCGGGCGTGGCCAGTATGGACATTGCTGGATCCGCTTCGCCCCGGGCGACGAAGGCAAGGAAGGCCTGGAGTTCATCAACGAAGTCGTCGGCGGCGTGGTGCCACGCGAGTACATCCCGGCGATCCAGAAAGGCATCGAGGAGCAGATGAAGAACGGCGTACTTGCCGGCTATCCGCTGATCAACCTCAAGGCGGCGGTGTATGACGGCTCGTACCACGACGTCGACTCCAACGAGATGGCCTACAAGATCGCCGCGTCCATGGCCACCAAGCAGTTGTCGCAGAAAGGCGGCGCGGTGCTGCTGGAGCCGGTGATGAAGGTCGAGGTGGTGACCCCCGAGGAGTACCAGGGCGACATCCTCGGCGACCTGAGCCGGCGCCGGGGGATGATCCAGGATGGCGACGAGACCCCGGCCGGCAAGGTGATCCGTGCCGAGGTACCGCTGGGCGAGATGTTCGGCTACGCCACCTCGATGCGCTCGATGACCCAGGGGCGGGCCAGTTTCTCGATGGAGTTCACCCGCTATGCCGAGGCGCCGGCGAGCATTGCCGATGCCATCGTGAAGAAGAATCGCGGGGAAGCCTGAAACTTCGCGGTGGAGCCTAACGAAAAAAGGGGCGATCCTTGCGGATCGCCCCTTTTTTGATTTGGTAGGCACAATTGGACTCGAACCAACGACCCCCACCATGTCAAGGTGGTGCTCTAACCAACTGAGCTATGTGCCTGTCGTGTGGGGCGCATTCTACGCGATCCAAATGCCCTGTCAACCATTTTTTTCACGCTAAGCTACTGAATCTTAAAATATTTATAGAAGGCCAGGGTTCTGCGTCAGGTAAAGGATTTTCACCGGACGACTAGCGGGTGTTTATTATTATTGATAGCATCGGTACATTCGTTAAAAATATAAAACACGAGGTTCCTCGAGCATGGCCAACACCCCCTACCCCCAGTCCTACTACGCCGCCTCGGCCAACCCGGTGCCGCCACGTCCGGCGCTGCAGGGTGAGGTGGAAACCGATGTGTGCATCATCGGTGCCGGCTACACCGGCCTGTCCAGCGCCCTGTTCCTGCTGGAGAACGGCTTCAAGGTGAGTATCGTCGAGGCCGCCAAGGTCGGCTTCGGCGCTTCGGGCCGCAACGGCGGCCAGATCGTCAACAGCTACAGCCGCGACATTGACGTCATCGAACGTACCGTCGGCCCCAAGCAGGCACAACTGCTGGGCCAGATGGCCTTCGAGGGCGGGCGCATCATCCGTGAACGCGTGGCCAAGTACAACATCCAGTGCGACCTGAAGGACGGCGGCGTATTCGCCGCGCTGACCAGCAAGCAGATGGGCCACCTGGAATCGCAGAAGCGCCTGTGGGAACGCTTCGGCCACACCCAGCTGGAGCTGATGGACCAGAAGCGCATCCGTGAAGTGGTGGCCTGCGACAACTATGTGGGCGGCATGCTCGACATGAGCGGCGGCCATATCCATCCGCTGAACCTGGCCCTGGGCGAAGCTGCCGCGGTCGAGTCCCTGGGCGGCATCATCTACGAGCAGACCCCGGCCGTGCGCATCGAGCGTGGCGCCAACCCCGTCGTGCACACCCCGCAGGGCAAGGTCCGCGCCAAGTTCATCATCGTCGCCGGCAACGCCTACCTGGGCAACCTGGTGCCGGAACTCGCGGCCAAGTCGATGCCGTGCGGCACCCAGGTCATCACCACCGAGCCGCTGGGCGACGAACTGGCGCGCACCCTGCTGCCGCAGGACTACTGCGTCGAGGACTGCAACTACCTGCTCGACTACTACCGTTTGACCAGCGACAAGCGCCTGATCTTCGGTGGCGGCGTGGTGTACGGCGCGCGCGACCCGGCGAACATCGAGGCGATCATCCGTCCGAAGATGCTCAAGGCCTTCCCGCAGCTCAAAAACGTCAAGATCGACTACGCCTGGACAGGCAACTTCCTGCTGACCCTGTCGCGCCTGCCGCAGGTCGGCCGTATCGGCGACAACATCTACTACTCCCAGGGCTGCTCGGGCCACGGCGTGACCTACACGCACCTGGCGGGCAAGGTGCTGGCCGAGGCCCTGCGCGGCCAGGCCGAGCGCTTCGACGCCTTCGCCGGCCTGCCGCACTACCCGTTCCCGGGTGGCCAGATGCTGCGTGTGCCGTTCAGCGCCATCGGCGCCTGGTACTACAGCCTGCGCGACCGCCTGGGCTTCTGATCCAGCGCCATCCGGAAAGCCCGCTCCCCTGAGCGGGCTTTTTCGTTTCCACACGGCATGCTCTCAACCCGCTTCACGGTAGGGATTGCGCGGATCCTGGGTCCAGTTCATGTACGGCTTGCCGGTCTCCTGCGCCTGCATGTCGATGCAGCCCTCCACCGGGCAGGTGATCTGGCACAGGTTGCAGCCGACGCACTCGGCCTCGATCACGCTGTAGGCGTGGGTGCCGTCGGCCTTCGGGGTGCTGGCGATGGCCTGGTGCGAGGTGTCCTCGCAGGCGATGTGGCAACGCCCACAGCCGATGCAGGCGTCCTGGTCGATGCGAGCCACCGACTTGTAGTTGATGTCCAGGTACTTCCAGTCGGTGGTGTGCCCCACGGCCTGGCCGCGAAACGCCTCGAGGCTGCGATGGCCGTGCTGGTCCATCCAGCGCGCCAGGCCGTCCTTCATGTCGTCGACGATGCGAAAACCGTGCAGCATCGCCGCCGTGCACACCTGCACCGCGCCACTGCCCAGGGCGATGAACTCGGCGGCATCGCGCCAGGTGCCGATACCGCCGATACCGCAGATCGGCAGGCCGTGGGTCTCGGGGTCGCGGGCAATTTCGGCGACCATGTTCAGGGCGATCGGCTTGACCGCCGAACCGCAATAGCCGCCATGGGTGCTCTGGTCGCCGACGATGGGGTGGGCGACCATGCGGTCGAGGTCGACGCTGGTGATCGAGTTGATCGTGTTGATCAGCGACACCGCGTCCGCCCCGCCCCGGTGCGCGGCGCGTGCCGACTGACGAATATCAGTGATGTTGGGGGTGAGCTTGACGATCACCGGCAGCGCGCAGTGGGTCTTGCACCAGCGGGTGACCATTTCCACGTACTCCGGCACCTGGCCGACGGCCGCGCCCATGCCGCGCTCGGGCATGCCGTGGGGGCAGCCGAAGTTGAGCTCGATGCCATCGGCACCGGTGGCTTCCACCAAGGGCAGGATGAACTTCCAGGACTCTTCCACGCACGGCACCATCAGCGACACGATCAGCGCGCGGTCGGGCCAGTCCTTCTTCACCTGGGTGATCTCGCGCAGGTTGATCTCCAGCGAGCGGTCGGTGATCAGCTCGATGTTGTTGATGCCCTGCACCTGGCGGTTGGCGCCGAAGTGCGCCGAGTAGCGCGACGACACGTTGACCGCCGCCGGGTCCTCGCCCAGGGTCTTCCACACCACCCCGCCCCACCCGGCCTCGAAGGCGCGGACCACGTTGTAGGCCTTGTCGGTGGGTGGCGCGGAGGCCAGCCAGAACGGATTGGGCGCCTTGATGCCGGCGAATTCGATGGACAGGTCGGCCATTTACGCAGCCTCCACGTTGAGCATGAGTTGGGCATGGATGGCTTCGGCGGCCAGCTTGCCATGTTGCACGGCCTGGACGGTGAGGTCCTGGCCCAGCGCGGTGCAGTCGCCGCCGGCATAGATACCGGGGATGGAGGTCTGCATGTGCGCGTCCACCTGGATGCGCTCACCGTCGCGGGCCAGTTGCGCCGCCAGCGGGTCGGCCAGGCTTGCGTCATCGAAGCCTTGGCCGATGGCCTTGAAGATCGCGTCGGCGGCCAGCTCGAAGGTTTCGCCGGTATCGCCCAGGCGCCCATCGACCAGTTGCGTGCGCGCGAAGCGCATGCCGCGCACGCGCCCGGCATCATCCAGCAGCACGGCCTCGGGCCTGGCCCAGGTGTGCAGACGCACCTGGTTGTGCTTGGCGATTTCCTGTTCGTGACCGGTAGCGCCCATGTCGGACAAGCCACGGCGATAAACCAGGTTGACGTCGAGGGCCCCCAGGCAACTCATCTGCACGGCCATGTCGATGGCGGTGTTGCCGGCGCCTAGCACCAGGCAGCGGTCGGCCAGCGGCAGCTGGGTGAGGTCGTCAGCCTGGCGCAGCTCGCGGATGTACGTGGTGGCGGCGAGCAGGCCCGGGGCGTCCTCGTCCGCCAGGCCCAGCTGGCGCGCGGCATCCAGGCCCAGGCCGAGGAACACCGCGTCGTGCTGGGCATGCAGCTCTCCCAGCGACAGGTTGGCGCCCAGGCGCTGGCCATGGCGGATCTCGATACCGCCGATGCCCAGCAGGAACTCCACCTCGCGCTGGGCGTAGTCGTCCACCAGCTTGTAGCGGGCGATGCCGTACTCATTGAGGCCACCGGCTTTCTCCCGCGCCTCGAAGATCACCACGTCGTGGCCGTGCATGGCCAGGCGGTGCGCGCAGGACAGCCCGGCGGGGCCGGCGCCGACCACGGCGATGCGCTTCCCGCTGGCCGGCGAGCGCTGGAACGGATGTTCGGTGAAGCCGGCGTGGTCCAGGGCGTAGCGCTGCAGCTGGCCGATCAGCACCGGCGCGCATTCCTGGGCGTTGTTGCGCACGCAGGCCTGCTGGCAGAGGATCTCGGTGGGGCACACCCGGGCGCAGCTGCCGCCGAGGATGTTGGCCGAAAGAATGCGTTCGGCGGCGCCCTGCAGGTTCTCGTCGCTGATGCGGTGGATGAACGAGGGGATGTCGATCTCGCTGGGGCACGCATTGACGCAGGGCGCGTCGTAGCAGTACAGGCAGCGCGCGCTCTCGACGGCGGCCTGGCGGGCGGTGAGCGGGGGCGCGAGGTCGCTGAAGGCCTCGGCCAGCTGGTCGGCGCCGGCCCGGGGGCGCGGCAAGTGGTTCAGGGCGTCGAACACGGTTGTAGCCTCTCGCTTTTTTATGGGCTCAGGCGGCGGTCACTCGCCTGTCCGTTCTGGGGGATGGCAGTCAACAGGAGCATGGGTGTTGTTATCAGGGGGCGCTTGCGCCCCTTTCGCGACACAAGGCCGCTCCCACAGCCAAAGCACCGATCCCTGTAGGAGCGGCCTTGCGTCGCGATGGGCTGCGAAGCGGCCCCAATGGCCTCAGCGCTGAACCGGTGTCGGCCGCTGATGCTCGGCACGCCGCTCCAGCACCTCGTACACCGACGGGTACGCCGGCCGCTCCACATAGCGCCCCGCGCCCGGCTCGGCGCGCAGGTCGCCATCTGCCCAGAGCACCTTGCCCTGGCTGATGGTATGGCTGGGGATACCGCGCACGGTGCGGCCTTCGAAGATGTTGAAGTCGACCCGCTGGTGATGGGTCTGGGCGCTGATCGTGCGCGTGCCCTGCGGATCCCACAGCACCAGGTCGGCGTCGGCGCCGACGCGGATGGCGCCTTTGCGCGGGAACAGGTTGAAGATCTTCGCGGTGTTGGTGGAGGTGAGCGCGACGAACTCGTGGATCGACAGGCGCCCGCTGTTCACCCCGGCATCCCACAGCACCGCCATGCGGTCCTCGATGCCGGCGGTGCCGTTGGGGATGCGGCTGAAGTCGTCGCGGCCCATGGCCTTCTGCTCGGCGCAGAAGCAGCAGTGGTCGGTGGCGGTGGTGTGCAGGTTGCCCGACTGCAGGCCGCGCCACAGCGCCTCCTGATGCTCGCGCGGCCGGAACGGCGGGCTCATCACGTAGCCGGCGGCTGTGGCCCAGTCCGGGTCGCGGTAGACGCTGTCGTCCAGCAACAGGTGGCCCGGCAGCACCTCGCCGTACACCGGCTGGCCCTTGGCCCGGGCATAGGTGATCTCATCCAGCGCCTCGCGGCTGGAGACATGCACCAGGTACAGCGGCGTGCCAAGGGTCTCGGCGATGCGGATGGCGCGGCTGGCGGCCTCGCCCTCGACCTGCGACGGGCGCGACAGCGGATGCGCCTCGGGCCCGGTCAGGCCCTGGGCCAGCAGCTTCTTCTGCAGGTGATAGACCAACTCGCCGTTCTCGGCGTGCACTGTCGGCACCGCGCCCAGTTGCAGGCAGCGTTCGAAGCTGGCCACCAGGGTGTCGTCGGCGGCCATGATCGCGTTCTTGTAGGCCATGAAGTGCTTGAAGCTGTTCACCCCATGCTTGGCCACCAGCTCGCCCATCTCCTCGGCGACCTGCTCGCTCCACCAGGTGATGGCGACATGGAAGCCGTAGTCGCTCGCGCTCTTCTGCGCCCAGCCACGCCAGGTATGGAAGGCCTCGAGCAGCGATTGCTGCGGATTGGGGATAACGAAGTCGATGATCGAGGTAGTGCCCCCGGCCAGGCCCGCGGCGGTGCCACTGAAAAAGTCCTCGCTGGCCACCGTGCCCATGAACGGCAGTTGCATGTGGGTGTGCGGGTCGATGCCGCCGGGCATCAGGTACTGGCCTGAGCCGTCGAGGACTTCGCAATCGGTGGGGGTTTCGAGGTGGCTGCCGATGGCGCGGATCAGACCATCGACACACAGGACATCTGCACGGTAGCTCTCTTCATGGGTAACCACGGTGGCGCCACGGATCAACAGGGACATGCCGTTTTCCTCGCAGGCTGACCGGTCTTCTGGCCGGTTCTTGGAATAGTTTCGGGCCGGGCGCTGGAGGTGACGCGTTCAATCCTGTCAGGCCTGACAAGAATCGAGGCTAGTATCTGATCGGATATTCATCAAGAAAAAATATATGCAAATATTATATTTTGTAACTGTTTGATTTTTAATAAAAAATTTAACAATTAACCAAAATGTGACACCCCTTCACCATTTTGACGCACTTGACAGGAAGCCAAATTGGTCAAGATTTTCTACGCAAAATCAGCAGTTTGTTTCCTGGCTGGAAGGCGCAGGCCGCGCCAGTGGTTTTCCAGGTTGCACCCGTTTGAACCACGCGGGTGGCGGACCGGCCAGACAGACGGCGCACCAGGGTGCCCACCCCACCCTCGTCGTCGCGCTGAAGAATGCCCTTGCAAGACAGTGAGTTACCTCCGGTTGGCGGCGGCCGCCGGGAAGGCGCGGGCTTTCCCGGCACGTTTGTTGAAAACGCAGGCCACAACCGCCTGGCCGGACCGGAGGAGCAGTACTGCTGGTGTGTGTACTCCGGCCATCGCGGCAGCCCGATGAGCGACAACTACAAGAAAAAAGACCTGGAGAACCCCATGCAACAGAGCAGATCGCAAGTGGTCGAGCAGCATGGCCTGTTCGAGCTCGACGCCGGCAGCGACGTCCTCGACAGCCCCCGCTACAACCACGACATCGCCCCGACCAAGGTGCACCAGCGCACCTGGAACAAGTGGCACATCACCGCGCTGTGGGTGGGCATGTCCATCTGCGTGCCCACCTATACCCTCGGCGGCGTGCTCACCGCCTACTTCGGCCTGAGCGTGAGCGAGGCGCTGCTGGCGATCCTGCTGGCCAACCTCATCGTGCTGATTCCGCTGACCCTCAACGCCTTCCCCGGCACCAAGTACGGCATCCCCTTCCCGGTGCTGCTGCGCGCCTCGTTCGGCATCTTCGGCTCCAACGTGCCGTGCCTGATCCGCGCCGTGGTGGCCTGTGGTTGGTTCGGCATCCAGACGATGTTCGGCGGGCTGGCCATCCACCTGTTCCTCGGCTCGCTGTTCCCCGAGTGGAAGGCACTGGGCGGCACCGGCGAGGTGATCGGCTTCATGCTGTTCTGGTCGCTGAACCTGTGGGTGGTGCTGCGCGGCGCCGAGTCGATCAAGTGGCTGGAGACGCTATCGGCGCCGCTGCTGGTGGCGGTGGGTGTCGGCCTGCTGTTCTGGGCGCTGCCGCACATGTCGATGAGCGAACTGCTGGCGCAGCCGCCCAAGCGCCCCGAGGGCGCCAGCGTGGTCGGCTACTTCTGCGCCGGGCTTACCGCGATGGTCGGCTTCTGGGCCACGCTATCGCTGAACATCCCCGATTTCAGCCGTTACGCGAAGAGCCAGAAGGACCAGATCCTCGGGCAGATCTTCGGCCTGCCGCTGACCATGTTCCTGTTCGCTTCGCTGGGCGTGATCATGACCGCCGCTTCCGCCTCGCTGGTGGGCCAGACAGTGTCCGACCCGGTGAGCCTGATCGGCCATATCCAGAGCCCCGGCTGGGTGGCCCTGGCCATGGCGCTGATCATCATCGCCACGCTGTCGACCAACACCGCGGCCAACATCGTCTCGCCCACCAACGACTTCCAGAACATTGCCCCGCGGCTGATCGGGCGCAGCCGCGCGGTCTGGCTGACCGGCTTCATCGGCCTGGCGCTGATGGGTCACGAGCTGCTCAAGAAGCTCGGCTGGATCGTCTCCGACCTGAGCCTGGAGAGCGTGTACTCCAACTGGCTGCTGGGCTACTCCAGCCTGCTCGGGCCAATTGCCGGGATCATGGTGGTGGACTATTTCCTGGTCCGCCGCCAGCACCTGGACCTGGCCGGGCTGTACCGCGACGACGTGTACCCGGCCTGGAACTGGGCCGGGTTCGTCGCCTTCGGCGTGCCGGTGGCGCTGACCGTGATGGCCATCGGCAACAGCAGTTTCAGCTGGTTCTACGACTATGGCTGGTTCACCGGCTCGCTGCTCGGCGGCGGGCTCTACTACGCCCTCGGTGGCCTCGCGGTGCGCGGACCGGCGCGGCTGGCCAAGCCGTTGCCTTGATGCACTGCAGCTCCCACGTGATGCCAAAAACAACAGCCTGAGGAGATACCCATGACCACCCTCGCCAAGGAAGTTCTGCAATCGAGCAAGCAGCACATCGACAGCGCCCGCCTGTGGCAGTCACTGATGGACCTCGCCCACCTCGGCGCCACGGCCAAGGGCGGCGTCTGCCGCCTGGCGCTGACCGACCTCGACCGCCAGGCCCGCGACCTGTTCGTGCAGTGGTGCGAGGCGGCCGGCTGCACGGTGAGCATCGATGCGGTCGGCAACATCTTCGCCCGCCGCCCCGGGCGCAACGCCAAGCTGCCGCCGGTGATGACCGGCAGCCATATCGATACCCAGCCCACCGGCGGCAAGTTCGACGGCTGCTTTGGCGTGATGGCCGGGCTGGAGGTGATCCGCACCCTCAACGACCTGGGCGTGGAGACCGAGGCGCCGCTGGAGGTGGTGGTGTGGACCAACGAGGAAGGCTCGCGCTTCGCCCCGTGCATGATGGGTTCGGGGGTGTTCGCCAACAAGTTCACCCTCGAAGAGACCTTGGCCAAGCGCGACGCCCAGGGCGTGAGCGTCGGCGAGGCACTGAACGCCATCGGCTACGCCGGCAGCCGCGTCGTGACCGGCCACCCGGTGGGCGCCTATTTCGAGGCGCACATCGAACAGGGCCCGATCCTCGAGGACCAGCACAAGACCATCGGCGTGGTGCTCGGCGCCCTTGGCCAGAAATGGTTCGACCTGACCCTGCGCGGCGTCGAGGCCCACGCCGGTCCCACGCCGATGCACCTGCGCAAGGACGCCCTGGTCGGCGCCGCCGCCGTGGTCGAGGCGGTCAACCGCACCGCCCTCGCCCACCAGCCCCATGCCTGCGGCACGGTCGGCTGCCTGCAGGCCTATCCAGGCTCACGCAATGTGATCCCCGGCGAAGTGCGCATGACCCTGGACTTCCGTCATCTCGAAGGCGAGCAACTGGACGCGATGATCGCCGAAGTGCGCCAGGTGATCGAGGCCACAACTGCGAAACACGGGCTGAGCTACGAGCTGGTACCCACCGCCGACTTCCCGGCCCTGTACTTCGACAAGGGCTGTGTCGAGGCGGTGCGCGACTCGGCGCGCAACCTGGGCCTGGCGCACATGGACATCGTCAGCGGCGCAGGCCACGACGCGATCTTCCTCGCCGAGCTGGGCCCGGCCGGGATGATCTTCGTGCCCTGCGAAGGCGGCATCAGCCACAACGAAATCGAGAACGCCGCCCCTGGGGATCTCGCGGCCGGTTGCGCGGTGCTGTTGCGGGCGATGCTGGCGGCGTCGGAGGCGATTGCCGGCGGGCGATTGGCGGCCTAGCAGGCGATAAAAGGACCGCGCGGGCTTGGCCCGCGACGCAGGCAACGAGGTGCATGGCACAGGCGGTGCCGGTGTTGGCGGGGCAAGCGCGTGTTACACATGCACCTTCCAAGA
>NZ_NIBE01000075.1:40807-68098 GCF_002205115.1 Pseudomonas sp. DrBHI1
CTCATCGTCGATGTGCAATCCACCTTCAGCCCCTCCGAGAAACTGGTGGATGGCATCCGCGTGCTGTCGGCGCACATTCCCACCATCGCCTCGATCGAGCTGCACGACGAGCAGGCCACCCCGTTCCAGCGCCAGCTCGGCTGGCACCCGGCCGCTGAGGATGTGGCCCTGGTCGAGGCGGACAAGGTGTTCATCAAGCATGGCTATGGCCAGACCGCCGAGACACTGGACTACATCAAGCAGCTGGGCGTCGAACGCGTGCTCGTGTGCGGGCTGCAGACCGAAACCTGCGTGCTGGCTGCCGGCTTCGCCCTGTTCGATGCAGGCCTGACGCCGACACTGGTCACCGACCTGACCATGGGCTCCTCGCTGGACCGTTCCGGTCAGCTGGGCATCGACCTGTGGAAACACCACTTCGGCCACGTCACCACCGCCGCCGAAGTGCTGGCAGGGCTGCGCGCCCCGCGAGACAACCCATGACCCCCAAGCGCGTATTGATCGTCGAGGACGACGCCGATGGTGCAAGCATCCTGGAGGCCTACCTGAAGCGCGACGGTTTCGAGGTGGACATCGCCGAGGACGGCGCCCGCGGGCTTGCCCTGTTCCGTCAGCGCACGCCGGCGATCGTGCTGCTGGACATGATGCTGCCAAAAATCTCCGGCCCGGAGCTGCTGACCGAGATCCGCCGCAGCGCCGACACCCCGGTGATCATGGTCACCGCCATCGGCGACGAGCCGGACAAGATCGGCGCCCTGCGCTACGGCGCCGACGACTACGTGGTCAAGCCTTGCAACCCCAAGGAGGTGGTGGCCCGGGTACACGCGGTGCTGCGCCGCTACGGCACGCCGGCAGACAATCGCCAGCGCCTCGAGTGTCAGGGCGTCTGGGTCGACGCCGAGCGCTTCGTGGCCGGAGTACGGACCCGCGATGGCGAGGAGCAGGTGCTCGACCTGACCCGTTCGGAACTGCTTCTGCTCGCCGCGCTGCTGCGCACACCGACCAAGGCCTTCAGCCGCGAGGAACTGCTTGAGCTGTGCATGCCCGAGAGCGATGCGCTGGTGCGCATCATCGACACCCACGTGCACAACCTGCGGCGCAAGCTCGAAGCCCTGGGCATCAGCGGCGTGCTGGTGACCGTGCGCTCCGTTGGCTACCGGTTCCGCTGACCGCTTATGCGCAAACGTCCGCTGTGGCTGTGGGTCGGCCTGAGAATGACCCTGCTCGCCGTCGGCGCGGTGATCACCATTACCGTGTGCATGTACCTGTACTTCTGGATCAGCGACTACCTGGTGCTGCAATCGATGCGACCCGAGGACCGCGCCGCGCTGGTGGCCGGCCTTGCCGATGTGCCGCGCAACGAGTCCAGGCTGTGGCAGTTGCTGCAGACCTACTACGACATCCACGACTTTCTTCCCGGCCCCGGTAACAGCATCGACTGGCTGGTGCTCTACGGCTTCGTCATCGTGATCATTCCGTTCACCTTGATGGTCGGCCTGTACCTGTCCAGGCCGCTGTCCCGGCAGTTCCGCCAGATCGCCGTAGGGGCACGGCGGGTGGCCGAGGGCGACCTCAGCGTGCGGGTCAGCCAGCACCCGCGCCAGCCCAAGGAAATGCAGCGCCTGTGCACCGACTTCAACAAGCTGGTCGAACGCCTGGCGCTGTATGAAAGCGAAGTGGCCGAGTCGAGCTCCAACCTGGCCCATGAACTGCGCACCCCGCTCAATGCCGCGCTGGGTCGGGTGCAGGGCATGCTCGACGAGGTGTTCCCGCTGTGCCCTGAGCAATTGCGCCTGGTGCAGAACCAGCTGTACAACCTCAACACCCTGGTGGGCGACCTGCACCTGCTGTCCCTGGCCCATGCCGGGCAGCTGCCCCTGCACATCAGCCTGTTCTCCCCGGCCAGGCTGGTCGAGGAGCGTCTGGCCTGGTTCGCGCCGCAATTCGAGGCCGCCAGGATGCAGTTGCACACGGCGCTTGCCGATGACGTGGTGATCGAGGCCGACCCGGCGCGGATCGGCCAGTTGATCAACATCCTGATCGAGAATGCCCTCAAGTACGCCTCCGACGGCCGCGAGCTCAGTGTCGCCGTGCGCCAGGCCAAAGACTGCGTGCAGCTGGAATTCCTCGATCGTGGGCAAGCGGTCGAGCAGAAGGACCTGGGCAACATGTTCGTGCGCTTCTGGCGCGCCGAACAGTCGCGGGCGCGGGTCAGCGGCGGCGGCGGCCTGGGCCTGTCGATCGCCCAGGCGATCTGCGAGGCCCATGGCGGCCGCATCACCGCACATCGCCGGAGCGAGGGCGGGCTGGCACTGCAGGTGACATTACCTCTGGTCACGACAGCCTGAAGGCTTGACACGTTGTCGTGTAGAAGCGGCCTTGCACCGCGAAAGGGCTGCGCAGCACCGCAAAAACGCACCCGATCACCAACGCAGCAGTCGAGGCCCTGCCACCGCCCCGACGACGGTCGGCAACAACATCCCCAACAGGTACCACAGCCCCCAGAACGGTACTCCCATTTCCGGGCAGTGCAGGCAGTACACGAGGGTCGCGGTGGATCCGGCGAGCAGCCCGCCAGCTGCGCCGGCCTGGCGCAGCCGGGTCGGTGCCAGGCCGCGCAGGGCCCAGAACACGGCGGCGAATACGGGTGCCGAGAGCAGGGCTATGTTCAACGCGCAGGTGCGCCAGGTGCGGCCGAAGATCAGGTCGGCGCGGGCCTCCACCGGCGCGCCGGCCAGGCTGACGGCTGCCCCCAGCCACACCAGCAGCAGCGGCAGGCCGAGCAATCCCCACAGCGCGCCACCGCGCACACCCGGCCTGGCCAGGCGCTGGGTCAGCCACAGGGCCAGCAGGCCCAGGCTGGTGGGCAAGGCCAGCTTGGCCCAGAACAGCGGCGTGCTCGCCACCTCGGCCAGATCGCTGCGCACGCCGTAGATGGCAGCGGTCATCAGCAATGCGCCCAGCATGCCGGCCAGCAGCGCCAGCAGCAGCCGTCGCGCCAGCACGTGACGATCCACCGGCTCTGCGGCGGTCGCCAAAAGGCTGATCAGCTCATCGGTCTTCATGGTCGTCTTTACCTCGAATCAACCTTCCCAGGGCCTTGAGCCCCCGGTGTATGCCCACCTTCACCGCCGAACTGGACAGCCCGGTGAGACGCGCGGTTTCCTCCACCGACAGCCCTTCCAGCTTGACGTGGACGATGGGCAGGCGCTGGCGGTCGGGCAACAGCCCAAGCAGCTTGTTCAGGTCCCGGCGAGCCTCGGCCGGCGCTTCATCAGCACAGGCGAACAGCTCGCTGTCGTCCTCCAGCGGCTCATGGCGTGCCTCGCGCCGGGCCTGGCCGCGCCAGTGGTCGGCCAGCTTGTAGCGGGCGATCGCCTGCACCCAGGCGGTCAGCGGTTGCTGCGCCTGGTAGGTGTGACGGGCATTGTGCACCGCCAGCAGCACCTCCTGCAGCAGATCCTCGACCTCTGCCGGTCGCTGCGCCAGGCGCCGACGCAAGAAACCACGCAGGTGCACCGCCAGCGCCGCGAGAAATTCGCGATAGGCCCCGGCGTCACCGGCCAGCCCAAGCAACAGCAGGGCCTGCAAGTGTGACTCGCGTGCACTGAGCACATCCTGTGGGTTAGTTCGTTGCATCGGCCGCCAGGGTTACACCGTCTGTGGGTTTCTTTTTTATCCAACCATCGCCGCAACGCCATACGCAAGCACCGACGCCACCTCCTTACCTTAGGAGGCCGGCGCAGGTGGCGAAAAATATTTTCGCAGGCGCTGTAACCGCCTCGCCCATCACCGCGAACTACTCCATGAGCCGCCGGTACATCACCACGGCCCCACCTTCTGGAGACGACACCATGAAAACCCTCGCCCTCGCCACCGCCGCCCTCGCCCTCGCCTCCCTGGCAGGGGCAGCCGTGGCCGACGACACCACCAAGGCAGCCACCATGGAGAAATGCTATGGCGTGGCCATGGCCGGCAAGAACGACTGCAAGGCCGGCGCCGGCACCACCTGCGCCGGCAGCGCGAAAAAAGACTACGACGGCATGCACTGGAAAAACGTACCGACCGGTACCTGTACCTCGATCAAGACCCCCAACGGCATGGGTTCGCTGACCCCAGTCAAATCCTGAGCAGAGGCCATCGACCATGAACGGGAATCAGCCGATGGGCGCAGGGCTCGGCTTGAAGGCCGAGCACTATGACCAGGCCTGGACCTGCCACGCCGAGGGGTTCTGGTTCGAAGTCCATCCGGAGAACTACATGGTCGGTGGCCCTCGCCTGGCCTGGCTGGAGCGGATGGCCGAGCGCCATCCGCTGTCGCTGCACGGCGTGGCACTGTCACTGGCGGCGGATGCCGAACCTGACGCCACGCACCTACGGCGCCTGCGTACCCTGATCGACCAGGTACACCCGGCCCTGGTGTCGGAACATCTGGCCTGGTCGACCTGGCGCGGCCAGTACCATCCTGACCTGCTGCCCTTTCCACGCAGCGACGAGGCCCTGGCCCGTATTGCCGACAACATCCAGCGCACCCAGGACGCTTTGGGCTGCCGCATCTCCATCGAGAACCCCAGCCACTACCTGCATCTGCAGGGTCATGACCTGGATGAGATCGACTTCTTCGCCGAGCTGGTGCGACGTACCGGCTGCGGCCTGTTGCTGGACGTCAACAATGTGTACGTCAGCGCCCACAATCTCGGCTTCGACGCCGCCGACTACCTCGCCCGCTTCCCTGCCCAGGCCATCACCGAGATCCACCTGGCCGGGCACAGTCACGACGACCAGGGCGCTCTGCTGGTCGATTCCCACGATGCCGCCATCGCTGCGCCGGTGTGGTCGCTGTACCAGCAGTTGATCGCCCGCATCGGTCCGCGCCCGACCTTGATAGAACGCGACGGCAACATCCCGGCGTTCGACGAACTGCTCGCCGAACGCGCCCTCGCCCAGGCCACCCTGGACCTGGCAGGAGCCTTGCCATGAACCTCAGCCTCGGACAGTTCCAGAACGCCTTCATCGACGCCCTCTATCAGCGCCCCGCGCCTGAGCTGGCGACACTGACGGCGCAGCCCGCGTTCGCGGTGTATCGCAACACGGTGCTGTCCGGTTGCGTCGAGGCCCTGCGCGCCAACTTTCCCAGCGTCGAGACCCTGGTCGGGCAGCAATGGATGCACGACGCCGCCGCGGAATATGCCCGGCAATCGCCGCCCTGTGATGTGCGGCTGATCCGCTATGGCGCGGCGTTTCCGGCATTTCTCGAGGCGTTGCAGCCCGTCCATGGACTTTGCTACCTGGCGGATGTCGCACGGCTGGACTTCGCCTGGTGCGAAGCATTCAGCGCCGACGACGATCCCTGGCTGATATTGGCCGACCTGGCCGGCATGACCGCCTCGGACCTCGAACACAGCCAGTTGAGCCCGCGCTCCGGCGTGCGCTGGCACTGGTTCGACCAGCATCCTGCCTACAGCCTCTGGCAGCACGGCCGCGATGGCAGGCCCTGGCCCGAGGACCAGCCCTGGGTGGCCGAAGGCGCCCTGCTCAGCGGCGACCGCGAAGGCGTCGTCCACCAGCCGTTGAGCCTGGGGGGATGCATCTTCCTCGATGCCTGTGCCGCCGGCTACCCATTGGACAAGGCCTCGCAGTTGGCCCTGCACGCCCAACCCAACCTGGACTTCAGTGACCTGCTGGGCAGGCTGCTGAATGCCCGGGCCTTGCGCCCGCTCGCCTTCACCTGAGGAACACGCCATGGACATCAGCCACGCCAGTTCATCGCCCCACGGCCTGCGTTTTTACTGGAACCGCTTCGCCGAACAGCTGCAACGCCTGCTTGGCGACAGCGTCCTGTGCCTGGTCGCCCGCCTGGGCATCGCCTCGATCTTCTTTCTGTCCGGTCGGACCAAGGTCGAAGGCCTGCTGAGCATCACCCCCGGCACCTACGAGCTGTTCCAGAGCGAGTACGCCTTGCCGCTGGTGTCACCCTGGCTGGCGGCGCACCTGGCGACCTACGCCGAGCACCTGTTCCCACTGTTGCTGGTGCTCGGCCTGTTCACCCGGCTGTCAGCCCTGGCCCTGCTGGGCATGACCCTGGTGATCGAGATCTTCGTCTATCCGGACGCCTGGCCCACCCACCTTTCCTGGGCCGGCCTGCTCCTGCTGCTGATCGCCCGGGGCGGCGGTGCACTGTCCCTGGACCGGGTTTTGCGCTTGCGTTAAGAAAAAGGGTCGCCAAGCGACCCTTTTCATTCATTCGAGCGACTCGGTTCAGAGCCCTGCCGCCCGCGCCCGCGCCGCGTGCAGCTTCTTGTAGCTCTCCACCAGGCGCAGGTGGCGATCCAGTCCCTCGAGCTGCAGGTTGGTCGGCGTCAACCCATGGAACCGGACGCTGCCGTCCACCGAGCCCAGCACCGCGTCCATCCGCTCATTGCCGAACATGCGACGGAAGTTGTGCTCGTAGTCGGCCATCTCCAGCTCATCGTCCAGCACCACCTCCAGCACCACGTTCAACGCCTGGTAGAACAGCCCGCGCTCGACGGTGTTGTCGTTGAACTGCAGGAACATCTCGACCAACTCCTTGGCCTCCTCGAAACGCTGCAGCACCAGGTGGATCAACAGCTTCAGCTCGAGGATGGTCAGCTGACCCCACACCGTGTTGTCGTCGAACTCGACGCCGATCAGCGTGGTGATGGTGGTGTAGTCATCCACCTCGGCGTTGTCCAGGCGCTTGAGCAGCAGCTTCAGCGAACGATTGTCCAGCTTGTGCAGGTTGAGGATATCGGCACGGAACCCCAGCGCGCGGTTGGTGTTGTCCCAGATCAGGTCCTCGACCGGGTAGATCTCGGAATAACCCGGCACCAGGATGCGGCAGGCGGTGGCGCCAAGGTCGTCGTACACGGCCATGTACACCTCCTTGCCCAGGTCCTCGAGGATGCCGAACAGGGTCTGCGCCTCCTGCTGGTTGGAGTCCTCGCCGTGCCCCGAGAAGTCCCACTCGACGAACTCGAAGTCGGCCTTGGCGCTGAAGAAGCGCCACGACACCACGCCGCTGGAATCGATGAAGTGCTCGACGAAGTTGTTCGGTTCGGTCAGCGCGAGGCTGTCGAAGGTCGGCTGCGGCAGGTCGTTCAGGCCCTCGAAGCTGCGGCCCTGGAGCAGTTCGGTGAGGCTGCGCTCCAGCGCCACCTCGAAGCTCGGGTGGGCGCCGAACGAGGCGAACACGCCGCCGGTGCGCGGGTTCATCAGGGTCACGCACATCACCGGGAACTCACCGCCCAGCGACGCGTCCTTGACCAGCACAGGGAAGCCCTGCTCCTCCAGCCCCTGGATGCCGGCGACGATGCCCGGGTACTTGGCCAGCACCTCCTGCGGCACGTCCGGCAGGCACAGCTCGCCTTCGAGGATCTCGCGTTTGACCGCTCGCTCGAAAATTTCCGAAAGGCACTGGACCTGTGCCTCGGCCAGGGTGTTGCCGGCGCTCATGCCGTTGCTCAGGTACAGGTTCTCGATCAGGTTGGACGGGAAGTACACCGTCTCGCCGTCCGACTGGCGCACGAACGGCAGCGAGCAGATGCCACGCTCCTTGTGGCCCGAGTTGGTGTCGTACAGGTGCGAGCCGCGCAACTCGCCGTCGGGGTTGAAGATCTGCAGGCAGTGCTCGTCGAGGATCTCGGCCGGCAGCGCGTCCTTGGGTCCTGGCTTGAACCACTGCTCGTTGGGGTAGTGCACGAACGCCGCGTTGGCGATGTCCTCGCCCCAGAACTGGTCGTTGTAGAAGAAGTTGCAGTTCAGCCGCTCGATGAACTCGCCCAGCGCCGAGGCCAGCGCCGCTTCCTTGGTCGCGCCCTTGCCATTGGTGAAGCACATCGGCGACTGCGCGTCGCGCACGTGCAGCGACCAGACATTGGGCACGATGTTGCGCCAGGAGGCGATCTCGATCTTCATCCCCAGGCCCGCGAGGATCGCCGACATGTTGGCGATGGTCTGCTCCAGCGGCAGGTCCTTGCCCGGAATGTAGGTGCTGGTATCCGACACCGGCATCAGCAGCGCCTGGGCGTCGGCGTCGAGGTTGTCGACCTGCTCGATGATGAACTCGGGGCCGGTCTGCACCACCTTCTTCACGGTGCAGCGGTCGATGGAGCGCAGGATGCCCTGGCGGTCCTTCTCGGAGATGTCCTCGGGCAGCTCGACCTGGATCTTGAAGATCTGGTTGTAGCGGTTCTCGGGGTCGACGATGTTGTTCTGCGACAGGCGGATGTTCTCGGTCGGAATATCGCGGGTCTGGCAGTACAGCTTGACGAAGTACGCCGCGCACAGCGCCGACGACGCCAGGAAGTAGTCGAACGGCCCCGGGGCCGAGCCGTCGCCCTTGTAGCGGATCGGCTGGTCGGCGATCACCGTGAAGTCGTCGAACTTGGCTTCGAGACGAAGGTTGTCGAGAAAATTGACCTTGATTTCCATGCGCAGGGGTACCAAAAGCGGGCGGGAACGGATAAATGGCGGGCATTATCCGGGATTTTTGCCGGAAAGTGTTGGCCTGCGACGAGCTGGGGATTGCTGCCCCTCGCAAAAGCCAGCCGTGCTTACTACGCTGGGTCATCGACAGGGAGAGCGAGACGACAATGCCCCATCACGCGACACTTCAGCAGGCCGGTTACGTCCTGCTTCGCCAGGCCGTCCCCCGGGGATGGCTGGAAGAACTGCGCCATGTGTTCGAGGCCGGGGTGAAACCCGCGCGGCAGTGGCCAGTGCCGCGCGCCAGCGACTGGCGTCACTCGCAACTGGACTGCGCCAAGCGGGTCCAGGCGGTCTGCCGCCTGCCGCGGTTGCTGGCAGCGGTGGGCGCGCTGATCGGGGAACGGTTCTTTCTCTACCAGGTGGAGGGCCGTGCCCCCGTGGCGGGTGGCGGCCACCAGGCGCTGCATCGCGACCTGTCGATGCAGCGGCCGGGCGACCTGGTGGGTGTCATGGTCTATCTGGACGACTACGGCCCGCACAACGGCGCCACCCGCATTGTCCCTGGCAGCCACCGGCCTGAACCTGGCGAGACGCCCTTCGACTACAGCGACGAATCCCGGAGCCTTCACCTGTCGGGGCGCGCGGGGGATGCCCTGGTGTTCGATGTAGACCTGGTGCATGCCGCCAGCCTGAATGCCAGCGGCGCACCGCGCCGCGCCCTGCTCATCGGCTATGCCGCTGAACCGCTCCAGATAGCACTTCAGCAAACCGAGCATTTGCGCAATGTACACATGAACACGCACGAATGCTTCGAACCCTCGGACTACGTGTTCACGGCACCATGACCGGGAGCCTGCCATTCACCCGAATGATGGCCTTAAGTCACACAGCGTCGATATCGACGCCATCCCAGGCGATGTTGTTCAGCACGCTTGACGTTGTCATGCGTCACGTAGTCGCTCAAGTCGACACAACATCACCTGGCGCAACACTGCGGCGGCTTCAGGCTACCTGGTGAAGCCGCTTGATCACCGGTTGCTGGCGCTGGCGGGCCTGCCAGATGTCGTAGTCAACCTGAATCGTCAGCCACAGCCGCGCCGTGCTGATGCCGGCCATTTCCAGGCGTA
Organism: Pseudomonas sp. DrBHI1; assembly: GCF_002205115.1. NCBI lineage: Bacteria > Pseudomonadati > Pseudomonadota > Gammaproteobacteria > Pseudomonadales > Pseudomonadaceae > Pseudomonas > Pseudomonas sp. DrBHI1. The sequence continues at coordinate 50,380 of NZ_NIBE01000075.1, forward strand.
CCGCCAGATCCGGAGAAACCGCCGCCCGGCCATGAAGGACCCGCGACAGCGCCTCCCGGGAAAAGCCCAGGTGCTCGGCGAATGCCTTCACCGTCAGGCCCAGGGTGGGCAGGACATCCTCACGCAGGGTTTCGCCGGGGTGAGGCGGGTTGTGCATAGCCATGATTTGGCCCCTTGATCAGTGGTAGTCGAGATAGTCGACCAGTTCGACATCACAGCCTGTGAAACGGAACACCAGGCGCCAATTGCCGGACACGCTTATCGACCAGAAACCGAGCCGCTCTCCTTGGAGCGGGTGCAACTGCCAGCCAGGCACACTCATGTCCTCGGCGACCACGGCACTGTCGAGAAACTGCAACTGTCGCCGCAGTCGCTGGACATGGGCAGCCTGAATCCCGCGGGTATTGCCCGTTTCGTGGAAGAGCCGCAGGCCTTTGTGGCGAAAGCTGATAATCATGGGGCACGCATCCGTTCCATGCGACAAAACCCGAGTGTGACCCCATGCGTCACACATGGCAAAGTATCATATGTGACCCTATGCGTCACACCCTGCCGATGAAAATGTCGCACTCGGCCTCGTAGAGCTGCCAAAGGCTGTGAAGCGTCGAAGTACATCGCCATACTCGTACAATCAGCCGTTCAGAAGACAGGACAACTCCAGTGATAGCCAACCTGGCCTCTGTACATGGATGCAAGACTTCAGGAGCGACAAGATGACCGCCCCAGCCTTCACCCCAGAGCACCTGGCCAGGCACGTTGGCAATGGGCCGATCGACAAACAGGTCAGAAACTGGCTCGCCACACTCTCCAGCGCGGAGCGCATCACCTTTTTGAAGGGCCTGTGGTCTACCAATACCCGCTACGCCCTGTTGCTGACACAAGGCGCCAGACTCTCCCGACAGGAAAATGCAGCATTGCTCCGTCACTGGCTGGAGTCAGGCAACCATAATGCAGCGCAGGCACTGATCAGTTATTTGGAACCCGTTCTCGGCAAACGGGTGTTCTGGCGTATCGCCGCACAATCGGCACTCACCGAGGCGATGGGCGACTTTCTCAACTATCACAGCCAGGGTCGGCTGGACGCCGAGCGCTCACCGCCAACGGTTTGCACATGAATACCCGGGAGAAACCATCCACCTCTGCGCGATGGGTTTCGCGGTAGCCGAGCTTCTGATAGATCCCTATGTTCTCCGTCATCCGCTCATGGGTGTAGAGCCTGATCGCCGCACACCCTGCTGCACGTGCATGGGCCTCGACAAAATCGAGCATGTGTCGACCGATACCTTGCCCTTTGCAGGCAGGTCGTACGGCAACGTTCACCAGCAGCAGGTCGCCCTTTTCACGGCGTACAACAACAACGCCAGCAATACGCCTGGCCTGCATGGCCACGAACACATCGTCGTCACGCACGACCTGCGCATAGTCATCCAGCATGGGGGCCGGCTTACGACCGACTCGTGCGATGTAGGTGCTGTACGCTTCAGCGACCAACTCTGCTATTTCGCCAGCATCTTCCACACGGGCCGGACGCAGGGTGACGACAGTGCGCATCGTGTCATCCTTGAGAGGCGGCGCCATGGACTGGCCACAATACCGCCTGTGCAGCCACTACATAGCCCTTGCTGCTATCGAAGGTCACGCTGGGCGAACCATAAAGCTGATAGCCCAAGGCCAGGATCTCGGAAATCCGCTGGCAGAAACTGGCGTCGTCCTTGCCGGTGATCAAGCGATAGACCGGCAGGCCATTGGGTGGGGTCGAGGGCATCTGAGTATTCCTTTCATGGCAGGCGTCTATCGCGTGCGGGGCCGGGCATCATGCCATAGCTAGCGTGTCGATTCGCCTCGGTGGGATCTGAGCGGGCATGCTCCATAAGGATGGCACCGGCTGCGCCGGTATCGCGGGACAAGCCCGCTCCTACAAGATCTATGCTTGGCTGGAAATCCTGTCGCAGACACTGCACAGCACCTGTAGGAGCGGGCTTGCCCCGCGATAGCGCCAGTGCAGCCACCCACGCAGCCAACGTCAATCATCGCCAGACATGCCCACTTCAACCACTACATTCCACGCGAGATGCGCAAACTCAATGGTGTGTCTGCACCTGAACTGGCACCTGCACCTGCGCCAACGCGGAGTCCAGCAACGCGCGCACGGTTTCCATCTCGTGCAACGCCGTCAGCGCCAGCGTTGCACCAAGCGAATGCGGATGTGAGGCCAGCACCGACTGATGGGCCACGATCAGGGCGCAACGCACATATTCTGCGGCCTGGATCAGGGTGTCTTCAAGGTGATGAGGGGAAGGATTGGATGGCGGTGGATCGGGGACGATCTTCAACATTTCGACTTCTCCTGCGGTAAGGATACGCCGCCATCCTTCCTTTGCAGTGGAAGGGTGGCGGCTACGTACAGGCTGCAAAAACCGGGGCAGAAGAAGGTAACCCGGCAGGTCCGAAGACCTCCCGCACGCAGCCACCATGAAACAAGCCTCCAGGTGCTTTGATGCACCTGGGGCCTGGCAACGGCGTCCTTCTTCTTTGGCTCGGGTTTGCAGACCCGGTCGCTGAATTGGCAGCGACCGGGGGAGCCTAGGTTGCAGGGAGAGCCGTAGCAATGGCTGAAAGGCGGCAAAAGGATGATTCGGAAATGGACTACAAGCAATGAGGAAAAACTGATTGCCCAGCATCAGAAGTCGCAGGCTCAGTCACCGCCTTTCGCCCGATCCCGTGCCGGACACTGCGCCCGGTGCAGGTTCAACGCCGTATTGATGATCCCGATATGGCTGAACGCCTGCGGAAAATTCCCCAGCATCCGCTTCCCCGCCGGGTCGTACTGTTCGGCCAGCAGCCCCACGTCATTGCACAAGCCCGTCAGTCGCTCATACAGCACCTGCGCCTCGTCCTGCCGCCCCAGCAGCACATACACATCCGCCAGCCAAAACGAACACACCAGGAACGTCCCCTCCCCCGGCGTCAGGCCGTCGCTGCAACTGTCGCTGTCGTAGCGCAGCAGCAGGCCGTTGCGCAGCAGGCGCCTTTCGATCTGTTCCAGGGTGCGCAGAAAGCGTGGATCGTCGGCCGGCAGAAAGCCGGTCAGGGCGATCTGCAGCAGACTCGCGTCCAGCTCCGTCGAGCCATAGGCCTGGACGAAGTGCCGGCCGCCAGCGTCCAGCCCGCGCCTGCAGACCTCGTCACGGATCTCGTCCGCCACCTGGCGGTAATGCCGACTGCGCTCTCGCCCCTCCTCGGTGGTATCGGCCAGGCCCGCCGCCCGGTCGAAGGCAACCCAGGCCATGACCTTGGAGTGCACGAAGTGCTGGCGGCCGCCCCTCACCTCCCACAGCCCCTCGTCCGGCTCTCGCCAGATGCCTTCCAGGTACGGCAGGATCGCACGGGCGATGGCTGCGCCGCGCGAGTGGCGCGGCAGCCCGCCCTTGATGGCCTGGGTCATGGCGTCGGCCAGTTCGCCGTAGATGTCCAGCTGCAACTGCCCGGCGGCGGCATTGCCGACCCGAACCGGTTGCGAGCCCTCGTAACCCGGCAGCCAGGGCAAGGTGAACTCAGGAAGATCCCGCTCCCCCGCCAGGCCGTACATGATCTGCATCTGCTCGGGGTTGCCGGCCACCGAGCGCAGCAGCCATTCGCGCCAGGCCTGGGCCTCGTCGAAGTAGCCCAGGTTCATCAACGCCAGCAGGGTCATGGTGGCGTCGCGCAGCCAGCAGTAGCGGTAGTCCCAGTTGCGCTCGCCGCCGACGCGCTCGGGCAGCGAGGTGGTGACGGCGGCGACCATGCCGCCGGTGGGCGCGTAGGTCATGGCCTTGAGGGTCAGTAGCGAACGACGTACCCGGTCGGTGTAAGGCCCGACATCAGGGCAGCGGGCGGCGAAGGCGCGCCACTGCTCCAGGGTCTGTTCGAAGTCGTGGTCAATGTCGCATTCGGGCTGCACGGGCAGGTGCGAGGCCTGGTGGCAGAGGCTGAATACCTGGCGCTGCCCCGCGCCCACGCGAAAACGGGCGACGCTGTGGTGGTCGCGGCCATGGATTTCGGTGCTGCTGCGCAGGATCAGCCGATCGGGACCGGCGACGGCGCTCAGGGTCAGCGGGTCGATCTTTTCCACCCAGGGCACACTGCGGCCGTAGTCGAAGCGCAGCACCAAGTCCATCTCGAAGGCCGTCTCGCCGGCCAGGCCCTCGACGATGCGCAGCACGGCGTTGCGCTCGCCCAACGGCATGCAGTCGAGCACCCGGGCGCGACCACTGGCGGTGGTCCAGGTGGTCTCCAGTACCAGGGTGTCGTCGAGGTAGCGGCGCGCACTGTGCTCGACCGGGTCGCTGGGGGCGATGCGCCAACGGCCGTTTTCCTCGTTGCCCAGCAGCGCGGCGAACACCGCGGGAGCATCAAAGCGTGGCAGGCACAGCCAGTCGAGGGCGCCGTCGCGGTTGATCAGGGCGGCGCTACGGCAGTTGCCGATGAGGGCGTAGTCTTCGATGTGGGCGGGCATCTCGGAGCCTCGGGAGGGAGGTTGAGGTTGGATGCCGGAGAGGGATTCAGGGTTCCGCTGAAGTGCTCTCGGGGTGGAGTAGAAGTTGTCGATATCGATGCCCAGGAACATTGATCCACGACATTGAGCCACTCTTTTCCTGTGCTAGAAATAGCGGGCCAGAGGCTGCTTACAGGAATGAGCATGCCTCTGCCCATGCGTAGCCATTACGCAGGATCAATCCCCTCAACAAGGACGTTATATGAAGATCATCGGACTTTCCGCAATACTGCCGTCACGCCAAGTCACCAACCAGGACGTCATCAACCTGGTCGAACAACACTCCAGGGACACCTTCCAGGAGGACTTGCCGAAAACCTTGAAGACCATCGGCAAGTTGCTGGAGAAAAGCGGCAGCGACACCCGCCATTGGCTGGCGGCTGACGAGACGCCGATGGCCCTGATGGAAGCGGCGTTCGACGCGGCGCTGGCCCAGGCCAATATCAGCAAGGCCGACCTGGACCTGCTGATCTATCCCAACGTCACCCGTGGTTTCATCGAACCGGCCAACAGTACCTTCATCGCCAAGGCGCTGGGCCTGAACTGCCGCAATTTCGATGTGGTCGATGCCTGCAACGGCTGGGTGACGGCCATGGACGTCATCAACAGCAAGATGCAAGCCGGTGAAATCCGCTACGCCGCCATCGTCAACATGGAGTTCGGCATGTCGGAAGGCGGGCCGGTGATGCCCAAGAACTTCTCGTTGCAGTCGTCGGCCGAACTGGCCTACAAGTTCCCGAGCTTTACCATTGGCGAGGCCGCCGTCGTCACCATCCTGAGTAACGAGGCACCGGGGAACTTCAAGTTCTCCTATATCAACCGACCTGATCTGAGTGACTTGTCGACGATCTCCTTGCCGGACTGGAAGCTGTTCTGCAACGAGGCCGATATCGCCAAGATCGAACCAACCGGTGGCCAGTACCAGTTCAACTCCTATGCCGCCGCCTTGCATGAAGACGGGCGCAACGAAGCGATGAAAGTCTTCAACATGCAGAACCTCACCGCAGACGACGTGCACAAAGTGTTCATCCATACCGGCTCGCCAAAGATGTGGGAACACATTGGCCAGATGATTGGCGTCGATCACAAGTTGCATCACGTCGGGCACAAGACCGGCAACATCATTACCGCGTCGATTCCCTTCGGCATCTTTGATGCCATGAGCCGGGGCGAAGCCGAGCCAGGCCAGTTCTGCATGGGCTGGGCGGGCAGTGGCGGGATGGTGTTCTCGGCGCTGTCGTTTACCTTGTAAGGTTGCTTTGAAGACCTGCCACCGTGCTGCGACGGCGGCAGGTCGCGATCCCCGCTGGCGTCACCCCAGCGTGTGCCACTCGCGCTTATCCCGCGCCAGCAGTTCGTCGCCGGCCTCGGGGCCATCCTCCCCCGCCGCATACCCATGCACTTCGCCGCCCTCGGCCGCCCAGGCATCGAGGAACGGTTGCACCGCGCGCCAGCCGTTCTCGATGTTGTCGGCTCGCTGGAACAGGGTCTGGTCGCCGGTGAGGCAGTCGTAGATCAGCGTCTCGTAACCGGTCGCCGGGGTCATCTTGAAGAAGTCCTTGTAGGCGAAGCCCATCTCGACATTTTCCATCACCAGCTCCGGCCCCGGGCGCTTGGCCTGCAGGTCGAACCACATGCCTTCGTTGGGCTGGATCTGGATCTTCAGGTAGTTCGGCTTGGGCCGCTCCAGCTCGCTTTCGCGAAACTGCGCGTAGGGCGCCGGCTTGAAGCAGATGGCGATCTCGGTGTCGCGCACGCTCATGCGCTTGCCGGTGCGCAGGTAGAACGGCACCCCGGCCCAGCGCCAGTTGTCGATCATCACCTTGAGGGCCACGTAGGTCTCGGTCTGGCTGTGCGGGGCGACGTTGGCCTCCTCGCGATAACCGGGCAGTTGCTTGCGGCCCTGCTTGCCGGCGCTGTACTGGCCACGCACGGAATTGCGCAGGGCCATCTTGTGCGACCAGGGGCGGATGGCGCCGATCACCTTGGCCTTTTCACCGCGCACGGCGTCGGCGCCGAAGGCCGCCGGTGGCTCCATGGCGACCATGGCCAGCAACTGGAACAGGTGGTTGGGCACCATGTCGCGCAGGGCGCCAGTGTTGTCGTAGAACGCCCCGCGCGTCTCGACGCCGACAGTTTCGGCGGCGGTGATCTGCACGTGGTCGATGTAATGATTGTTCCAGAACGATTCGAACAGGCCGTTGGAGAAACGGCTGACCAGGATGTTCTGGACGGTCTCCTTGCCCAGGTAATGGTCGATGCGGTAGATCTGCCGCTCGTTCATCACCTTGAGCAGGCGGGCGTTGAGCGCCTCGGCGCTGGCCAGGTCAGTGCCGAAGGGCTTTTCCACCACCACCCGGCGAAAGCCCCCGCCCGACTCGTCGAGCAGGCCGGCATCGCCCAGGCGCTGGGCCACCTCGGGGAAGAAGCGTGGCGAGGTGGCCAGGTAGAAGATGGCGTTGCCGTGGCGCGTCTTGTCGATGCGCCGGGCCAGGGCCTGGTAAGTCTGCGGATCGAGGAAATCGCCGGTCTGGTAGTCCAGGCGCTTGGCCAGGCGTGCCCAGAGCTTCTCGTCCAGGCACTTGCCGGCATCGCGCTCGGCCATGAAGGCATGCAGGCGCTCGGCGAACGCCTCGGCCGTGGCGGCATTGTGGTCGACCCCGACGATGCGCATGTTGCGATCGAGCAGGCCGTCACGGCTGAGGTTGTACAGCGCCGGCATCAGCAGGCGCTTGACCAGGTCGCCGCTGGCGCCGAACAGGAACAGGGTGCAGGGCGGCGCAGCGGGGATGGTCGATTTGCTCATTCAGTCCTTCTTCTTCTCGACGTGGCCGCCAAAGCCCAGGCGCATGGCGGAAAGGATCTTGTCACCGTAGGTGCCCTGCTGCTGGCGCGAGCGGAAGCGGGCGAACAGCGCGCTGGACAGCACCGGCACCGGCACGGCCTGCTCGACGGCGGCGTCGATGGTCCAGCGGCCTTCGCCGCTGTCGGACACCGAGCCACTGAACTCGGTCAGTTGTGGGTCGGCGACCAGCGCGTCGGCGGTCAGGTCCAGCAACCAGGAGGTGACCACGCTGCCGCGGCGCCACACTTCGGCGATCTCGGCCACATTCAGGTCAAAGCGCTGGTCCTCCGGCAGTTCCGGGCCGCCCTTGCTGCGCAGCAGGTCGAAGCCTTCGGCGTAGGCCTGCATCAGGCCGTACTCGATGCCGTTGTGCACCATCTTCACGTAGTGGCCGGCACCGGGCGGGCCGGCGTGGATGTAGCCGTGCTCGGCGCGCTCGTGCTCGCCGCTGCGGCCCTGGGTCCGCGGAATGTCGCCGACGCCCGGGGCGAGGGCCTTGAACAGCGGCTCCAGGCGCTCGAACACCGCCTTCTCGCCGCCGATCATCATGCAGTAGCCACGGTCCAGGCCCCACACGCCGCCCGAGGTGCCGACGTCGAGGTAGTGCAGGCCACGCTTGCCCAGTTCGGCGGCGCGGCGCACATCATCCTTGTAGAAGGTGTTGCCGCCATCGATGATGGCGTCGCCCGGCTCGAGCAGGTCGGCGAGCTGGGCGATGGTCTGCTCGGTGATTTCGCCCGCCGGCAGCATGACCCATACTGCCCGCGGCGCCTTGAGTTTCTGCACCAGCGCACCCAGGTCGTGGGCGCCCACGGCACCTTCGCCTTCCAGGGTGGTGATGGCTTCGCGGTTGCGATCGTGGACCACAGTGCTGTGACCTGCGCGCATCAGGCGCCTTGCGATATTGCCGCCCATGCGGCCAAGCCCGATGATTCCCAGTTGCATGTGACGACGCTCCCGTTGGTTTTGCTTTACAACAATTGACGATTTCAGATTAGTCCAGCGTTCTGGCGGAGGGTTCACCGACGAACGGGGAGACAACGATAAACAAAAAAGTTCCCAAGGGCCTGCGAAGAATTCAGAATGCGCGCCGCGCGAAGCGACTACGCTTCAAATTGTCACCAGCCATGCGAGGTGTGCCATGGGTACCCTGATGCCAGCCACTCCCACCCAGACCCTCTATGTCACCGTGCGCCGCGACGAGCTGCGCCAGTTGAAGGACGAACGTGACCAGTTGCGTCAGCAGGTCGCCCAGCTGAACCTGCTGCTCGAGCAGGCCCGCGTGCACGGCAAGGCCGCCGGTCTCTGATTCACCCTTCCTGTGTGGGAGCACCTTGGCTCCCACCCGCTCACTGACGCCCTTTCTTGTTGCCGTATCGCGCCCGTAGCGGGTCGAACCCTGACGTAGCGCTGCGACCCTCATATTTTGCAACAACTCGCCAACGTTTGCGCGGGCAAACGTCCGCGAGAAACATGACCAACGGGTCACTTTTCTTGCATTTGGTCTCCTACACTGCAGTTTCGGCCCGCGTTTTGCTCATAAAAAAGTGACGTAAAAAAGTCGAACTTTGCAAAGCACGGGCAGGTCAGGACTTAAGTGGGCCGGTGCAAAAGGACTTCCTCACGCCAGGCCCGCCCACCCCAACCAGTCCATACGTCTTTCGGCCGGAATGCCGAACGTGCCGTGCCTGCGCGCACGAATCTGGGGCAAGGACCGCACTACGAAGATGCAACAACGATCAGAGAGCACACCCACGAGCCAACGTTAAGCACACACCAGAACAAGGGACGGAGAGAAGTATGATCAGTGCCGCTGTCGAACCTCACGTAGAATCATTCAACCCGGATAGCCGCGAGCCGCTGCCAGCGGCGCTCGCTCCGACAGTCAAGGCACCCGGCGCCCAGCGCCAGCACAATCCGAACAAGCGCAAGATCCTGTTCGTCACCTCGGAGATCGCCGACCTGGTCAAGACCGGCGGCCTGGGCGACGTGTCCTCCGCCCTGCCCCGCGCCCTGGCGCATTTGCACGATGTGCGGGTGCTGATCCCCGGTTACCGGCAGGTAATGGAAAGCGACAACCCCATCCATATCGTCGGCGAACTGGGTGGCCACGCAGCCCTGCCACCGTGCAGGATCGGCCGCATGGACCTGGCCGACGGCCTGGTGATCTACGTGCTGATCTGCCCCGAGCTGTACCAGCGCGACGGCACGCCCTACGGTGCCAACAACGGCCGCGACTGGCCCGACAACCATATCCGCTTCGCCCGCCTGGGCTTGGCGGCGGCGGAAATCGCGGCTGGCGAAGGCATGGCCCACTGGCGCCCCGACCTGGTGCACGCCCACGACTGGCCGGCCGGGCTGGCCCCGGCCTACATGCACTGGCGCGGCTTGAGCACCCCGACCCTGTTCACCATCCACAACCTGGCCTATCAGGGCGTGTACAGCCGCGGCTGCAGCCCGGAGCTGGCGATCCCCGACCACGCCATGCAACAGGAAGGCATGGAGTTCTACGGCAAGCTGTCGTTCCTCAAGGCCGGCCTGGCGTACTCCAGCCACATCACCACGGTCAGCGCCACCTATGCCCGGGAGATCACCACCCCCGAGTTCGGCTGCGGCCTGGACGGTTTCCTGGCCAGCAAAGCCCAACAAGGGCTGCTCGGCGGCATCCCCAACGGCATCGATGAAAGCTGGGACTCGGCAACCGACCAGCACCTGCACCACAATTTCAGCCTCAACGACTGGGCCGGCAAGGCGCGCAACGCCCAGCAGGTACGTGAGCTGTTCGAACTGGAGCCGTCGGACGGTCCGCTGTTCGCCGTGGTGTCGCGGCTGGTCTACCAGAAAGGCCTGGACCTGACCCTGGGGGTGGCCGACTACATCGTCCAGCAGGGCGGCCAGATCGCCATCATCGGCCGCGGCGAAACCGAGGAGGAACAGGCCATGCGCGAGCTGGCCCTGCGTCATCCGGGCCGTATCGGCGTGCGCATCGGCTTCAACGAGACCGACGCCCGGCGCATGTTCGCAGGCAGTGACTTCCTGCTGATGCCGTCGCGCTACGAGCCTTGCGGCCTGAGCCAGATGTACGCCCAGCGCTTCGGCTCGCTGCCAGTGGCGCGCAACACCGGTGGGCTGGCCGACACCATCGAGAACGGTGTCACCGGCTTTTTGTTCGACGATTCGACCGTCGACAGCTACCGCGAGGCCCTGGCCCGCGCCTTCTACGTGTACGGCAAGAAGAGCCTGTTGAACGCCATGCGCTGCCTGTCGATGACCCAGCCGTTCAACTGGTGCCAGGCGGTGGAGCCCTATGCACGCCTGTACGAGGACTTGGTCAAGCAGGCGCAGCACAGCCACTACTGAGCGGGGAATTGAAGATGCACAGGCATGGCGCACACCTGCTGGACGCCACGTCGGCGCGCTTCGCCCTCTGGGCGCCGGATGCGCGCAGCGTGAGCGTGGAACTGGAGCAGCAGCCGGCGATCGAGCTGTTGCCCGACGGTGACGGCTGGTACACCGGCGTGGCCCCGTGCCGGGCCGGTGACCGTTACCACTACCGTATCGACAATGCACTGAAGGTGGCCGACCCGGCCTCGCGCTACCAGCCCGATGGCGTACAGGGGCCGAGCCAGGTGGTGGATGTGGCCAGCTACGCCTGGCGACACCCCTGGCAGGGCCTCCCCTGGCACGAAGCGGTCATCCAGGAGCTGCATGTCGGCTTGCTCGATGGCTACGTCGGGGTGGCCCGGCACCTGCCGCGTCTGGCCGAACTGGGCATCAGCGCCGTCGAACTGATGCCGCTGGGACAGTTCCCTGGCGAGCGGAACTGGGGTTACGACGGCGTGCTGCCCTATGCGCCGCAAAACACCTATGGCAGTCCCGAGCAATTGTGTGAGCTGGTCGACCAGGCACATGGCCAGGGGCTGATGGTGCTGGTCGATGTGGTGTACAACCATTTTGGCCCCGACGGCAATTACCTGCAGCAGTACGCCAGCCCATTCTTTCGCGAGGACCGGCAGACTCCCTGGGGTGCAGCCATCGACTTCCGTCGCCCGCAGGTGCGCGAGTACTTCATCCAGAACGCCCTGATGTGGTTGTGCGACTACCGCATTGATGGCCTGCGCCTGGATGCCGTGCACGCCATCGATCAGCCCGACTTCCTGGTCGAGTTGGCGCAACGGGTACGCGCGGCCGTGGAGCCGGGCCGTCACGTATGGCTGGTGCTGGAAAACGAGCACAACCAGGCCGCACTGCTGCAGCAAGGCTTCGACGCGCAGTGGAACGACGATGGCCACAACGCCCTGCATGTGTTGCTGACCGGCGAGACCGAAGGCTACTACGCCGACTACAAGGACCGACCGATCAACCAGCTGGCCCGCTGCCTGGCCGAAGGCTTCGTGTTCCAGGGCCAACCCGACCGCCACGGCACGCCCCGCGGCGAGCCCAGCGGCCACCTGCCACCGAGCGCCTTCGTGCTGTTTTTGCAGAACCACGACCAGATCGGCAACCGCGCCCTGGGTGAACGCCTCACCCGCCTCTGCCCACCGCCGGCCCTGCGCGCCGCCACCGCGCTGCTGCTGCTGGCGCCGATGATCCCGCTGCTGTTCATGGGCGACGACGACGGCAGCCGTGAGCCGTTCCTGTTCTTCACCGATTTTCACGATGAGCTGGCCGACGCCGTGCGTGAGGGCCGCCGCGGCGAGTTCGCCCATTTCGACGCCTTCGCCGATCCGCACAAGCGCGAGCAGATACCCGACCCGAATGCCGAGGCGACCTTCGCCTCATCCAGGCCCCGGCAACGGAATGTACTGGCCGGCTGGCACGGTCTGTACCAGCAATTGCTCGACCTGCGCCGGCGCCATGTCGTACCGCACCTGCCCGGCGCACGCGCCCTCGGCAGCGAGGTGCTCGGCGACCAGGCGCTGACCGCCCGCTGGCGCCTGGGCAATGGCGACGAGCTGCGCATCGACCTCAACCTCGCCGCCCAACCCCAGCCGGTCGCGCTGCCCGCCCTTCAGCGGCGCCTGTACGACAGCAGCGACAACGCCCACCCCGACTCGGCCCTCGCCGCGCACAGCTGCGTGGTCAGCCTGCTGCCCCCCCGACCAGGAGACGCCATGAGCGAACAGCCCCTCCACCGCCTGGCCGCGCGGGTCGGCCTGGCCCGCGACTGGATCGACGCCAACAACCGCCCGCAGCAGGTCAGCGACGAGGTATTGCGCCGAGTGCTCGCAGGCCTCGGCCACCCGGCCGGCGATGCCGCCGCCATCGCTGCCAGCCTGCGCGCCGTCGAGCAAGCCGAGGACAGCGAGCACCTGCCGCCACTGCTGACCGTCGATATCGGCCAGCCCCTGGACCTGCGGCGCTATTTCACCGCCGACCGCCAGGCGCACTGCACACTGGAGGACGGCAGCCTCCGCCACCTGGCCCTGGACACCCAGGCGCGGTTGCCGGGCGAGCTGCCGCTGGGCTACCACCGGGTTGACATCGATGGCCGCAGCTTCAGCGTGGCCGTGGCGCCGCCGCGCTGCCATGCCCTGGAGGACCGCGTCGAGCAGCAACCGCCGCGCTGCTGGGGCATCGCGGCGCAGCTGTACAGCCTGCGCCGCCCCGGCGATGGCGGCTACGGCGACTGCCTGGCCCTGGAGCAACTGGCGCGCAACGCCGCAGAGCGCGGCGCCGATGCCTTGGCGATCAGCCCGATCCACACCCTGTCGGCGTTCGATCAGCGCCACTTCAGCCCCTACTCGCCCTCCAGCCGGCTGCTGCGCAACGTGCTGTACGCCAGCCCCGGTGTGGTCTTTGGCGAGCGCGAGGTGCGCATGGCCATCGAGGCCTGCGACCTGCAGGCGACCCTCGACACGCTGGAGCAGCAGGCGCTGGTGGACTGGCCACGGGCCGCCGATGCCCGCCTGCGCCTGCTCGAGGCGCTCTACCGGCAGTTCAGCCAGGGCGAGCATCCATTGCGCGAGGATTTCGAGAGTTTCCGCGCCAGCGCCGGCGAGCGACTGGAGCACCATTGCCGCTTCGAAGTGCTGCAGGCGGAAGCTGTCAGTACGGGCCTGGGCGCCGACTGGCGCCGCTGGCCCAAGGCCTGGCACGACCCCTACCACCCCGAGGTCGAAGCCTTCGCCAACGCCTATCCGGCGCGGGTCGAGTTCCACGCGTTCTGCCAGTGGCTGACCGAGCGCAGCCTGCAGCGGGCCCAGGACGCGGCGCGCGGCAACGGCATGGCGGTAGGCCTGATCGCCGACCTGGCGGTGGGGGCCGACGGCGCCGGCAGCCAGGCCTGGAGCCGCCAGGACGAACTGCTGGCCGAGCTCAAGGTCGGCGCGCCACCGGACATCCTCAACCGCTCCGGCCAGGATTGGGGCATCTGCGCCTTCTCCCCCGAAGGCCTCAGGCGCAACGGCTACCGCGCGTTCATCGAGATGCTGCGGGCCAACCTGGCCCATGCCGGTGGCCTGCGCATCGACCATGTGATGGGCCTGCGCCGGCTGTGGCTGATCCCCCGCGGCGCCAAGCCGAGCGAAGGCGCCTATCTGGACTATCCGCTGGACGACCTGCTGCGCCTGCTGGCGCTGGAATCGGCGCGACACCAGGCGATCATCCTCGGTGAAGACCTGGGCACCGTGCCCGAGGGCCTGCGCGAACGCCTGGCCGACAAGGCCGTGCTGGGCATGCGCGTGCTACCGTTCGAGCAGGCCGCGCCCGGACAGCTCAAGCCGATCCTCGACTGGCCGGACAATGCCCTGGCCACCACCGGCACCCACGACCTGGCGCCCCTGGCCGGTTGGCTGGCGGGCCGCGACATCGACTGGAGCCATCGCCTGCAACTGATCGACGCCGCCACCGAGCTGCACTGGCGCCACACCCGGGCCCTGGAACGCGACGGCCTGCGCCGCACCCTGGAGCAGAACTACGGGCCACTGCGCGGCGACGACGCGCTGATCGACGCGGCGATCCGCTATGTTGGCCACACCCGCGCCCCCCTGGTACTGGTGCCGCTGGAAGACCTGCTGGGCAGTGACGAGCAGGCCAACCTGCCCGGCACCACCGAAGGCCACCCCAACTGGCGCCGGCGCTTCAAGGCGCCAGCATGCGATCTGCTCGACGACGAGGACGCCGCCCGCCGCCTGGAGCTGCTGGCCCAGGCTCGCGAACAGGCCTGGGAGCGTGACCGATGAAACCGTTGACCGCGACCCTGCGACTGCAACTGCACAGCGACTTCACCCTGGATGACGCGGTGCCGCTGGTGCCCTACTTCGCCCGCCTTGGCATCAGCCACCTGTACGCTTCGCCGATCCTCACCGCCCGCGCCGGTTCCCGGCATGGCTACGACGTGGTCGACCCGACCCGGGTCAACCCGGAGCTTGGCGGCGAGGCGGCGCTCGAACGCCTGGTGGCCGTCTTGCGCCAGCACGGCATGGGGCTGATCCTCGACACCGTGTCCAACCACATGGCCGTCGGCGGCGCCGACAATCCCTGGTGGCAGAGCCTGCTGGCCTGGGGCCGGCGCAGCCCCTATGCGGAATTCTTCGATATCCAGTGGCATTCCAGCGACCCGTTGCTGGCCGGGCAACTGTTGCTGCCGTTCCTGGGCAGCGATTACGGCGCGGCCCTGCAAAACGGCGAGATCCCGCTGACCTTCGAGGCGCCACAGGGGCGTTTCGAGGTGGCCCACCATGAACATCGCTTCCCGATCTGTCCGCTGGACTACGGGCGCATCCTCGATCAGGCCGAGGATCCGCGCCTGCAGGCACTGGCCGCGCACTTCAGCGCCCTCGGCGAGGCTGACGACCCACTGGCCGCGGCCCTGTCCCTGCAGCACGAGCTGGCGCGCCTGGCCGCCGCCGGCGCGGACCTGCAAGCGGCCCTCGGCGCCTTCGACAGCCGCACCGAGGCCGGTTTCAAGCGCCTGCACCTGCTGCTGGAACGCCAGACCTACCGCCTGGCCAGCTGGCGCACCGCCGCCGACGACATCAACTGGCGGCGCTTCTTCGACATCAACGAACTCGGTGGCCTGCGCGTCGAGCGCGCGGTGGTGTTCGAGGCCACCCATGCCAAGCTGTTCGAGCTGATCGAACGCGGCCTGGTGGACGGCCTGCGCATCGACCATATCGATGGCCTGGCCGATCCGCGACGCTACTGCCGCAACCTGCGCCGCCGGGTCGACCGCTTGCTGGCGCGACGGCCACTGGATGCCGCACTGGCGCACTTCCCGATCTATGTGGAGAAAATCCTCGGCACCGACGAACACCTGCACCGCGACTGGCTCACCGACGGCACCACCGGCTACGAGTTCATGAATCAGGTGTCGTTGCTGCAGCACGATCCCGCCGGCGAGGGGCCGCTGGGCGAGTTGTGGAACAGCGTCAGCGAGCGCCCCGAGTTCGCCGAGGAGGTGCGCACTGCCCGCCACCTGGTACTCAACGCCAGCCTGGCCGGCGACTGCGAGTCGGTGGCCCAGGCCCTGCTGCAAGTGGCTCGCGACGACCTGATGACCCGCGACCTCACCCTCGGCGCCATTCGCCGGGCGCTGCAGGCGCTGGTCGAGCATTACCCGGTGTACCGCACCTACATCAACGCCTGTGGCCGCCCCGCCGAGGACGAGGCGTTTTTCCAGCAGGCGTTGGCCGGGGCGCGGCAGTCACTGGGCGAAGCCGACTGGCCGCTGCTCGAGCAGCTAGAGCGCTGGCTCGGTGGCCAGCCGTGGCGCCGCTTGCCGCCGGGCCGGCCGCGCAAGCACCTGCGCCATGCCTGCGTGCGCTTCCAGCAACTGACCGCGCCCAGCGCCGCAAAGGCCGTCGAGGACACCGCGTTCTATCGCTCGGCCCGCCTGCTGTCGCGCAACGACGTGGGCTTCGACGCCGAGCGCTTCAGCGCCGCGCCGGCCTGGTTCCACAACGAGGCCCAGCGCCGCCTGCGCGACTTCCCCGACAACCTGTTGGCCACCGCCACCCACGATCACAAGCGCGGCGAGGATTGCCGGGCGCGCCTGGCCGTGCTCAGCGAGCACGGCCCCTGGCTGGCCAGCCGCGTCGAGCACTGGCGCGAGCTGGCCGCGCCGCTGCGCGAAGCACTGGACGATGGCGAGGCCCCCAGCCCCGCCGACGAACTGCTGCTGTTGCAGACGGTGCTCGGCAGCTGGCCGCTGACCCTCGACCTGCATGACCCAACGGCCCTGCGCGCCTATGCCGAACGCATCCGCCAATGGCAGCGCAAGGCCCTGCGCGAAGCCAAGCTGCGCAGCAGCTGGGCCGCGCCGAACGAGCGCTACGAGCAGGCCTGCGCGGCCTATGTCGACGGCCTGCTGCTGAACGACGAAAACCAGCAGTTGCGCCAGTCCCTGCACGAAGCGGCGCGCCGCCTGGCCTGCCCCGGCGCCTTGAACGGCCTGGTGCAGTGCCTGTTGCGCATGACCACGCCCGGCGTGCCGGATCTTTACCAGGGCAACGAGTACTGGGACCTGTCGCTGGTCGACCCGGACAACCGCCGCCCGGTGGACTACCCTGCAAGACGGGCCAGCCTGGACGACGCAACGCCCCTGGCCGATCTGCTCGCCCACTGGCGCGACGGCCGCCTCAAGCAGGCCCTGGTGGCCCGGGTGCTGGACGCCCGCCAGGCCCACCCCGAACTGTTCCAGCGTGGCGCCTACCTGCCGCTTGCCGTGCGCGGGCGCCATGCCGACAAGGTGCTGGCCTTCGCCCGCCTGGGCGAGGACGCCCGCGCCATCATCGTCGTACCGCGGTTGGCCAGCGCCCTGCTGGGCCCGGCCACCACCCCGTTGATCCCGGCACAGAACTGGGACGACACCCGGCTTGTCCTGCCGTTTGCCTTGTCGCCTGCCAACTGCTCGGGACTTTTCGGCGGCGGTGCTGTCACCCCTTCAAGGGAACTGATGTTGAGCACCGTGCTGATGGAGTTTCCAGTCAATGTGTTGATTGAACATGCCTAACTGCATTCAGGAGTGTCGAGATGAGCGTCGAAGAAAAACGAATTCGCGAGTTCGCCTATCAGATCTGGGAGTCGGAGGGTAAGCCCGAGGGGCGCGAAGAGGAACATTGGGACAAGGCCCGCAAGCTGGCCGAAGCCGAGGCGCTGGCGCCCAAGACGCCACCGCGCAAGAAGGCGGCGGCAAAACCCAAGCCCACCACTGCCGTGGAAAAACCGCTGGCGGTGAAGAAGCCCAGGGCAGTGAAGAAGCCGGCAAGCTGATTGCCTTGTAGCGCCTGTACCGGCCTCATCGCTGGCAAGCCAGCTCCCACAGGGTCCGTGCAGACTTCTCGAGTACCGCTGTACCTGTGGGAGCTGGCTTGTCGTAGCGACGATCCGCAGCAATG
>NZ_NIBE01000075.1:68127-110382 GCF_002205115.1 Pseudomonas sp. DrBHI1
TGAGCCCCCGCACCCCGAAGAAGACCCGCTCCGTCGCCCCGTCGCGCATTCGCGAAGGCCTGCCCTTTCCGCTCGGCGCCACCTGGGACGGCCTGGGGGTCAACTTCGCGCTTTTCTCGGCCAACGCCACCAAGGTCGAGCTGTGCCTGTTCGACGCCAGCGGCGAGCAGGAAATAGAGCGCATAGAACTGCCCGAGTACACCGACGAGATCTATCACGGCTACTTGCCGGACGCCCACCCTGGCCTGGTCTACGGCTACCGTGTGCACGGCCCGTACGACCCCGAGAACGGCCACCGTTTCAACCCCAACAAACTGCTGATCGACCCCTACGCCAAGCAGCTGGTCGGCTCGCTGAAATGGTCCGAGGCGCTGTTCGGCTACACCATCGGCCACCCCGATGCCGACCTGTCGTTCGATGAGCGGGACAGCGCGGCATTCGTGCCCAAGTGCAAGGTCATCGACCCGGCCTTCACCTGGGGTCGCGACCAGCGCGTGTCGATCCCGTGGGAGCGCACCATCATCTATGAAGCCCACACCCGCGGCATCAGCATGCGCCACCCGGCGGTGCCCGAGCACCTGCGCGGCACCTTCGCCGGGCTGGCCAACGACGAGCTGCTGGCGCATATCAAGGAACTTGGCGTATCGAGCATCGAGCTGCTGCCGATCCACGCCTTCGTCAACGACCAGCACCTGCTGGACAAGGGCCTGAACAACTACTGGGGCTACAACAGCATCGCCTTCTTTGCCCCCCATCCGCGCTACCTGGCCAGCGGCAAGATCGCCGAGTTCAAGGAGATGGTTGCGCACCTGCACGACGCCGGGCTCGAGGTGATTCTCGACGTGGTCTACAACCACACCGCCGAAGGCAACGAGCGCGGACCGACCCTGTCAATGCGCGGCATCGACAACGCCTCGTACTATCGTTTGATGCCCGACGACCGGCGCTTCTACATTAACGATTCGGGCACCGGCAATACCCTCGACATGAGCCATCCACGGGTGCTGCAACTGGTCACCGACTCGCTGCGCTACTGGGCCGGCGAGATGCACGTGGATGGCTTTCGCTTCGACCTGGCGACCATCCTCGGCCGCTATCACGACGGCTACAGCGAGCGCCACGGCTTCCTCGTCGCCTGTCGCCAGGATCCTATGCTCAGCCAGACCAAGCTGATCGCCGAACCCTGGGACTGCGGCCCGGGCGGCTACCAGGTAGGCAACTTCGCCCCTGGCTGGGCCGAGTGGAATGATCGCTTCCGCGACACCGTGCGCAGCTTCTGGAAGGGCGACGAAAGCATGCTTGCCGACTTCGCCTCGCGCATGACCGCCTCGGGCGACCTGTTCAACAACCGTGGTCGACGCCCCTACGCCTCGGTCAACTTCGTCACCGCCCACGACGGTTTCACGTTGCGCGACCTGGTGTCGTACAACGACAAGCACAATGAGGACAACGACGAGAACAACCAGGACGGCACCGACAACAACCTATCGTGGAACTGCGGCGTCGAAGGCCCCACCGACGACCCGGCGATCAACGCCCTGCGCATGCGCCAGATGCGCAACTTCTTCGCCACCCTGCTGCTGGCCCAGGGCACGCCGATGATCGTCGCCGGCGACGAATTCAGCCGCACCCAGCACGGCAACAATAACGCCTACTGCCAGGACAGCGAGATCGGCTGGGTGAACTGGGACCTGGACGAGGACGGCCAGGCGCTGATGGCCTTCGTCAAGCGCCTGACCCGGCTGCGCCTGGCCTATCCGATCCTGAGGCGCTCGCGCTTCCTGGTCGGCGACTACAACGAGGCGATTGGCGTCAAGGACGTCACCTGGCTGGCCCCGGACGCCAGCGAGATGACCGTCGAACAGTGGGAAGACCCGCACGGGCGCTGCCTGGGCATGCTGATGGACGGTCGCGCCCAGGTCAGCGGCATTGCCCGGCCGGGCGCCGAGGCGACCATGCTGCTGATCGTCAATGCCTACCACGACGTGGTGCCGTTCACCCTGCCGGCGGTGCCGGAGGGCGACTACTGGAGCTGCCTGGTGGACACCGACCGGCCCGAGTTGCGCAAGCCGCAGCACCTGGCGTTCGACACGGTGTTCGAGGTCACTGGACGGTCATTGCTGTTGCTGGTGCTGCAGCGCGAGGAGGACTGAACCCCAAAGGGGAAGGCCTGTCCTAGACTGTGTTGTGTCAGTAAAAATCTGGGGTTGCTGCGCAGCCCATCGCGACACAAGGCCGCTCCCACAGAGGCCGCGATCTCCTTTGGGAGCGGCCTTGTGTCGCGATGGGCCGCAAAGCGGCCCCGTCAGCCAGGAGCACCCGTGAACCTCGAAGCCGGCAGTCCAGGTTTCGCCAACGTCAACCAGGCGCCGGCCGTGCACCGGGTCAAGGTACTGACGGTCAACACCCACAAGGGCTTCACCGCCTTCAACCGACGCTTCATCCTGCCAGAGCTGCGCGAGGCGGTGCGCAGCACCGGGGCCGACATCGTGTTCCTCCAGGAGGTGCTCGGCAGCCATGACCGCCACGCCGCGCGCTACCCCGGCTGGCCGCGGACCTCGCAGTACGAATTCCTCGCCGACAGCATGTGGAGCGACTTCGCCTATGGCCGCAACGCGGTCTACCCCGACGGCCACCACGGCAATGCGCTGCTGTCCAAGTACCCGATCATCGAGCACCGCAACCTTGACGTGTCGATCACCGGCCCCGAGCGCCGCGGCCTGCTGCATTGCGTGCTGGACGTACCCGGGCGGCGCCAGGTGCATGCCATCTGCGTGCACCTGTCGTTGCTCGAGCGCCACCGCCAGCAACAGCTGCACCTGCTGCGCCGGCTGCTCGACGCCCTGCCCGCCGACGCTCCGGTGATCATCGCCGGCGATTTCAACGACTGGCGGCTGCGCGGCAACCACACCCTGGGGCTGCAGCATGGTCTGCACGAGGCCTTCGAGCGCCACCATGGCCTGCTGGCCCGCACCTACCCCGCGCGCCTGCCGCTGCTGCGCCTGGACCGTATCTACCTGCGCAACGCCGAAAGCCACGCACCGAGAATCCTTGGCAACAAACCCTGGACCCACCTCTCCGACCATCTGCCGCTGGCAGTGGAAGTGCGGTTGTAGCAACGATTCGGCATAGCCGCCGCACGGCAAATCACCATTTTCGATATGCACGCTTAAAAATCACATAAATTCAATAGGTTGAGCTGTCAAACAGTAATTTTGCAATCCATTCACGCTTTCTTGACGCAAGCGCTGTCCTCTCCTTAGCTGAACAGTAATCACCAGACGTAAAAACTCGTGCCGGGCCTCTAGCGCGCGCCTTCGTGCGCTCTCCAGAAGGTTGGTGCGCTGGTTCGTGTCGCCCCTGTTCTTGTCGTACAGCACGTGACATCAGGCCAGGTCTTGGGCTGTTCACTTCACACACCAACAGGAGATCCGCCATGAAAAGCACCTCGAATCCTTCGCGCTTCGACGCTTTTTTCTGTGCGGTTTCCACGTCGCTGCTCTTGGCAACCCCGGTGGAAACCTTCGCCTTCGAAACCCAGGAGGGCGAACCCTTCGCCCCCGTCCTGGCGCAGCCCGAGGTGCCGCGATTGTCGCTCGATCCGGTCAGCGTCAGCGGCCTCAACCAGGGCCTGCTCAGCGCCTTCTCCGAGCGCATGGATGAACGTCATGGCCAGCCCGACACCAACCCTATCGCCAGCCAGTGGGCGCAGTTCTTCCCCGGCACGCCGCGCCCGGGCGCCCAGCCGCCAGCGCAGGTGGAGGCACCCAGCCAGCAGATGCTGATCGGCCCGGACCTGTTCGTGCGTGAAACCAGCGGCGGCAACGTGCACCGCGCGGGGATCTTCGTCGGTCACAACAACCTGCAGAGCAGCTTCAACGGCATGCGCCCGCTGCTGGGCGACAAGCAGCGTGACGCGGTAAACCTCAGTGGCGAGAGCCTCGGGGTGTACTGGAGCATGACCCATGAACAGGGCTGGCACGTGGATGCACTGGCCATGGGCACACGCATCGATGTCAACGGCCGCTCACAGGCGGGGCAGCGCGTCGACGACAGTGGTCATGCCATGACGCTCTCGGTGCAAGGCGGCTATCCCATCGGCCTGGGCGCCGGCTGGGTGATCGAGCCCCAGGCGCAGTTGATCAACCAGCAGTTCTTCCCGGGTAGCCAGGTACAGGAGGAAACCCTGCAGGCCTTCGACAGCCAGCCCAGCTGGAGTGGCCGGGTCGGTGCCAAGCTGTCGGCGCGCTACGAAGTGCGCGGCATGCCCATCGAACCCTATGTGCGCACCAACGTCTGGTACGACTTCAGCAATGCCGATTCGGTGAAGCTCGACCAGGTCGACAAGATCTCCAGTTCGCGCAGCGCCACCACGGTGGAACTGGGCTTGGGCCTGGTGGCCCGGGTGACGCCGAACGTGGCGCTGTTCGTCAGCGCCGACTACAGCTCCGACGTGGATGACAACGACCTCAACGGCTTGATCGGCAGCCTTGGCGTGAGAATGCGCTGGTAGACGGGTTCGGCCTCATCGCCGGTTTGCGATGAGGCCGTGCGTCGCGTTGTCGATCAGGCCTGGTCCACCTTGTGCCGCGCCGCATACAGGCACAGCATCTCCATCGCCAGCGTTGCCCCGGCCAGCGCGGTGATATCGGCATGGTCATAGGCCGGCGCCACCTCCACCAGGTCCATCCCCACCAGGTTGATCCCGCGCAAGCCGCCGAGAATTTCCAGTGCCTGCACCGTGCTCAGCCCGCCGCATACCGGCGTGCCGGTGCCAGGCGCGAAGGCCGGATCCAGGCAGTCGATATCGAAGGTCAGGTAGACCGGCCTGTCCCCCACCCGCTGACGGATCGCGGCGATGATCGCCTCGGTGCCCTGGCGATGCACCTGACGGGCATCGAGGATGGCGAAGCCCTGGCTGTCGTCATTGGTGGTGCGCAAGCCGATCTGCACCGAATGCGCCGGGTCCACCAGGCCTTCGCGCGCCGCGTGCCAGAACATGGTGCCGTGATCGATGCGCTTGCCCTCCTCGTCCGGCCAGGTGTCGCTGTGGGCGTCGAAGTGGATCAGCGCCAGCGGACCGTGCTGGCGGGCATGAGCCTTGAGCAGCGGGTAGCTGATGAAGTGGTCGCCACCGAGGGTGAGCATGGCGCAGCCGGCCCCGAGGATGTGCTCGGCGTGTGCCTCGATGCTGTCCGGCACCGAGGCTGGCGTGCCGCTGTCGAACGCGCAGTCACCGTAGTCGATCACCGCCAGGTGATCGAACGGGTCGAACGTCCAGGGCCAGTGGCGGGCCCACGCCTGCTGCACCGAGGCGGCGCGGATCGCCCGCGGGCCGAAGCGCGCGCCGGGGCGGTTGCTGGTGGCGGTGTCGAACGGCACCCCGTTGACCACCACGTCGACACCGCGCAGGTCGCGGCTGTAGCGGCGCCGGGAAAAACTGGTAATACCGGCGTAGGTGCTCTCGGCGGCGGTGCCGTAGAGGCTGTCACGGGTCATGGCCTGGTCGTTGTCCTGGGCGAGGTCCACGGTCTGTCTCCTGTCGTTGTTGTTCACTGGCGGCTGCGGAAGGTGGTCCACAGGCGGTTGCGCTGGCGCAGGTCGGACAACGCCATGCTGCGGTCGGCAAACAGGCGCTGGCGCACCTCGGCCGATGGGTAGATGTCCGGGTCATTGCGGATTGCCGCGTCCACCAGCGGCGTGGCGGCCTGGTTGGCGTTGGCGAAGAACAGCGTGTTGGTCAGTGCCGCCACCGACTCGGGGCGCAGCATGAAGGCGATGAAGGCGCGGGCCGCCTCGGGGTGCGGCGCGTCCTTGGGGATCACCAGGTTGTCCTGCCAGACCAGCGTGCCCTCGCGGGGAATGCGGTAGATCAGCTCGAACGGCTTGCCGGCGCGTCGGGCCTGGTCGGCGGCCATGGCCGCATCGCCGTTGTAGGTCAGCGCCAGGCACACGCTGCCGTTGGCCAGGTCGTTGATCTGGCGACCGTTGGCCACGTAGCTGATCGATGGCTGCAACTGCTGCAACAACGCCTGGGCGGCGTCCAGGTCGGCCTTGCTCTGGCTGTACGGGTCCTTGCCCAGGTAGTTGAGGGTCACCCCGATCACCTCCTGGGGCGAGTCCGGCATGGCGATCCCGCAGTCCTTCAGGCGACTGGCGTATTCGGGCTTGAACAGCAAGTCGAGGCTGTCCAGCGGCACGTCACCGAGGCGCTGGCGCACGGCCTCGACATTCACCCCCAGACCCAGCGTGCCCCAGGTGTACGGCACGGCATGGCGGTTGCCGGGATCTGCCTCGGCCAGCTTGGTCAGCAGGTCCGGGTCAAGGTTGGCATAGCCGGGCAGCGCCTGGGCATCGAGCGGCTGCAGGGCACCGGCCTTGAGTGCCCGGGCCAGCACCGTGGCCGACGGCACCACCACGTCGTAGCCACTGCCGCCGGTGAGCAGCTTGGTTTCCAGCACCTCGGTGGTGTCGAAGGTGTCGTAGCGGACCTTGTAGCCGGTCTCCTGCTCGAACCGCGCCAGGGTTTGCGGGGCGACATAATCGGCCCAGCTGTACAGGTTGACGACCTTCTCCTCGGCCTGCAGTGGCAGGGCGATCAGCAATGAAAGCAGGCACAACGTTCGACGCATGGCGGGCACCTCGGCTTGGGGGTGGATGCCGCCAGCATGCCTGCCGGGTTACATTGTAAAAATGACAACTATTCAAAGCTGACATTCACCAGGATCAATGTAATGCTCGGACAATTGCACGACCCCGACCTGCACCTGCTGCGGCTGTTCGTCACTGTAGTCGAGGCCGGCGGCTTCAGCGCCGCCCAGGGCGTGCTGGGGCTCAGCCAGCCCAGCATCAGCCAGCAAATGGCCAGGCTCGAGACCCGCCTGGGTTATCGCCTGTGCAGCCGTGGCAAGGGCGGCTTCCGGCTGACCGAGAAAGGCGAGCTGCTGCTCCAGGCGACCCGCGGCCTGCTGCTGCAGATCGAACAGTTTCGCCAACAGGCCAACGGCGTGGCCGGGCGTTTGCTCGGCACGCTGCGCATCGGCCTGGCCGAGAACCAGGACCGCGAGGTCACCTTGCGCCTGGCCCGGGCCATCGCCCGGTTCCGTCAACGCGACGAGCAGGTGCGCCTTGAATTGACCAGTGCGCCACCCGCCGAGCTTGAGCGGCTGTTGCTGGAGCAGCGCCTGGATTGCGCCATCAGCTACTTTTCCGGCAACCAGGCGGCGTTCGATTACCTGCCGTTGTTCGAGGAACGCCAGCGACTCTACTGTGGCCTGGGGCATGAACTGTTCGACCGGTCCCTGGTCAGTCGCGAGCACTTGCTGGAGGCCGACCAGGTCTGTCATCCCTATCGTTTTCTCAAGCAAGGTGAACCCTTCCAGAGCCGCCACAGCCTGGCGGTGGCGGAGCAGATCGACAGCGCGCTGACCCTGATCCTGTCAGGCCAGCATATCGGCTACCTGCCCTGCCACTGCGCCGCGCCCTGGGAAGCCCAGGGACTGTTGCGGGCACTGGACCCGACACTGGATTTCGTGGTGCCGTTTACCTTGGCGCGGCACCGTGGGCAGGAGCCCGGTGAGGCGCAGCAGGCGTTCATGGAGGATCTGCACCGTGTCTTTGTCGAACAGGGAACGCACTGAGCCCCGCTTTCCTCGCCGCCGCGCATTTGCCACACTGCGGACTCGCCCGTGCCCCGAGGTCCCGATCACCATGCATGCCCGCGTCTGTCTGATCCTGCTGCTGACCCTTGGCCTGAGTGCCTGCGCCCTGTTCCAGGCGCGTGATCCGCTGAACATCAGCGTGATCGGTATCGATCCTCTGCCCGGCCAGGATCTGGAGCTGCGCATGGCGGTGAAGATCCGCGTGCAGAACCCCAACGAAACCCCCGTGGACTTCAATGGCATCGCCCTCAACCTGGAAGTCAACGACCAGCCCCTGGCCGCCGGGGTGAGCGACCAGCGCGGGCATATTGGCCGCTACGACGAAGCGGTGATCGTGGTGCCGGTGAGCATCACCGCCTTTGCCTTTCTGCGCCAGGCCTATGGCCTGAGCCGGGTGGAGTCCCTGCAGGGCCTGCCCTATGTATTGCGCGGCAAACTGGCAAGCGGCCCGCTGGGCACCGTACGCTTCACCGACAAAGGCAAACTGGACCTGCCCGCAGCCACAAGCGCCGGATGGTGAACCTGTTGTCGAGCAAACGAACGATCACTTGCCAGCAGTGGCTTGACCGACAAAGCGCACGCCGGGACGCGGACGCTCGTCCACGCTGAGCTCGAACACGTCCGGCCGCGCATAGTGGCCGACCACATCGAAGTCGTAGCGCGCACGCACCAGCTCGTCGGTATCGATTTCGGCGCAGAGCAGGCCGCGCTCGCCCACCAGCGGCCCGGCCAGCACCTCGCCGAGGGGGCCGACGATCACGCTGCCACCGTTGATCAACGGCCGCTCGGCCGGCCAGTTGGCCACCTCAAGACCCAGCGCCGCCGGAGAATCCTGCACCTGGCAGGCGCTGATGACGAAACAACGCCCTTCGGCGGCGATGTGGCGCATGCTGATCTGCCACAGTTCGCGCTCATCCACCGTCGGCGCGCACCACAGTTGCACGCCCTTGGCGTACATCGCGGTGCGCAGCAGCGGCATGTAGTTCTCCCAGCACACCGCCGCGCCGATGCGCCCGGCGCGGCCCTCCACCACCGGTAGCGTGGAGCCGTCACCCTTGCCCCAGATCAGCCGCTCGGTGCCGGTGGGCATCAGCTTGCGGTGCTTGGCCACAAGACCGCCCACGGGCTCGAAGAACAGCACGGTGCAGTACAGGGTGTTGCCGCTGCGCTCGATCACCCCGAGCACCAGGCTCGCGCCGGTCCGTGCCGCCAACCCGGCCAGCGCTTCGGTCTCGACGCCCGGTACATCGATGGCGTTGGCGAAATAGCGGGCGAAGGCTTCGCGCCCTTCAGGCAGGCGATAACCGAGCTGGGTGCCAAACCCCTCGCCTTTCGGATAACCGCCGAGCAACGCCTCGGGCATCACCACCAGGCTGGCGCCGGCCTCGCGGATGGCCTGCTCGTAGTCGAGGATCTGCGCCAGGGTAGCGGCCTTGCCCGCCGGCAGCGAACCGATCTGCAAGGCGGCAACGATGGATCTTGGCATCTTGGAGACTCCTGTCAGAAGAAAGCCGAAAGGTGCGCGCCGCCTCAGCGCAAGTGTTCGCCTGACTCAGCGGTTGGCGCTGGCGGCGGCCATCATCTTGTTCACTTCACTGCGTACCAGCTGGTTGAACTCCACTGGCGACATGCAGTCGAGTTCGGCGCGCACCCATTCGGCCCACTTGCCCTTGCGCCGCGGTTTCTCCGCGATCAGCCGCGCGGCCTCGCCCTTGGCCTTGGCCAGGTTGTTCTGCCAGTACTCGAACAAACGCGCCTTCTCTGCCTCGATCTGCGCCCGTTCCTGGAAGCTCATGTTGGCCAGATTGAAACTCATGGGGGTATTACCTGCCGCTGGAAAATGGACGCTATCTTACACTTAGCGACGGGCCATCGGTACGCCGCTGCAACTTTCCCGGCGCCGTGGCATCCACTGTTCAACGCCCAACCCTTCATGAGGATGTGTACATGGCCAGGAAAACCGCCGCGCAAGCCGACAACGACCAGATCAAGGATCAGGTATTCAGCGAACTGCAGGCATTGATCGAGGAGTCGGAGAAACTGCTCAGCGACAGCGCGTCGCTGGTCGGGGAAGAAGCAGAGGGCCTGAGGGCGCAACTGGGGCTGAAACTGCGCCAGGCACGCGAAGCCACTGGCCGGCTGGGGGAGAAGGCGCAGCCGGTGGTCGAGGCGACCCAGGAATACATTGGCGGCCATCCCTGGCAGACGGTGGCGATCTCCGCGGGCTTCGGCCTGGTGGTCGGCCTCTTGCTCGGACGCCGGCAATAGCTCAGGCGGCTTGCGCCATCGGGATCCCACTGTGGAAGCGCAGTTCCTGGTCGGGTGAGGTAATCAGCCCGGCCTCGGCCTCGCGCACCTGCTCCACTACTTTGGCGATATCCGCCTCGTCACCGTACTGGTGAGCCAGTTTCAGATAGCCCTGATAGTGCCGTGCCTCGCTCTTGAGCAAGCCGTGGTAGAACGTGCCGAGCTCTTCATCCAGGTGCGGCACCAGGGCGGCGAAGCGCTCGCAGCTGCGCGCCTCGATGAAGGCGCCCACCACCAAGGTATCGACCAGCTTGACCGGCTCATGGGCACGCACCAGCCGCCGCAGGCCCGAGGCATAGCGCCCGGCCGAGACCGGACGCAGCGGCACGCCACGGCGCTTCATCAGGCGCAGCACCTGCTCGTGGTGCACCAGCTCCTCGCGGGCCAGGCGCGACATCATGTTGATCAGGTCCAGGTGGGTGTTGTACTTGGCGATCAGGCTTAGCGCAGTGCTGGCGGCCTTGAATTCACAGTTCTTGTGATCGATCAGCAGCGTCTCCTGGTCGGCCAGCGCCGCCTCGATCCAGGCATCAGGGGTACGGCAACCGAGGAAGGCGTCGATTTCGGGAATCAGGGACATGGCACTCACAATCACACAGGACATCGGCAGGACCGGCGATTATACCGGCGACCGCGTCGAGCACCAGTGACTATGCTTGATACATATCAAGCGGCGGCGGCAGCGGCGCCGTCTATAGTCAGGCATTGGCCGCCATTCTGAACGGAGTTCACGCCCATGCAAGCCGTACGCAGCATTCTTGTCGTCCTCGACCCCGAGCACGCCCACAGCCGTGCCCTGACACGGGCCAAGCTGATCGCGGGGGTGACCGGCGCGCGCCTGCACCTGCTGATGTGCGACAAGAAACAGGATCATGACGCGCTGCTCAGCCTGCTCAGCAGCCAATTGCATGACGACGGTTACGACAGTGTCACCCACGAGCAGCACTGGAAGGACAACCTGCACAAGTCGATCATCCATGTGCAGCAAGCCGAAGGCTGCGAACTGGTGATCAAGGAGCACCGGCCGGACAATCCGCTGCGCAAGGCCTTGCTCACCCCCAGCGACTGGAAACTGCTGCGCGAGTGCCCGTGCGCGGTGCTGATGGTCAAAAGCGAGCGGCCATGGACGGGGGGCAAGATCCTGGCGGCCGTGGATGTCGGCAACCAGGATGAAGCCCATCGCCTGCTGCATGCCAGCATCATCGACCATGGCTATGACATTGCCAGCCTGGCCAAGGGCGAACTGCACGTGATCAGTGCCCACCCCTCGCCCATGCTGTCGGCGTCCGACCCGGTCTACCAGCTGACGGAGACCATCGAGAAACGCTATCGTGAGGCATGCCTGGCGTTCCAGGCGGAGTTCGATATTACCGATGACCGACTGCATATCGCCGAGGGGCCGGCGGATGTGTTGATTCCCCATACCGAGAAGAAGCTCGATGCCGTGGTGACCATTATCGGCACCGTGGCACGAACAGGTATCTCGGGGGCCTTGATCGGTAACACCGCGGAGGTCGTGCTGGACTCGCTGGAAAGCGATGTACTGGTGCTCAAGAGCGAGGAGGCCAAGTCGCACCTGGCCGAGCTGGCGCGGGGCTAGACCCGCTTCGGGCAGAAGCCTCCAGGGTAGTGGCGAAATGCCTGGCATGCGCAGTCATCCAGGCATCGGTCGCCCCATCTCGGTGCAAAGTCACTAGAATGGGCGGTCTCTCCAGCCACAGAACCTTCCCATGGACATCGATCAGGCCCGTACCTTCCTGGAAATTGTCCGCTGCGGCAGCCTGGTCGCCGCCGCCGAACGCCTGTTCGTGTCGCAGACCGCGATCACCGCCCGGGTCCAGCGCCTGGAGCAGCAACTGGGCTGCCAGCTGTTCGTGCGCAGCCGCAATGGCGCCAGCCTCACCAGCGACGGCGAGGCGTTCGTCCCCTATGCCAACCAGCTGGTGCAGACCTGGGAAGCAGCACGCCGTGACCTGCCGCTGCCCCAGGGCTGCCAACAGGTGCTGCACGTGGGCGCCGAAGTGAGCCTGGGCAATCCGATGCTGCTCGACTGGGTCAGCGCCCTGCATCACGAGCTGCCCAGCCACGCCATCCGCAGCGAGGTCAGCGACGGCGAATCGCTGCTGCGCAAGGTGCAGATGGGCCTGCTCGACGCCGCGCTGGTCTACCAGCCGACCTATGGTCCGGGCCTGCAGGTCGAGCAGTTGATGGAAGAGAAGCTGATCCGCGTGCGTCGGGCCGATGCGCCCGATCCCTATGTCTACATCGACTGGGGCGAGGCCTTCCGTCGCCAGCACGATGCGGCCCTGCCCGAGCTGTCACGCCCGGCCCTGAGCTTCAACCTTGGGCCGCTGGCTCTGCAGTTCATCCTCGACCGTGGCGGCAGTGGCTATTTCCGTACGCGCGTGGTGCAGGCCTACCTGCAGAACGGCGTGTTCGAGCGCGTGCCCCAGGCGCCGGAGTTCACCTACCCGACCTTCCTGGTGCATGCCCGCGAGCGCGACAGCGAGGCTTTGCAGCAGGCCTTCAACGTGCTGCGCCGGCTGGTGGCCGCTGGCGAAAGCGACTGGTCACAACGCTGGGATCCGTTGATCTGAGCCCGACGCGGCGGCGCTAAGCAGGTGTCGCTTGAGGCCGGCGATCAGGTCGGTCTGGGTGATCACCCCCACCAGACGCTCGCCGTCGAGCACCGGCAGGCAGTGCAAGCCTTGCTCGCCGAGCAACGGCAACAAGCGCTCCAGGGGCTGCCCGCAGTCGACACTGACCACCCGGCGACTCATCACCTGTTCCAGACGCACGGGCTGGCGACGGAACAGGCCACGCCAGCTGAATCGCCCACGGGCCATGGCCGCGCCGACCAGGTCGCTGAGGCTGACCATGCCGACCAGGTGGCCATCTTCCAGCACCGGCAAGGTCTTCAGGTGGTGATCGGCCAGCATCCGCCAAGCCTGCTCCAAGGTGGTGGCCGGAGTGGCGGCCTGAATATCGCGGGACATCACCAAGCACGCGGTGATGCCGCCCAGGCTGCGCTGCAGGGCATGCTGCTCGGTGGCCAGGATGATGCGTTCCAGCTCATCGCGGGTGACATCGACGAACTCGCCAATCTCTGCCAGGGCCTGGTCCAGGTCTTCGCCCCGGATACCGACCCGTTCGCCCGGCAGGGGATCGTGGGTATGGTGCGGGTCCTTGCGCGGCGCCGCATTCTTGGGATAGCGCACGCCGGTCAGGCGGTTGTACAGCACCGCCACCGCCACCAGCACCAGCGCGTTGAGCAG
This sequence comes from Pseudomonas sp. DrBHI1, assembly GCF_002205115.1. Lineage (NCBI taxonomy): Bacteria > Pseudomonadati > Pseudomonadota > Gammaproteobacteria > Pseudomonadales > Pseudomonadaceae > Pseudomonas > Pseudomonas sp. DrBHI1. Next base: position 81,371 of record NZ_NIBE01000075.1, read on the forward strand.
CACCGGTTCGAGCAGATGGTCCCCCATGGCCACAAGGCCCGGATCGGCCAGCACCGCGCTCACCGCCACGCCGCCACCAGGCGGGTGCAGGCAGCGCAGCAGGCACATCGCCAGGATCGCGACACCCAGCGCCGCCGCCGCCACCCACAGGCCATCACCGAAACCGTGGCGCATGGCCAGGCCCACCACGCCAGCCAGGGCATAACTGCCCAGCACCGGCCAGGGCTGGGCCAGGGGCCCGGAGTGCACGGCGAACACCAGCACCGCCGAGGCCGCCAGCGGCCCGAGCAGGTGCAGGGCGATGGACGGGCCGTAGGCCAGGCTGCACAAGTAGCCGGCGAGAAACAGGCCCAGCAGCGCGCCGAAGCCAGCGCGCAACCACTCTTTGCGAGGAATGTTCAGGGGCGCCGGGAGCAGGCGCTGCAAGCGGGATTGGGGACGCGAGGCAGGCATCGAGGTATTCGGATCGTGTTCTTGTGCGAAAAAGAAAGCCCAGCGCGACCGGCCTGGGCCCTGTGTTGCGCAGTGCAATCGCGCAAGGGGCTCCGTCCATGGAGAGATGGAAACCGCAGGGTTTCGTGGGGAATGATTGTGCCGGGCGCGGGTGGCCATGGGCCAATTCAAAAAACTGCGGCTGTACTGCAATTTTTTTGCAGGGTTGATCCGCCTTTCTTCAAGGCATACGCCATCCCTGTGGGAACGGCCTCGCCGATCAACGCCCCTTGCGCGGCAGGTCAATGCTGACCCGCAACCCGCCCTGGGGGCTTTCCAGCAGCGCAATCCGCCCGCCCCAGGCCTCGACGATATCGCGCACGATGCCCAGCCCCAGGCCATGGCCATCGACCTGCTCGTCCAGCCGCGAACCGCGTTCAAGCACCTGCAGGCGCTGCGTCTCGGGGATGCCCGGGCCATCGTCGTCCACCCACAGCCGGTAACCCTCGGCGGTCGGCGCGATACCCAGGCGCACCTCGCTGTCGGCCCATTTGCAGGCGTTGTCCAGCAGGTTGCCGAGCAGTTCCAGCAGGTCTTCGCGGTCCCAAGGCAACAACAACCCGGGCGGTACATCGCGCTCGAGCAGCAGGCCCTCGCCATGGATCATGCCCAGCGTCGCCAGCAGCCCGGGCAACTCAGCGTCGCAGTCGAACTGCGCCCCCGGCAGCGCATCGCCGGCCAGGCGCGCGCGGTTGAGCTCGCGGGCCAGGCGCTGCTGGATCTGCTCGAGTTGCTCGCGCATCTGCGCACGTACCTCAGGCAATCCTTGGAGGCGCTCGCTGGCGGCCAGGCTGAGCAGGACCGCCAACGGTGTCTTCAAGGCATGGCCGAGGTTGCCCAGGGCATTGCGCGAGCGGCGCAAACTGTCCTCGGTGTGGGCCAGCAGGTGGTTGATCTGGTCCACCAGCGGTTGCAGCTCGCTGGGCACCTCGGCGTCCAGTTGCGAGCGCTGGCCCTGCTGCAACTGGGCGATCTGCTGACGCGCCCGTTCCAGTGGACGCAGCGAACGGGTCACGGTGATGCGCTGCAGCACCAGCACCAGCAGCAGCGCCACCAGGCCCAGGCCCAGGCCGATCTGCTGCATGCGCCGAAAGCCCTCGCGCACCGGCGAATAGTCCTGGGCCACGCTGATCGAGATGTCCTGCCCCAGGCGCCGGTAATCGCCGCGATAGGCCAGCAGCTGCTGGCCCTCGGGCCCCAGCTTGTGACCATCGTCCAGCCCCGGCTTGCCGGGCTTGGGCATGTCCATGTCCCACAACGAACGCGAGCGCCAGGTGCCCTGGTCGAAATCGATGCGAAAGTAGTAGCCCGAGAATGGCTGCTGGTAGGCCGCCGACAGCCGTCGCTCGTCCAGTTGCAAACCGGACGGGCCGCGCACCAGCGCCACCAGCAGGTTCTCGCTTTCCTTGCGCAGGCCGGCTTCCAGGTAGCGCTGCAGGCCGGCTTCGAACAGCCACAGGGTCAACTGCGCCAGGACCAGCCCCACCACCACCAGCACCGCCACCAGGCCCAGGCTCAGGCGCGCCTGGATCGACTTCACGCGGTGCTCCCGGCGTACACGTAGCCCTGACCGCGACGGGTCTCGATCACGCTGCGCCCAAGCTTGCGCCGCAGATGGTTGACGTGAACTTCCAGCACATTGGAATCGCGCTCGGTTTCACCGTCATACAGGTGCTCGGCCAGGTGGCTCTTGGACAGCACCTGCCCCGGGTGCAGCATGAAGTAGCGCAGCAGGCGGAACTCGGCGGCGGTGAGCTGGACATCGACGCCTTCGCGGCTCACGCACTGGCGCGATTCGTCCAGGTGCAGGCCGGCCGCTTCCAGCTTCGGCTGGTTGGCCACCCCCTTGGCCCGGCGCAGCAGGGCCTGGATGCGCAGTTGCAGCTCCTCGGGGTGGAAGGGCTTGCTCAGGTAATCGTCGGCGCCAGCCTTGAGCCCCTCGATCCGCTCGGCCCAGGAACCGCGGGCGGTGAGGATCAGCACCGGAGTGGCCAAGCCGCCCGCCCGCCACTGCGCCAGCACCTCGAGCCCCGGCAGACCGGGCAGGCCGAGGTCGAGGATGATCAGGTCATAGGGTTCGCTCTGGCCCTGGTACACCGCGTCGCGGCCATCGGCCAGCCAGTCCACGGCGTAGCCCTGGCGTTGCAGGGCGGCGGTCAGTTCATCGGCCAGGGGGACATTGTCCTCGACAAGCAACAGGCGCATCTCAGTCGTCTTCCTCGTCTTTGAGCAACTCGCCGGTGCGGGCATCGAGCTTGATCTCGCGTACCACGCCGGCCGGGGTCAGCAGTTCGACCTCGTACTCGTAGCGCTCGTGCTTTTCTTCCAGCTCCGCCTCCAGCAGCCGCGCCCCGGGGTAACGCCCCAGGGCGGACTCGAGCAGTTGCTCGAGCGGCAGGATGATGCCCTGTTGCCGAAGCGCCAGGGCTTCATCCTGATCCAGGTCGCGCGCGGCGGCCAGCGAACACACGACCATCAGGGCCAAGGCCAGGTAGCGTGCCGTTCGCGGTAGTGCGTGCATCAGTTGTCTCGCTCGTCCTTCAGGACTTCACCGGTCTTGGCGTCCAGATCCACATCCCATTCGACGTTCTGGGCATCGCGCAGGTCGACCTTGTAGATGTAGCGACCGTACTCGTTCTCGAGCTCCGAGTCGGTCACAGTGGCGCCGGGGTGCTTGGCGATGGCGGCGGCCTTGAGTTCGTCCAGCGATTTGATGGTCTTGGCGTTCACCAGTTTGACCACTTCATCGGGCTGCACGTCCTTGGCAAAGGCGACGTTGGCACCGAAAGCGAGGGCAGCGGCGGTGAACAGGGCAGTCAAAGTTTTCATGAGGTTCTCTCCAGCGAGATGTGTAATTTGTCTCCGGGGTTAAGATTAACCACCGGCCCTTAACTCAACCTGAAAACAGCTGGCCGCATGATAGCGCAGCTCTTGGTACCCATGCGCAGCCCCTTGCAGGAGCACCTCGGCAAGGCCGGCAAATCCCCTATACTGCCCGCCTGCCCCACCCGAGACCCCGCCATGAGCGCGATTCACATCAAGTACCCCGCCCTGACCTTCAAGGCCGGCCAGCGTGCCCTGCGGCAGATCCGCGAACGCGGCCTGCGGGCCGAAGATGTCGGTGTGTTGCCGGGCGCCGCCGGTGGCCCCAAGCCGCTGGGGATCCAGGGCCTGGACCTGGCGTTGTTCGGTGAATGGCTGACCAGCGCGCCGCGCCAGCGTGCGCTGATCGGCGCCTCGATCGGTGCCTGGCGCTTCGCCAGCGCCTGCCTCGACGATCCGGTCGCCGGCATCCGCCGCCTGGGCGAGCTGTACACCGAGCAGGACTTCGCCAAGGGCGTGACACCCAAAGAGATCAGCCAGAGCTGCCAGCGCATGCTCGACGACCTGCTGCAAGGCCGCGACGGGCAGGTCCTGGCCAACCCGCACTACCGCCTGAACATCCTGGTGGTGAAGAGCCATGGCCAGCTCGCCCACGACCACCGCGGCCGTCTGGGCATGGGCCTGTCCTCGGTGATCGCCAGCAACCTGCTGGGACGCGCGCGCCTGGGCCGGCATTTCGAGCGGGTCATCCTCCACGACCAACGCGCCGCGCCGCCGCTGGAGCCACTGACCGACTTCCCGTCGCGCAGCCTGCCGCTGGACCTGGCCAACCTACGCCACGCCCTGCTCGCCTCGGGCTCGATCCCCATGGTCATGGAAGGCGTGCGCGACATCCCCGGCGCCGGGGCCGGCACCTACCGCGACGGCGGCCTGCTCGACTATCACCTGGACCTGCCCTACCAGGGCGACGACCTGGTGCTCTACCCGCACTTCACCGACAAGGTGGTGCCCGGCTGGTTCGACAAGGCCCTGCCCTGGCGCAAAGGCGACGCCACGCGCCTGCAGAACGTGCTGCTGATGACCCCGTCACCGCAGTACCTGGCCGCCCTCCCCTACGGCAAGCTGCCAGACCGCAACGACTTCAAGCGTTTCATGGGCGATGCGTCGGGCCGCAGGCGCTACTGGTACCAGGCCATGGCCGAAAGCCGGCGCCTGGGCGACGAACTGCTGGAACTGATCGCCACCGGGCGGTTGCAGGATCGGTTGCAAGCCTTGTAGCGGGCATGCTGGTAGACTGCGCGCATCGTTGATTCACACAGAGTTATGCCAGCGTGGAAATCTTTAAGGAATTTACCTTCGAATCGGCTCACCGCCTGCCCAACGTCCCTGCCGGCCACAAGTGCGGTCGCCTGCATGGCCACTCGTTCAAGGTTGCCCTGCACCTGACCGGCCCGCTCGATCCGCACACCGGCTGGATCCGCGATTTCTCCGAGATCAAGGCGATCTTCAAGCCGATCTACGAGCAGTTGGACCACAACTACCTGAACGATATTCCAGGCCTGGAAAACCCCACCAGCGAAGTGATCGCCAAGTGGATCTGGGACCAGGTCAAGCCGCTGCTGCCGGAGCTGTCGAAGGTGCGGATCCATGAGACCTGCACCAGCGGGTGCGAGTACACCGGCGACTGATCTGCACCGGCCTTTTCGCGGGTAATCCCGCGAAGAGGCCAGCACCGTTATCCCAGAGCTTCAGCCCTGCCCGCGGTCCAGGGCGTCTCGCAAAAAGCTCGGCGCGATATAGCGCTGGTAATGCGCCTCCGACAACAGGAAAAACTCCCGGTCGATGGCATCGCGCAACTGCGGCAGTTCCCAGTCGCGAAACTCCGGCAGCAGCGCCATCCCGTACGCCTCCAGGTCACGGATCATCCGCGCCCCACGGGCGATCAGCTGATACGCCCAGCAATACTCGGACTGGTGCGCGACGAAACGGACCGAGCGCTGCTCCAGCTGCTGGCGCAGCAGCGCTTTGTCGAACACTTCCAGCTTGGCCATCATCACCTGCACCAGCAGTTGCTCCAGGCGCAGCCACACCGCGCGCTTCTGCTCGTCGTCGTAGCCGTTCCAGTGGATCACTTCGTGGTGAAAGCGCTTGCAGCCGCGGCACACCAGGTCGCCGTAGACCGTGGAGCACAGGCCGACGCAAGGGGTCTTGATGGATTGGTTGGACATGTAGAAACAACAGCTTGGCGGTGGAACACCGGTTCATGTTAGCCCTTTGTCTAACCAGGGTCACCCGTTAAAGTCATCTACGCCGCCTTACTTTCGGCTTATTTTTGCCGTAGAATCATCCCGCCTTTTCAAGGCAACAATGTCCGTTGGAAGCTGTTTTCAAAGCGTCACGAGCACAGTTAATCCGGTAGAACGGCGTTGGCCCTGTCCATGCAAGCGTGCATGGCCATGGCCAACCCCTCATCAGCCTTCCGTTCTACAGGCGTAAAACTTTGAAAGCAGCTTCTGTAAGGATTCTCTGCGACCCTGGCTTGCCGGCCCAAAAAGCCGTCTTGAGCGCATGGGTGCATGGGAATGCTGGATGAGCGTCCCGGACTCCCTTTAGGGACCACTGATGAGGGTAATAACTGTGCTTGAAGCCTACCGCAAACACATCGAAGAGCGTGCCGCTCTGGGTATCGTGCCCCAGCCGCTGAACGCCGAACAAACTGCAGGCCTGGTCGAGCTGCTGAAAAACCCGCCGGCCGGCGAAGAAGCCTTCCTCGTAGACCTGATCACCAACCGCGTTCCGCCAGGAGTGGACGAAGCCGCCTACGTCAAGGCCGCGTTCCTCTCCGCCGTCGCCAAGGGTGAAGCCAAATCCCCGTTGATCGACCGTAAGCACGCCACCGAGCTGCTGGGCACCATGCAGGGCGGCTACAACATCGAGACGCTGGTCGCGCTGCTGGACGACGCCGAACTGGGCGCCGTCGCGGCCGAACAGCTCAAGCACACCCTGCTGATGTTCGACGCCTTCCACGATGTGGCCGAAAAAGCCAAGGCGGGCAACGCCCACGCCAAGGCCGTGCTGGAATCCTGGGCTGCCGGCGAGTGGTTCACCAGCCGTCCGGCGATCGCCGACAAGTACACCCTGACCGTGTTCAAGGTGCCTGGCGAAACCAACACCGACGACCTGTCCCCTGCTCCGGACGCCTGGTCGCGCCCTGACATCCCGCTGCACGCCCTGGCCATGCTGAAGATGGCCCGCGACGGCATCGAGCCTTCGCAGCCAGGTTCGGTCGGCCCGCTGGCCCAGATCGAAGCCATGAAAGCCAAAGGCTTCCCGGTTGCCTACGTCGGTGACGTGGTCGGCACCGGCTCCTCGCGCAAATCCGCCACCAACTCGGTGCTGTGGTTCTTCGGCGACGACATTCCGTACGTGCCGAACAAGCGCGCCGGTGGTTTCTGCTTCGGCACCAAGATCGCCCCGATCTTCTACAACACCATGGAAGACGCCGGCGCCCTGCCGATCGAGTTCGACTGCACCAACCTGGCCATGGGCGACGTCATCGACGTCTACCCGTTCAAAGGTGAAGTGCGCCGCCACGGCAGCGACGAACTGGTCACCCACTTCGAGCTGAAGACCGAAGTACTGCTCGACGAAGTCCGCGCCGGCGGCCGTATCCCGCTGATCGTCGGCCGTGGCCTGACCGAGAAGGCCCGCGCCGAACTGGGCCAGGCCCCATCGGACCTGTTCAAGAAACCCGAGCAGCCAGCCGCTTCGACCAAGGGCTTCACCCTGGCGCAGAAGATGGTCGGTCGCGCCTGCGGCCTGCCGGAAGGCCAGGGCGTGCGTCCAGGTGCCTACTGCGAGCCGAAGATGACCACCGTCGGTTCCCAGGACACCACGGGCCCGATGACCCGCGACGAGCTGAAAGACCTGGCGTGCCTGGGCTTCTCCGCCGACCTGGTGATGCAGTCGTTCTGCCACACCGCGGCCTATCCGAAGCCGATCGACGTCACCACCCACCACACCCTGCCAGACTTCATCCGCACCCGTGGCGGCGTGTCGCTGCGCCCGGGCGACGGCATCATCCACAGCTGGCTGAACCGCATGCTGATGCCTGACACCGTGGGTACCGGTGGCGACTCGCACACCCGCTTCCCGATCGGCATCTCGTTCCCGGCCGGTTCCGGCCTGGTGGCCTTCGCCGCCGCCACCGGCGTCATGCCGCTGGACATGCCTGAATCCGTGCTGGTGCGCTTCAAGGGCAAACTGCAGCCAGGCATCACCCTGCGTGACCTGGTCCACGCGATCCCTTACTACGCCATCCAGAAGGGCCTGCTGACCGTCGAGAAGAAAGGCAAGAAGAACATCTTCTCCGGCCGCATCCTCGAGATCGAAGGCCTGAACGAGCTGACCGTCGAGCAAGCCTTCGAGCTGTCCGACGCCTCGGCCGAACGTTCCGCCGCCGGTTGCACCATCAAGCTGCCAGAGAAGGCCATCGCCGAGTACCTGCAGTCCAACATCACCCTGCTGCGCTGGATGATCGGCGAAGGCTACGGCGATGCCCGCACCCTGGAGCGCCGCGCCCAGGCCATGGAAGCCTGGCTGGCCAAGCCTGAGCTGCTGTCGGCCGACGCCGACGCCGAGTACGCCGAAATCATCGAGATCGACCTGGCCGACGTCAAGGAGCCTGTGCTCTGCGCGCCGAACGACCCGGACGATGCCCGCCTGCTGTCCTCGGTACAAGGCGAGAAGATCGACGAAGTGTTCATCGGCTCGTGCATGACCAACATCGGTCACTTCCGCGCTGCCGGCAAGCTGCTGGACAAGGTCAAGGGCGGTATTCCGACCCGTCTGTGGCTGGCTCCGCCAACCAAGATGGACGCCCACCAGCTGACCGAAGAAGGCTACTACGGCATCTACGGCAAGGCTGGCGCGCGCATGGAAATGCCAGGCTGCTCGCTTTGCATGGGTAACCAGGCACGTGTGCAGACCGGTTCGACCGTGGTCTCCACCTCGACCCGTAACTTCCCGAACCGTCTGGGCGACGCCACCAACGTGTACCTGGCCTCGGCCGAGCTGGCTGCTGTCGCTTCGATCATCGGCAAGCTGCCGACCGTCGAGGAGTACATGCAGTACGCGAAAGACATCGACAGCATGGCTGCCGACGTCTACCGCTACCTGAGCTTCGACCAGATCGCCGAGTTCCGCGAAGCGGCGGCCAACGCCAAGATCCCGGTGGTTCAGGCGTAAGCTGAGCAGGACGTTGTAGAAGAAAGCCCCGGTAGCGATACCGGGGCTTTTTTGTTGGATTTACGATCCTGTCGCGGGGCAAGCCCGCTCCCACGTCAACATGAATTTCCCCACGCGGGAGCGGGCTTGCCCCGCGATTGTCGTCAGATCACGAACAGATCAACGAACCTGTGCACCGGCATCACCTCCAGCGCCTGCTGATCCTTGCACACGTCCAGGATCGCCTCACAGCGCTGCCGCGCGAACCGCGTCGCCAGGTTCTCGCGGAACTTGGCCTCGAGCAACGGCATCCCCTCCTCCCGCCGCCGCCGATGCCCGATCGGGTACTCCACCACCACCTGCGGCGTGTGCGAGCCATCCCTGAAGAACACTTGCACGCCATTGGCGATGGAGCGCTTGTCGGGCTCCAGGTACTCGCGAGTGAAGCGCGGCTCCTCGACGATCACCATCTTCTCGCGCATGCGGTCGATGCTCGGGTGCGCGGCGTGGAAGGCATCCTCGTAGTGCTCCGCCACCAGGTCACCGAAGATCAGCGGCACGGCGGTCATGTACTGCAGGCAGTGGTCGCGGTCGGCGGCGTTGGCCAGCGGCCCCTCCTTGGAAATGATGCGGATCGCCGACTCATGGGTGGTGATGACGATCCGGTCGATCTCGTGCAGGCGGTTGCGCACCTGCGGGTGCAGGGTCACTGCAGCCTCGCAGGCGGTCTGGGCGTGGAACTCGGCGGGGAAACTGATCTTGAACAGCACGTTTTCCATCACGTAGCTGCCCAACGGCTGCGGCAGGCGCAGTTCACGCAGCGGCTCGGGCTTGAGCGCCAAGTCCTTGTTGGTGTGGCTGAACGACACATCGTAGAAGCCCCACTGTTTGGCGGTCAGCGCACCGGGCACGCCCATCTCGCCACGCAGGGCAATATCGGCCAGGCGCACGCCGCGACTGGAGGCATCCCCCGCCGCCCACGACTTGCGCGACCCGGCGTTGGGCGCGTGACGGTAGGTGCGCAGGGCCTGGCCATCGACGAAGGCGTGGGACAGCGCCGACAGCAACTGCTCGCGATTGGCGCCCATGAGCCTGGCGCAGACCGCCGCGGAGGCGACCTTGACCAGCAGCACATGATCCAGGCCGACCCGGTTGAACGAATTCTCCAGCGCCAGCACGCCCTGGATCTCGTGGGCCATGACCATGGCATCGAGTACCTCGCGCATGACCAGGGGCGCCTCGCCATTGGCCACACGCTTTTGCGAGAGGTGGTCGGTGACCGCCAGGATGCCGCCGAGGTTGTCCGAGGGGTGCCCCCACTCCGCCGCCAGCCAGGTGTCGTTGTAGTCCAGCCAGCGGACGATGCAGCCAATGTCCCAGGCGGCCTTGACCGGATCGAGGCGATAGCTGGTACCAGGCACGCGGGCGCCATGGGGGACAAGGGTGCCCTCGACCAGCGGGCCTAGGTGCTTGGTGCATTCAGGAAAGCGCAGGGCCAGCAGGCCGCAGCCCAGGGTGTCCATCAGGCAATAGCGGGCGGTGTTCAGGGCTTCGGCGCAATCGACGCGGTAGCCAAGCACGTAGTCGGCGAGGGTCTGCAGGACCTGGTCGTAGTCGGGGCGGGTGTTGAGGTCTACGTTTGCGCTCATATACAGCTCCCTTCTGGATTGCCGGGGCCGCTTTGCGGCCCCAACCAACGAAAGCCGAACGCTAGATGCCTTAGAAACTATCACCGGGCACGCGCACCCAGCCCTCCATCAGCACCCGAGCGCTTCGGCTCATGATTGCCTTGGTCACGGTCCACTGCCCATCCACCTGACGCGCCTCGGCCCCGACCCGCAACGTCCCGGACGGATGACCGAAACGCACGGCACTGCGTTCACCGCCACCGGCGGCAAGGTTGACCAGCGTCCCCGGGATCGCTGCGGCGGTGCCGATGGCGACCGCCGCGGTGCCCATCATCGCGTGGTGCAGCTTGCCCATCGACAACGCACGCACCAGCAGGTCGACGTCCTCGGCTGCGACAACCTTGCCACTGGAGGAGGTATAGCCGGTCGGCGCCGCGACGAACGCGACCTTCGGCGTGTGCTGGCGCCCGGCGGCCTGGTCGATGTGCTCGATCAGCCCCATGCGCACCGCGCCATGGGCACGGATGATCTCGAAACGCTGCAATGCCGCGGCATCGCCGTTGATCGCGTCCTGCAGCTCGGTTCCGGTATAGCCGATATCGGCGGCATTGACGAAGATGGTCGGTATGCCGGCGTTGATCAGGGTCGCCTTGAAGGTGCCGACACCCGGCACCTCGAGGTCGTCGACCAGGTTGCCGGTAGGGAACATCGCCCCGCCGTCACCGCCCTCGTCGGCGGCCGGATCGAGGAATTCCAGCTGCACCTCGGCGGCCGGGAAGGTCACGCCATCGAGCTCGAAATCGCCGGTTTCCTGCACCTCGCCTTCGGTGATCGGCACATGGGCGATGATGGTCTTGCCGATATTGGCCTGCCAGATCCGCACGGTGGCGATACCATTGCGCGGAATCCGACTGGCATCGACCAGCCCGCTGCTGATGGCGAACGAGCCGACCGCGGCGGACAGGTTGCCGCAGTTGCCGCTCCAGTCGACGAAGGCCTTGTCGATCGACACCTGGCCGAACAGGTAGTCGACGTCGTGGTCGGGCTTGATGCTCTTGGACAGGATCACCGTCTTGCTGGTGCTGGAGGTGGCGCCGCCCATGCCGTCGATCTGCTTGCCGTACGGGTCGGGGCTGCCGATCACCCGCAGCAGCAGGGCGTCGCGGGCAGGACCAGGAATCTGCGTCTGCTCGGGCAGGTCCTGGAGGCGGAAGAACACGCCTTTGCTGGTGCCGCCGCGAATATAGGTGGCGGGAATTTTGATCTGGGGTACGTGAGCCATTGTCTTGGGCATCCTGATAGTCCGGTGAAGTACCCTGGGGCTGCCCTGCTGCCCTTTCGCGACACATGGCCGCTCCCACAGGTACTGCGCCGCTCGTTGTGGGAGCGGCCATGTGTCGCGAAAGGGCCGCAAAGCGACCCCCGTTTCATGCTCAGGCCGCCCCCTCCAGGAAGTCCTGGGCAAAGCGCTGCAACACCCCACCCGCCTCGTAGATCGATACCTCTTCGGCGGTATCCAGGCGACAGGTCACCGGCACCTCGACACGCTCGCCATTGCGCCGCGTCACCACCAGGGTCAGCGTCGCCCGTGGCGTGCGCTCGCCGAGCACATCGTAGGTCTCGCTGCCGTCCAGGCCCAGGGTCTTGCGGTCGGTGCCCGGCTTGAACTCCAGCGGCAGCACGCCCATGCCCACCAGGTTGGTGCGGTGGATACGCTCGAAGCCTTCGGCGACGATGGCCTCGACACCTGCCAGACGCACGCCCTTGGCCGCCCAGTCACGGGACGAGCCCTGGCCGTAGTCGGCACCGGCGATGATAATCAGCGGCTGCTTGCGCTCCATGTAGGTCTCGATGGCCTCCCACATGCGGGTCACCTTGCCTTCCGGCTCGAGGCGCGCCAGCGAACCCTGCTTCACGCTGCCGTCGTCCTTGCGCACCATCTCGTTGAACAGCTTGGGGTTGGCGAAGGTGGCGCGCTGGGCGGTCAGGTGGTCACCGCGGTGGGTGGCGTAGGAGTTGAAGTCCTCCTCCGGCAGGCCCATCTTCGCCAGGTACTCGCCGGCGGCGCTGTCGAGCATGATGGCATTGGACGGTGACAGGTGGTCGGTGGTGATGTTGTCCGGCAGCACCGCCAGCGGGCGCATGCCACGCAGGGTACGCTCACCGGCCAGGGCGCCTTCCCAATACGGCGGACGGCGGATGTAGGTGCTCATCGGGCGCCATTCATACAGCGGCGCGACTTTCGGCCCCTTGTCTTCCTCGATGGTGAACATCGGGATGTACACCTGGCGGAACTGCTCAGGCTTGACCGAGGCGCGCACCACGGCGTCGATCTCTTCATCGCTCGGCCAGATGTCCTTCAGGCGAATCTCCTTGCCGTCGACCACGCCCAGCACATCCTTCTCGATATCGAAGCGGATGGTGCCGGCGATGGCGTAGGCCACCACCAGCGGCGGCGAAGCCAGGAACGCCTGCTTGGCGTACGGGTGGATGCGCCCGTCGAAGTTACGGTTGCCCGATAGCACGGCGGTGGCGTACAGGTCGCGGTCGATGATTTCCTGCTGGATCACCGGGTCCAGCGCGCCGGACATGCCGTTACAGGTGGTGCAGGCGAAGGCGACGATGCCGAAGCCCAGCTGCTCCAATTCCTGCTCCAGCCCTGCTTCCTTGAGGTACAACTGCACGGCCTTGGAGCCCGGCGCCAGCGACGACTTGACCCATGGTTTGCGGACCAGGCCGAGCTTGTTGGCGTTGCGCGCCAGCAGGCCGGCGGCGATCACGTTGCGCGGGTTGCTGGTATTGGTGCAACTGGTGATGGCGGCGATGATCACCGCGCCATCGGGCATCTGCCCAGGCACTTCTTCCCATTGGCCGGCGATGCCCTTGGCCGCCAGGTCGCTGGTGGCCACGCGGGCGTGCGGGTTGGACGGGCCGGCCATGTTGCGCACCACGCTCGACAGGTCGAAGCTCAGGGCGCGCTCGTACTCGGCCTTGGCCAGGCTGTCGGCCCACAGGCCGGTGGCCTTGGCATAGGTTTCCACCAGCTGCACTTGCTGGTCATCGCGGCCGGTGAGCTTGAGGTAGTCGATGGTCTGCTGGTCGATGGCGAACATCGCCGCGGTGGCGCCGTATTCCGGGGCCATGTTGGAGATGGTGGCGCGGTCGCCCAGGGTCAGCGCGCTGGCGCCGGCGCCGTGGAACTCCAGGTAGGCGCCGACCACCTTCTGCTTGCGCAGGAACTCGGTGAGCGCCAGCACCAGGTCGGTGGCGGTGATGTTCGGCGCCAGGCGACCGGTCAGCTCGACGCCGACGATCTCCGGCAGGCGCATCCACGAGGCGCGGCCGAGCATCACGTTCTCGGCCTCCAGGCCGCCGACGCCAATGGCGATCACACCCAGGGCATCCACGTGCGGGGTGTGGCTGTCGGTGCCGACACAGGTGTCCGGGTAGGCCACGCCGCGATCGTTGTGGACCACCGGCGACATCTTCTCCAGGTTGATCTGGTGCATGATGCCGTTGCCCGGCTGGATCACGTCGACGTTCTTGAAAGCCTGCTTGGTCCAGTTGATGAAGTGGAAACGGTCTTCGTTGCGGCGATCCTCGATGGCACGGTTCTTCTCGAACGCCTGCGGGTCGAAGCCGCCGCACTCCACGGCCAGCGAGTGGTCGACGATCAGCTGCACCGGCACCACCGGGTTGACCTGGGCCGGGTCGCCGCCTTTATCTGCAATGGCATCGCGCAGGCCGGCCAGGTCGACCAGGGCGGTCTGGCCGAGGATGTCGTGGCAGACCACGCGGGCGGGGAACCAGGGGAAGTCGAGGTCGCGCTTGCGCTCGATCAGCTGTTCCAGCGAGGCGTTGAGCGTGGCCGGATCACAGCGGCGCACCAGGTTCTCGGCCAGCACGCGGGAGGTGTACGGCAGGCCGTCGTAGGCGCCGGGCTTGATCGCCTCGACCGCGGCACGGGCGTCGAAGTAGTCCAGGGCGGTGCCTGGCAGGTTCTTGCGGAATGCGGTGTTCATATCGTTATCGGGCTCGGTCACGGTGTTCAGTAGGCAGGTCTGGCCTTGGGGGGCGCTACGCGCCCCTTTCGCGACACAAGGCCGCTCCTACAGGGACTGCGCCGCACCTGTGGGAGCGGCCTTGTGTCGCGATAGGGCTGCACAGCAGCCCCAGCGCTCTATCAGTCAACGCTGCTCGATCGGCACGAACTGGCGTTGCTCGACGCCGACGTACTCGGCGCTCGGGCGGATGATGCGGTTGTTGGCGCGCTGTTCGAACACGTGCGCGGCCCAACCAGTCAGGCGCGAGCAGACGAAGATCGGGGTGAACAGCTTGGTCGGGATGCCCATGAAGTGGTACGCCGAGGCATGGTAGAAGTCGGCGTTGGGGAACAGGCGCTTCTGCTCCCACATGGTCTTGTCGATGGCCTCGGAAACCGGGTACAGGACCTTGTCGCCGACTTCATCGGCGAGTTGCTTGGCCCAGCCCTTGATCACCTCGTTGCGCGGATCGGACTCTTTATAGATGGCGTGGCCGAAGCCCATGATCTTGTCCTTGCGCTCGAGCATGCGCAGCAGCTCGGCAGTGGCTTCCTGCGGAGTCTGGAAGCGTTCGATCAGCTCCATCGCCGCTTCGTTGGCGCCGCCGTGCAGCGGGCCGCGCAGCGAGCCGATGGCGGCGGTCACGCAGGAGTACAGGTCGGACAGGGTCGAGGCGCAGACCCGGGCGGTGAAGGTCGAGGCGTTGAACTCGTGCTCGGCGTAGAGGATCAGCGAGACGTTCATCACCTTGACGTGCAGCGCGCTCGGTTTCTTGCCGTGCAGCAGGTGCAGGAAGTGGCCGCCGAGGGTGTCCTCGTCGCTGGTGCAGTCGATGCGCACGCCGTGGTGGGTGAAGCGGTACCAGTAGCACATCACCGCCGGGAACAGCGCCAGCAGGCGGTCGGTCTTCTCGCGCTGGGCGTCGAAGGTCAGTTCCGGCTCCAGGGTGCCGAGCACCGAGCAGCCGGTGCGCATCACGTCCATCGGGTGGGCGTCGCGCGGGATGCGCTCGAGCACTTCCTTCAGCGCTTGCGGTAGGTCGCGCAGGCCCTTGAGCTTGCGCTTGTAGTCGGCAAGCTCCGCCTTGCTCGGCAGCTCGCCGTACAGCAGCAGGTAGGCGACTTCCTCGAACTCGGCGCCGGCGGCCAAGTCGCGCACATCATAGCCGCGGTAGGTCAGGCCGGCCCCGGCCTGGCCGACGGTCGACAGCGCGGTCTGGCCGGCCACCTGGCCACGCAGGCCAGCGCCACTGAGTACTTTTGCTTCGGCCATGGTGTTTCTCCTTTCTTGAATTTGTTATCGAAGTCTTTTCTGGCTAATCGGGTATCGGGCCTGTTCGCCGGCAAGCCGGCTCCTACAGGGCGACGTGCGCTTGAATCATCCCTTCTTCTGCGCGAACAGCGCATCGAGGCTCTGCTCGAAGGCGTGGTAGCCGATGGCATCGTAGAGCTCCATGCGGGTCTGCATGGTGTCGATCACGTTCTTCTGCGTGCCGTCACGGCGCAGCGCGGTGTAGACGTTCTCGGCCGCCTTGTTCATGGCGCGGAAAGCCGACAGCGGGTAGAGCACCAGCGACACGTCGACCGAGGCCAGCTCCTCGGTGGTGTACAGCGGCGTGGCGCCGAACTCGGTGATGTTGGCCAGAATCGGCGCCTTCACCCGGTCGGCGAAGGTCTTGTACATCGACAGCTCGGTAATGGCTTCCGGGAAGATCATGTCGGCGCCGGCCTCGATGCAGGCGGCAGCGCGGTCCAGGGCGGCGTTCAGGCCTTCCACCGCCAGCGCGTCGGTGCGCGCCATGATCACGAAACTGTCGTCGCTGCGGGCATCCACGGCGGCCTTGATGCGGTCGACCATCTCCTGCTGCGAGACGATCTCCTTGTTCGGGCGATGGCCACAGCGCTTGGCGCCGACCTGGTCCTCGATATGAATGGCCGCGGCGCCGAACTTGCTCATCGACTTGACGGTGCGGGCGACGTTGAAGGCCGAGGCGCCGAAGCCGGTGTCGACATCCACCAGCAGCGGCAGGTCGCATACATCGGTGATGCGCCGTACGTCGGTGAGCACGTCGTCCAGGCCGCTGATGCCCAGGTCCGGCAGGCCCAGGGAGCCGGCGGCGACACCGCCGCCGGACAGGTAGATGGCCTTGAAGCCGGCACGCTTGGCCAGCAGGGCGTGGTTGGCGTTGATGGTCCCGACCACCTGCAGCGGATGTTCGGCGGCGACCGCGTCACGGAAACGCTGGCCGGGCGTGCTCTTCACTGTCATGACTCACCTCGTGGGCTATTGTTGTCGGCACCTTGGTAGTGGCGCTCGATATTGCGTTTGGACGCGCCGATGTGGCGGCGCATCAGGAGTTCTGCCAGTTCGCCGTCGCGGGCTTCGATCGCATCGAGGATGCGGTGGTGCTCGGCGAAGGCCTGGCGCGGGCGGTTGGGCGTGCTGGAGAACTGGATGCGGTACATGCGCACCAGTTGGTACAGTTCGCCGCAGAGCATCTTGTACAGGGTCTGGTTGCCGCTGCCCTGGATGATCCGGTAGTGGAAGTCGTAGTCGCCTTCCTGCTGGTAGTAGCCCTGGCCGGCCTGGAACGCGGCGTCACGCTCGTGGGTGTCGAGCACATGGCGCAGCTCGTCGATGGCCGCCTGGCTCATGCGTTCGGCGGCCAGGCGGCAGGCCATGCCTTCGAGGGATTCGCGGATTTCGTACAGCTCGATCAACTCGGCATGGCTGAGCGACACCACCCGGGCGCCGACATGGGGCACGCGCACCAGCAGGCGCTGGCCCTCCAGGCGGTGGATCGCCTCGCGCAGCGGGCCGCGGCTGATGCCGTAGGTGCGCGCCAGCTCCGGCTCGGAGATCTTGCTGCCGGGGGCGATCTCGCCCTTGACGATGGCGGCCTGGATGCGCCGGAAGACGTGCTCCGAGAGGGTCTCGGTCTCGTCCTGAGGCAGCGTGGTGGCCGGGGCTGTGTCCAGCATGATTGTCGACACCTTCAAAATCAGTGACGCCAAAACTAGCCAAATAGAGGAATGGAGTCAAAGACAAAAAGAATATTGTCGACAATCGTCTAATAACGAACTTACCCCGCCTTCATGGGGTCTGATCGCGGGCGCGCTGGCGTCAAGACATCGGCGTGATAGAATGCCGCGCTCCTTCGGGAGCATGGATAGTGTGTCTGTCATCATTTCATGTTGTTGACAGATCAATGAGGACGCTTGGCCAGTCGCCTTGCCCTGAAACCTGCACAGCACCGCGCCAGGATTATGAGACTCAAACCCGCTTTATTGCTGCTCTGCCTGACCCTGCTGCCGGCGCTCGCGCCCGCGGCCGAGAAAACCGTGTACGGCCTGAACGAATACGCCCGCCTGGGCGACCTTGACCTGGAAGTGGCGGCCAAGCTCGACACCGGCGCCAAGACCGCCTCGCTCAGCGCCCGCGACATCAAGCGTTTCAAGCGCAACGGCGAGAGCTGGGTGCGCTTCTACCTGGCCATCGACGCCGCGCACAAGCACCCCATCGAACGCCCCCTGGCCCGCGTCAGCAAGATCAAGCGCCGCGCCGGGGACTATGATGCCGACTCGGGCAAGGCCTACACTGCCCGCCCGGTCATCGAACTCGAGATCTGCATGGGCCAGACGCAACGCACCATCGAGGTCAACCTCACCGACCGCAGCGCCTTCCAGTTCCCGCTGCTGATCGGTTCCGAGGCCCTCAAGCACTTCGGTGCGCTGGTCGACCCAAGCCTTAAATACGCGGCCGGCAAACCTGCCTGCGCCACCGAAGCTCCCAAAGCAGAGTAATTCCGATGCGCTCTCTTACCCTTCACCTGAAAGTCCTGATCACCGTCCTGGTGCTGCTGGGCATCGCGATCACGGCCTACCAGATCTTCGCCCTCGGCATCCCGGTGACCGAGGACGAGACCGACGACCTGTGGAACATCGACGCCAAGGTCGAGTTCGTCGCCAGCGCCAAGGACCCGGTCAAGGTGCAGATGTTCGTGCCCCCGCTGAACCGTGACTACGTGAGCCTCAACGAGAGCTTCATCTCCAACAACTACGGGGTCAGCGTCAACCGCGCCGACGGCAACCGCAAGGTGACCTGGTCGGCCCGTCGCGCCAGCGGCAACCAGACCCTCTACTACCGCCTGGTGCTGACCAAGCGCTACAGCAACGAAAAGACCAAGATCAAGGGCCCGACCTTCCGCGACAGCCTGGCCGTCGAGGGCCCGGAGAAGATCGCCGCCGAAGCGCTGATGGCACCGATCCGCCAGCACTCGGCCGACGTCGAGACCTTCGTCAGCGAGACCATCAAGCGCGTCAACAATGTCAACGACGACAACGCCAAGCTGCTGCTGGCCGGCGACAACTCACCGCTGAAGAAGGCCCAGGTCATCGACCTGCTGCTGTCCATCGCCCACGTGCCGCTGGAGAAGGTTCACACCATCCGCCTGGTGGCCGACACCCCGCAGAGCCCCGAACTGTGGCTGCGCAGCTTCAACGGCAACGACTGGCTGTACTTCAACCCGGAGACCGGCGAGCAGGGCCTGCCCAGCGACCGCCTGCTGTGGTGGACCGGTGACGACAACCTGATCACCGTCGATGGCGGCAAGAAGGCCACCGTCACCTTCAGCATGAACAACAGCGAGATGAACGCCATCCGCCTGGCCAAGCTGACCGACGAGAACACCGACGCCGACTTCCTCGAATACTCGCTGTACGGCCTGCCGCTGCAGACCCAGCAGACCTTCATGATCATGGTGATGATCCCGATCGGCGTGCTGGTGATCCTGGTGCTGCGCAACCTCATCGGCATCCAGACCCTGGGTACCTTCACCCCGGTGCTGATCGCCCTGGCCTTCCGCGAGACCCAGCTGGGCTTCGGCATCATCCTGTTCACGGTGATCACCGCCCTGGGCCTGTCGCTGCGCTCGTACCTTGAGCATCTCAAGCTGCAGATGCTGCCGCGCCTGTCGGTGGTACTGACCTTCGTCGTGGTGCTGATCGCCGCCATCAGCCTGTTCAGCCACAAGCTGGGCCTGGAGCGCGGCCTGTCGGTGGCACTGTTCCCGATGGTGATCCTGACCATGACCATCGAACGCCTGTCGATCACCTGGGAAGAGCGTGGCGGCGGCCATGCCATGAAAGTGGCCGTTGGCACGCTGTTCGCTGCCTCCATCGCGCACCTGCTGATGACCGTGCCGGAAGCGGTGTACTTCGTCTTCACCTTCCCGGCGGTACTGCTGATCCTGGTGGGCTTCATGCTGGCGATGGGTCGCTATCGCGGCTACCGCCTGACCGAGCTCGTGCGCTTCAAGGCATTCCTGAAGAAGGCTGACGCCTGATGTTCGGCCTGATCAAGACGTGGAAAGCCCTGGAGGCCCGGGGCATCATGGGTATCAACCGGCGCAACGCGGACTACGTGCTGAAGTACAACAAGCGCCACCTGTACCCGATCGTCGACGACAAGATCATCACCAAGGAGCGTGCCCTGGCAGCCGGCATCCATGTGCCGGAGATGTACGGCATCATCGAGACCGAGAAGCAGATCGAGAAACTCGACGAGATCATCGGCGGGCGCAGCGACTTCGTCATCAAGCCGGCCCAGGGCGCCGGCGGTGACGGCATCCTGGTGATCGCCGACCGCTTCGAGGACCGCTACCGCACGGTCTCCGGCAAGATCATCAGCCACGAGGAGATCGAGCACCAGATCTCCAGCATCCTTACCGGCCTGTACTCGCTGGGCGGGCACCGCGACCGCGCGCTGATCGAGTACCGGGTCACCCCGGACCAGATCTTCAAGAGCATCAGCTACGAAGGCGTGCCGGACATCCGCATCATCGTGCTGATGGGCTACCCGGTGATGGCCATGCTGCGCCTGCCGACCCGCCAGTCTGGCGGCAAGGCCAACCTGCACCAGGGCGCCATCGGCGTGGGCGTTGACCTGGCCACCGGCCTCACCCTGCGCGGCACCTGGCTGAACAAGATCATCAGCAAGCACCCGGACACCACCAACGCGGTGGACGGTGTGCAGTTGCCGAACTGGGACGGCTTCATGAAGCTTGCCGCCAGCTGCTACGAGCTGTGCGGCCTGGGCTACATCGGCGTGGACATGGTTCTGGACCAGGACAAGGGCCCGCTGATCCTCGAGCTCAACGCCCGCCCCGGCCTGAACATCCAGATCGCCAACGACTGCGGCCTGACCCAGCGCACCCACGCCATCGAGGCGCACCTGGAGATGCTGGCCAAGGAAGGTCGCAGCGAGGATGCCGAGCAGCGCGTGAAGGTCTCGCAGGGGTTGTTCGGGCACGTCAATCCGCTATAGCCCAGGCCCTGCGCAATCCCTGCAGGAGCGGCCTTGTGTCGCGAAAGGGCTGCAAAGCAGCCCCAGAATTTCAGCGTTTATGCAGAGATTGCCGGGGCCGCTTTGCGGCCCTTTCGCGACACAAGGCCGCTCCTACAGGGGAACTGCGCAGAACCGGACGATGAATGTCGTTGCCAGTGCTAGGCGCATTTCCCGCACGGGTCTACAATCGCCCACCTCGCTTGTTCATCGCCGTCCATCCTGATGCCGACCTGTACGCTCCACCCCCTGCCTTACCAGCCCGACCCCGCCTTCTACTTCGAACGCCTGCGCCGCGCGCCCGGTGCGATCCTGCTCGACAGCGCCCGCCCAGGTGCCGAACGCGGTCGCTACGACCTGCTCAGCGCCTGGCCTTTGCAGCAGTTGCAGGCAAATCCCGAGGAGGACGGTCGCGACTACCTGCAGCGCCTACGCCAGGCCTTGGCCGAGTTGGGGACGGCACAACTGCCCGAGGGCATCGAACTACCGTTCGCCGGTGGCCTGATCGGCTACCTGAGCTACGACTTCGGCCGGCGCCTGGAGCAGTTGCCGACACACGCGGTCGACGATCTCGGCCTGCCCGATGCCCGGCTGGGGCTGTATGCCTGGGCACTGGTGTCCGACCATCGGCTAAGCAGCAGCCAACTGGTCTTTCACCCGAGCCTGCCCCAGACCGAGCGGCAACGGCTCATCGCGCTGTTCGACGCCAGCGCCCCGGGCGACACCGGCGACTTCCGCCTGCTCGCGCCCATGACCGGCGATCTTCGCCCCGAGCATTACCGGGCGGCGTTCGACCAGGTGCAGCGCTACATCCAGGCCGGCGACTGCTACCAGATCAACCTTACCCAGCGCTTTCGCGCCCCCTGCCAGGGCGACCCGTGGCGCGCCTACCTGGCCCTGCGCGCTGCCTGCCCGACGCCGTTCTCCGGCTACCAGCAGTTGGATGAAGGCACTGCGCTACTGAGCTTCTCCCCCGAGCGCTTCATCCGTGTCAGCCAGGGCGAGGTCGAGACGCGCCCGATCAAGGGCACCCGCCCGCGTGCCGCCGATCCGGTGGAGGACGCACGCAACGCCGCCGAGCTGCTGGCCAGCCCCAAGGACCGCTCGGAAAACCTGATGATCGTCGACCTGCTGCGCAACGACATCGGCCGCACCTGCCAGACCGGCTCGGTGAAGGTGCCGGAGCTGTTCAGCCTGGAGAGCTACCCCAACGTTCATCACTTGGTCAGCAGCGTGGTCGGCCGCCTGGCCGCCGGCAAGGACGCCCTGGACCTGATCGCCGGCAGCTTCCCCGGCGGTTCGATCACCGGTGCGCCGAAGATCCGCGCCATGCAGATCATCGACGAGCTGGAGCCGGCGCGCCGGGCGCTGTACTGCGGCTCGCTGCTGTATGTCGACGTGCGCGGCGAGATGGACAGCTCCATCGCCATCCGCAGCCTGCTGGTCAAGGATGGCCAGGTCAGTTGCTGGGGTGGCGGCGCGGTGGTGGCCGACTCGCACTGGCAGGCCGAGTACGAGGAGTCGATCGCCAAGGTGCGGGTGCTGATGGAAACGTTGCAGGCCTTGTAAGACTCGGTGGGAGCGGGCTTGCCCCGCGATCGCCAGGCGTCTGCCCCGCCATTTTTTGTTACCATCTGACCACTACGAGCGCACAGCGCCACTCAACCGATGGAAACCGCCTGATGAGCCAACCCTTCGACGTCGCCGCCCTGGCCGCGACCTATGCCAGCAAGTCCCCGCAGGAGATCCTCAAGCTCGCCTTCGAGCATTTTGGCGACGACCTGTGGATCTCCTTCAGCGGCGCCGAGGATGTGGTGCTGGTGGACATGGCCTGGAAACTGAACAAGCAGGTCAAGGTGTTCAGCCTCGACACCGGCCGCCTGCACCCGGAAACCTACCGGTTCATCGACCAGGTACGCGAGCAGTACAACCTGCCCATCGAGATCCTCAGCCCGGACCGCGACAAGCTCGACCCGTTCGTCAAGGAAAAAGGCCTGTTCAGCTTCTACAAGGACGGCCACGGCGAGTGCTGCGGCATCCGCAAGATCGAGCCGCTGCGCCGCAAGCTGGCCACCGTCAGCGCCTGGGCCACCGGCCAGCGCCGCGACCAGAGCCCCGGTACCCGCAGTCAGGTGGCTGCCCTGGAGATCGACAGCGCCTTCTCCACCCCGGAGCGCACCCTGTACAAGTTCAACCCGCTGGCGCAGATGACCAGCGAGGAAGTCTGGGGCTACATCCGCATGCTCGAGCTGCCCTACAACAGCCTGCATGAGCGCGGCTTCATCAGCATCGGTTGCGAGCCGTGCACCCGCCCGGTGCTGCCGAACCAGCACGAGCGCGAAGGGCGTTGGTGGTGGGAAGAGTCGACGCAGAAGGAGTGCGGGTTGCATGCCGGCAACCTAATTACCAAGGCTTGAAATAGCCGGGGCCTGTAGGAGCGGCCTTGTGTCGCGATGGGCCGCAAAGCGGCCCCGCTATTTCAGATCAGTGCACCGGCAGCTCGACACCCTCGAACAGCTCTTCGAGCTCCTGCTTGTTATGGCACTGGATCGCCTTGGCCATCACCTCACGGGTCAGGTGCGGCGCGAACTTCTCGATGAAGTCGCACATGAAACCGCGCAGGAAGGTGCCACGACGGAAGCCGATCTTGGTGATGCTGGCCTCGAACAGCTCGCTGGCGTCCAGGCACACCAGATCGCTGTCGAGCTTCGGGTCGACCGCCATCTTGGCCACGATGCCCACGCCCAGACCCAGACGCACATAGGTCTTGATCACGTCGGCGTCGGCGGCGGTGAACACCACCTTCGGCGTCAGGCCACGGTGATTGAACGCCTCGTCAAGCTTGGAGCGACCGGTGAAGCCGAACACGTAGGTGACGATCGGGTACTCGGCCACCGCTTCCAGGGTCAGCTTCGGCAGCTTGGTCAGCGGATGGCCCTGGGGCACCACCACGCAGCGGTTCCACTTGTAGCAAGGCATCATGATCAAGTCGCCGAACAGCTCCAGCGCCTCGGTGGCGATGGCGAAGTCGACGGTGCCGTCGGCCGCCATCTCGGCGATCTGCATCGGCGAGCCCTGGTGCATGTGCAGGGCGACTTCCGGGTACTGCTTGATGAAGTTGCTGATCACCGGCGGCAGCGCGTAGCGCGCCTGGGTGTGGGTGGTGGCGATCGACAGGGTGCCCTTCTTCTCGTTGGAGAATTCCTGGGCGATCTGCTTGATGCTCTCGACCTTGCGCAGGATCTCGCCGGCGGTGTTGATGATGCGCTCGCCGGCCGGGGTGACGCGGGTCAGGTGCTTGCCACTGCGGGCGAAGACCTCGACGCCCAGCTCATCCTCGAGCAGGCGGATCTGCTTGCTGATACCTGGTTGGGAGGTGTACAGACTCTGCGCCGTCGCGGAAACGTTGAGGTCATGGTGCGCCACTTCCCAGATGTAGCGCAGTTGCTGAAGCTTCATAGATTTCCCTCAAAGGCGGTAGGTCACCGGCGCGCCGGCAGCGACGAGTTATAACTATATTAGTGGCTTGAGAAATAAATCTAGAACTATTTTGTTACGTTCGCTGTAAAAAGTCCTACCGTGAGGCTCACGATTTCCTACGCCCAAGATGGTGAGCCAATGGCACCATGTACACCGGCACCGGTGACAGCTGCAGCAGCCGCACCGCCGTGCGGCCGATCGGCACATCCACCCCCGCGCCGGCGCTGTGGCTACCGAAGATCAACAGGTCAACCGACAACCGCTGGGCCTGCTCGAGGATCACCTGGGCCGGGTCGCCCTGGCGCACCCGCACCGCGCGGATCAATGCCAGGTCGGCCGGTTCGGTCATCTCGTCGCGAAAGTTCTCCAGCACCCGCTGCTCGATATTGGCCATGACCGTGTTGACGCCCTCGCTGTGCAGCGCATCGAGGGTCTGCTCGTCGAGGTAGCTCTGCAGCAGCGATTCGGCGAACTGCCCCATGGGCTCCACGGCGTGGATCACATACAGCTCTGCGTTAAAGGTCCGCGCCAGGGCCAGGGCGTGCTGCATGACAAAGGGCGCATAGACACCGAGGTCAGTGGCAAACAGCATGGAACGGATCATTCGACCTCCTCGACTGCCGCGACGGCAGAGCAAGCTTGAGCTTAGCAGCGCCATAGCCGGTCGCCTGGCCGTCCGGCGCACAGCCGCCGCGGGCTTCAGGCCTGCCGGCTACGCCGGTCGATGAACGCCAGGGCCTGGTACAACGCCTCCATGCGCGGCAGCGCGCAACCGGCCGCGCGGGCGCGGGCCAGGGGTTCGGCATAGATCGCTTGCAGCTCCAGCGGCCGCTGCTGCACATGGTCGTGGTACATGCTCGGCCAGTAGTCCGGCATCTTCTCGGTGATGCGAAACAGGTGCTCGGCATAACCCGACGGTAGCTCGCGGCCACAGGCCTTGGCGCCCGCCACCACTTCGGCCATCAGCGCCTGGATCAGCGCGCGGCTGTCGGCATCGCCCATCAAGGGCGTGGTGCTGGCCTGCAGCAACACCGAAAGGCCGTTGTAGGGCACGTTCCACACCAGTTTCTGCCAGCGCGCCTGGTCGAGGTCGGCCATGGCCTGGGAGTCGATGCCCGCAGCCCGGAACAGCCCGGCGCCCTCCTCCACCACGGCGGCCCCGCCGTCCTGCGCCGGGCCACTGTGATAGCCCAGGTTCACCGCGCCCAGCGACTGGTGGCGGATTTCGCCGGGCCCCTCGCGATTGACGCAGATGAAGCACAGGCCGCCGAGCAGGTGCAGGTCCGGGCGCAAGGCCGGGCGCAACTGCTCCTCGACCCCAAGGCCGTTCTGCAGCAACACCACCCGGGCCTCGGGCGCCGCTGCCTGGACGATCAAGGGCGCCAGCTCCGCGTTGCTGGTGGCCTTGGCCCCCACCAGCAGCCAGTCGCAGGGCGGCATGTCGGCGGCACGGGCGTATGCCTGCACCGACATGTGCACCTGACCATGCACCGCGCTGTCCAGGCGCAGCCCCTGCTCACGCACGGCCTGGTATTCGCTGCGCAGCAGGAAGTGCACGTCGTAGCCGGCACGGGCCAGCATCAGGCCGTAGAAACCACCGATTGCGCCGCTGCCGATGATGCCGATGCGGGGATTGCCAATGCGAGGGTCAAGGGACGCCATGCCGTGCTCCTGGTCGAGAGTCATTATTGTGAGTCAGCCACTATACCCGCGTGCCAGCCATCGCGGCCAAATCCTCCCCATAGGCGCGGCGCTTGCCCGCAAATGCCGTCAGATGGGTAAAAACCCCGTATCGACGGGCCCCAGCCCATTGTCGCGCCCCTGCTAACGCGCTAAGGTTCGGCCTCCCCGCTGCGAATATTCTGCTGCTGGGCCGCACGGGGAACGCTGGCGGCCGGCACCCGTGACCTGACGAGTAACACGATGGCTGATTTACCGATCGATGACCTTAACGTTGCCTCCAACGAGACCTTGATCACCCCCGATCAGCTCAAGAAGGAAATCCCCCTCAGCGCCAAGGCCCTGCAGACCGTGACTGCCGGCCGCGAAGTGGTGCGCAACATCCTCGACGGCAAGGACCATCGCCTGTTCGTGGTGGTCGGCCCCTGCTCGATCCACGACATCAAGGCCGCCCACGAGTATGCCGAGCGCCTGAAGGTGCTGGCCGAGGAAGTCTCCGACACCCTGTACCTGGTCATGCGCGTGTACTTCGAGAAGCCGCGGACCACCGTCGGCTGGAAAGGCCTGATCAACGACCCGTACCTGGACGACTCGTTCAAGATCCAGGACGGCCTGCACATTGGTCGCCAACTGCTGCTGGACCTGGCCGAGAAGGGCCTCCCCACCGCCACCGAAGCGCTTGACCCGATCTCCCCGCAGTACCTGCAGGACCTGATCAGTTGGTCGGCCATCGGCGCCCGCACCACCGAATCCCAGACCCACCGCGAGATGGCCTCGGGCCTGTCCTCGGCGGTCGGCTTCAAGAACGGCACCGATGGCGGCCTGACCGTGGCCATCAACGCCCTGCAGTCGGTGTCCAAGCCGCACCGTTTCCTGGGCATCAACCAGGAAGGCGGCGTGTCCATCGTCACTACCAAGGGCAACGCCTACGGCCACGTGGTACTGCGCGGCGGCAACGGCAAGCCCAACTACGACTCGGTTAGCGTTGCCCTGTGCGAGCAGGACCTGGTCAAGGCAAAGATCAAGCCCAACATCATGGTCGACTGCAGCCACGCCAACTCCAATAAGGACCCGGCCCTGCAGCCCCTGGTCATGGAGAACGTCGCCAACCAGATCCTCGAAGGCAACCAGTCGATCATCGGCCTGATGGTCGAGAGTCACCTGAACTGGGGCTGCCAGGCTATTCCGAAGAACCTCGACGAGCTGCAATACGGCGTGTCGGTCACCGATGCCTGCATCGACTGGGCGGCCACCGAGAAGACCCTGCGCAGCATGCACGCCAAGCTCAAGGACGTGCTGCCCAAGCGCCAGCGCGGCTGAAATCCTGCGCAAACGAAAACGCCGGGCAATGCCCGGCGTTTTTCATGTGTACGGCCGTTCAGACCTTGCTCGAGTGGCGCTGCTGGCGCTCCATATAGCGCTCGACGTAAGAGCAAGAGGGAATCACGGTATAGCCCATCTGCTCGGCATAGGCCAAGGCCTGCTCGGTGAGCGCCGCGGCGATCCCGCGACCGCGCAGGGCATTGGGGACGAAGGTGCGATAGATGTCCAGCGTCTGCTTGCCCAGGTCCATGTACGTCAGATAGGCCCGGTGACCGTCCACGGTGGTCTCGAACTGATGACCGGCCTGGTCATGGTGGATGGTCAGCGTTTCGCTCATCACTACTCCTCGCAGGTCTTGTCGGCAGACCCTTACCTTACCGATGTGGTTTATCCGGCGGAGGAACCTCTACGCCACCTGTTGCCCCTTGGACAGCAGCCCGACCGGGATCGTTCTGCGTCGAGGCACCCTCAAATAGTAGGCGGCGCCAGCGAGAATGCTCAAGCTGCGCAGAATGAAAATACTGACAGCCACCCGCCCGAGGCCCGGCAACAGCAACCGGATGTTCTTGGGCTATGACGCTCGTCGACAGTTAAAGTCACCCTTAGTTCAACAAAAAGTTCCTGTACTACAATCGCTTGCGAACGCTGCTCAGGATTTTCACACTTTGTTTACAAACCCCGTCGCCGGGGCCGCCCAGAGCATTTTTTTTGCAGTTCTTGCGCTCAGTCAGTTTACTTACTACAAGTAATGGGTACTATGTACGCCGGCCAGTTTCTCTTTTCCGAGAGATGGCTATTTAATAGAAAGTCCTTGAAGGGGAACACGATGAACAACGTTCTGAAATTCTCTGCTCTGGCTCTGGCCGCAGTTCTGGCTACCGGTTGCAGCAGCGTATCCAAAGAAACCGAAGCTCGCCTGACTGCTACCGAAGACGCAGCAGCTCGCGCCCAGGCTCGTGCAGACGAAGCCTACCGCAAAGCTGACGACGCTCTGGCAGCTGCTCAGAAGGCTCAGCAGACCGCTGACGAAGCCAACGAGCGCGCTCTGCGTATGCTGGACAAAGCCAGCCGCAAGTAATAATCCTCACGGATTGTTATGGAGCCGACCCACTTGTGGGTCGGCTTTTTTATTGCCTGGGAGAAAAGCAGGCGATGCCGGCCAAACAACTGGGGCCGCCTTGCGACCCATCGCGGAACAACCCTGCACCCAAAGGCATGGCGTTCGCCGTACCTGCAGGAGCGGGCGTGTCCCGCGATGGGCCGCCGGGCGGCCCCAAAGTGCACCGCTAGTTGCCAGCGGGCAATCGCTTACTGCAATTCTGGCGGAATGCTCGACACCATCGGCGCACTCGAGCCATTGACCGGCACGGCAATTTCGACTGGCATGCCGTCTTCGGCCGCCACCACATCACGAACCATGTCCCAGTTCATGCGCAAGTTGTTGGCCAGGTCTTCACGCTTGAGCAAGGCGTTGATGACCGCAGTATGCTTGTCGACCACCGACGGGTTGCCGTGGTCGTCCAGCGGCGTGTGCGCCTCGAGGTAGACCTTGCCGGCGCTGATGCCAAACTTGTAGGGCTCGTTGATGATGCGCACCGGCGTGCCCACAGGGACCATCTTCGACAAGGTCAGCACGTTGTTGTTGAGCATGCGGAAGCAGCCGTGACTGGTACGCATGCCGATGCCGAACTTCTTGTTCGAGCCATGGATCAGGTAACCCGGTACCCCCAGGGTGAACTTGAATGGGCCCAGGGGGTTGTCCGGCCCGGCCGGTACCACGGCCGGCAAGATGTCGCCATCGGCGGCATGCTCGGCGCGGATCGAGGCCGGCGGCGTCCAGGTCGGGTTCGGCGTCTTGGCGGTGATCTTGGTATTGGCGATCGGCGAACCCCAGCCCTCGCGACCGATGCCCAGCGGGAAGGTGTGCACCACGTTCTGCCCTTTCGGGTAGTAGTACAGGCGGTACTCGGCCAGG
>NZ_NIBE01000075.1:110394-112219 GCF_002205115.1 Pseudomonas sp. DrBHI1
GGTGTCCTCGTACTTGGCCTTGATGGCATGAACCTGGCCGACGACGTCTTCACCGGGAGGTGGCAACGGCAGTTCCAGCGCAACAGCGGGGCCTGTCGCCAGCATGGCGGCCAGGGTCAGGCTACGGGTGACGGCGGGAAAGCGCGGCAACATCCGGGAAATCCTTCGAAAGATCAGTGAAGAAAACGATTGTACACCCGCGCCGAAACGAGCGGGAGGCGCATGCGTTTCAGATGATGAAAGGCGCTCAGAGTTCCGGCCATACCGGGCGCATGCCGCGCCGCTGGGCATCGAGGATCGCCCGGCACAGCGGGCACAGGCGCTCGTCGCGGTAGATCGCGCGCTCCACCCCCGACCAGCGCGGCTGCGCTGGCAGCAGGCCACCGCACAAGGTACGGTCGACCGGCACGCCCAGTTCGAGCTGGCGGGCGGCCAGGTGGATGCGCACTTCCTGGCAGGCAAACAGGTCGAGCTGCTCATCAGGCTCGATCAGTTGGTAGGCGTACAGGGACCAGGCGGGGCGCGGCATCGGGGGCACTCGAAACGGGGGGCGCAACATTAGCCGAAAGCGGCCCCCGATAAAAGCGTCACAGCAAGGGTTTTATCGTCGGCCAGGCATTTTCCAGCAGGCGCTGCTGGGCGGCCGCCGCCGGGTGGATGCCATCGGCCTGCATCAACTCCGGCACCCCGCCCACGCCATCGAGGAAGAACGGCACCAGCGGTACCTTTTTATCGGCGGCCAGCTGCTCATAGACCTGGGCGAACGCCGTGGTGTAGCGCACGCCGTAGTTCGGCGGCAGGCGCATGCCCAACAGCACCACCTTGGCACCGGCCTGGCGGGACTGGTCGATCATCGCGGCAAGATTCTGTTGCAATTGTTGCGGCGACTGCCCGCGCAGGCCGTCGTTGCCTCCAAGCTCCAGCACCACCAGGTCCGGCTTGTGCGCCGCAAGCAGCGCCGGCAGCCGCGCCTGGCCACCTGCGCTGGTGTCGCCGCTGATCGAGGCATTGACCACCTGATCGTCGAAACCCTCCTTCTTCAGCTGCTGTTGCAGCAGGCTGACCCACCCCTGGCGGGTATCCAGGCCAAAACCGGCGCTGATACTATCGCCGACGACAAGCAGCGTTCCCGCCGCCGCGCCCTGGGCCAGGCAACACAGGGCCAGGCCGGCACTCAACCACCACATTCGCATCGGATTCTCCATGGGCCCCAGCATTCTCGTTGCGCAGAACCTTAGCAAAGTGGTCCCCAGCGCGGAAGGCGACCTGACCATCCTCCACGCCCTCTCCCTCGATCTCGCCCAGGGCGACAGCCTGGCCATCGTCGGTGCCTCCGGCTCCGGCAAGTCCACGCTGTTGGGCCTGCTCGCCGGGCTCGACCGCCCCAGCGCCGGCAAGGTGATCCTCGCCGGCCACGATCTCGGCCCCCTCGACGAGGACCAGCGCGCCCGGGTGCGCGCCGAGCACGTGGGTTTCGTGTTCCAGTCGTTCCAGTTGCTCGACAGCCTCAATGCCCTGGAGAACGTCATGCTGCCGCTGGAGCTCGACGGTCGCCGCGATGCCCGCGAGCACGCCCGCGGTCTGCTCGAACGGGTCGGCCTGGGCAAACGCCTGAGCCACACCCCGCGCCAGCTCTCCGGCGGCGAGCAGCAGCGGGTGGCGATCGCCCGCGCCTTCGCCGCGCAACCGGCCGTGCTGTTCGCCGACGAGCCCACCGGCAACCTCGACAGCCACACCGGCGAGCGCATCAGCGACCTGTTGTTCGAACTGAACCAGGAGCGCGGCACCACCCTGGTGCTGGTGACCCACGACGAACGCCTGGCCA
>NZ_NIBE01000007.1:0-84028 GCF_002205115.1 Pseudomonas sp. DrBHI1
TCGGCAGCGGCGATGACTTCGGCATCACGCATCGAGCCACCCGGCTGGATCACGGCGCTGATACCCACTTTAGCCGCATTGTCGATGCCGTCGCGGAACGGGAAGAACGCGTCCGAGGCCATCACCGCGCCCTGCACCTGCAGACCGGCGTGTTCGGCCTTGATCGCGGCGATGCGCGCGGAGTTGACGCGGCTCATCTGGCCGGCGCCGACGCCGATGGTCTGGCGGTTCTTGGCGTAGACGATGGCGTTGGACTTGACGAACTTGGCCACTTTCCAGGCGAAGACCAGGTCGTGGACCTCCTGCTCGGTCGGTGCGCGCTGGGTGACGATCTTCAGGTCGTCGGCGCTGATCATGCCGATATCGCGGCTCTGCACCAGCAGGCCACCGTTGACGCGTTTGAAGTCCCAACCGGCGGCGCGCTCGGCTGGCCACTCGCCGCACTCCAGCAGGCGTACGTTCTGCTTGGCGGCCACGACTTCGCGGGCGGCCTGGGAGATTGTCGGGGCGATGATCACTTCGACGAACTGACGTTCGACGATAGCTTTGGCGGTTTCGCCGTCCAGTTCGCGGTTGAAGGCGATGATGCCGCCGAAGGCCGATTCGGTATCGGTGGCGTAGGCCAGGTCATAGGCCTTGCGGATGCCGCCCTCATCTTCAGGCACCACGGCCACGCCGCATGGGTTGGCGTGCTTGACGATGACGCAGGCCGGCTTGACGAAGCTCTTCACGCACTCCAGCGCGGCGTCGGTGTCGGCCACGTTGTTGAACGACAGCTCCTTGCCTTGCAGCTGGATCGCGGTGGAGATGCTGGCCTCGCCCTTCTTGGCCTCGACGTAGAACGCCGCGCTCTGGTGCGGGTTCTCGCCGTAGCGCATTTCCTGGGCTTTGACGAACTGACTGTTGAAGGTGCGCGGGAATTCGCTGCGGCCTTCGGTCGACAGGGTCTGCTTGGCCTGGTCGATGGTGCCCATGTAGTTGGCGATCATGCCGTCGTAGGCGGCAGTGTGCTCGAACGCCTTGAGCATCAGGTCGAAGCGCTGGGCGTAGGTCAGGCCACCGGCCTTGAGGCCCTCGACGATACCGGCGTAGTCACCAGTGTTGACCACGATGGCCACGTCTTTGTGGTTTTTCGCTGCCGAACGGACCATGGTCGGGCCGCCAATGTCGATGTTCTCGATGGCGGTCGGCAGGTCGCAGCCCGGCTTGCTGATGGTGGCTTCGAACGGGTACAGGTTGACCGCGACCAGGTCGATCGGCTTGATGCCGTGCTCGTTCATGATGGCGTCGTCGGTGCCGCGACGGCCGAGGATGCCGCCGTGGATCTTCGGATGCAGGGTCTTGACCCGGCCGTCCATCATTTCGGCGAAGCCGGTGTAATCGGCCACTTCCACCGCGCTCACGCCATTGTCCTTGAGCAGCTTGTAGGTGCCGCCGGTGGACAGGATCTCGACACCGAGCTGTTGCAGCTCACGGGCGAATTCGAGGATACCGGTCTTGTCGGAGACGCTGATCAGGGCGCGGCGGATCGGCAGGCGGGTAGTCTGGTCGGTCATTTCAGATTCCATAACGCGGTGGAGTCAGCAAAAAAGGCGCCTCTTTGCATGAGCGCCTTTTCTGGTTGGGGTTCTGGCCTTACAACAGATCGTACTGCTTGAGCTTCTTGCGCAGCGTGCCTCGGTTGAGTCCGAGCATCTCGCTGGCCTTGGTCTGGTTGCCCTTGACGTAGTTCATCACGCATTCGAGCAAGGGCGCCTCGACTTCCGAGAGCACCAGGTTGTACACGTCCGTGACGGTAGCGCCTTCCAGGTGGGCGAAGTAGTTGTGCAGCGCCTTCTCGACGCTGTCGCGCAGGGTCTGGCCCTCCTCGCTCGGCGTGTTCAGGTGCTGCTTGAGGTTGGCGTTGTCGCTCACGGGCGTTGTTCCACTCACTAATGTCTCGGTCATCATCGTCATGCGGCCACCCCTTGTTCGTCCTCTGTCCCAAGGCTCTGTCGACGTTCGGCGAAAAACGCCTGAACGTTGGCGCACTGCGCTTGTGTGTCTTCCAAAGCGTTGAACCGGCTGCGGAACTCCTTGCCGCCGGGTCGGGTCGCCAGGTACCAGCCCACGTGCTTGCGGGCGATACGCACGCCCATCACATCGCCGTAGAAGGCGTGCAGCGCAGCCAGGTGCTCCAGCAGAATGCGTTCCACTTCGTCCAGCGCCGGTGCGGGCAAATGCTCGCCCGTGCGCAGGTAATGCTCGATCTCGCGGAAAATCCACGGCCGCCCCTGGGCGGCACGGCCGATCAGCAGGCCGTCGGCACCGGTGGCGTGCAGCACCGCCCGGGCCTTTTCCGGCGAGGTGATGTCGCCGTTGGCAAATACCGGGATCGACACCGCCTGCTTGATCGCGGCGATGGTGTCGTACTCGGCGTCACCGGTGTACAGGTCGGCGCGTGTGCGGCCATGCACCGCCAGCGCCTGGATGCCGGCCTGTTCGGCGATCTTCGCCACATTCAGGCCGTTCTTGCTCGCCCGGTCCCAGCCGGTGCGGATCTTCAGCGTCACCGGGACGTCCACGGCGCCGACGACGGCGTGGAGGATCTCGGTGACCAAGGCTTCATCTCTCAATAAAGCAGAGCCTGCGGCCTTGTTGCAGACTTTTTTCGCTGGGCAACCCATGTTGATGTCGATGATCTGGGCGCCGGCCTCGACGTTGGCCCGGGCCGCCTCGGCCATCATCTGCGCGTCGCCGCCGGCGATCTGCACCGAGCGCGGCTCGGGATCACCTTCGTGGATGCGGCGCAGGCTCGACTTGCGGCTGTTCCACAGGCGCATGTCGCTGGAGACCATCTCCGAGACCACCATGCCCGCCCCGAGGCGTTTGCACAGGGTGCGAAAAGGCTGGTCCGTGACGCCGGCCATGGGAGCCAGGATCAGGTTGTTCTGCAGTGTGTAAGGGCCGATGCGTACCGCCGACATAGGTGTTCCCTGTTGTGGGGCCGAATCATTGGAGTTCGAAAAAGGGATGGCATGATACCCGCTCTCGATGACCGGATAAAGATGAATCTGGATAAAATCTGAACAGTTGCAGCGTTATGACCGATGCCGCGGGTACTGGAAATTCAGCACGTTGCGCTGAACCTGGGGCCGCTTTGCGGCCCGTTCGCAACGCTGGCAAGCCAGTAGGGCGGGCTTGCCGCCGGTCGCTTATTCCGGCGAGCGGAAGCTCAGGCTGTAGTTCACCGCCTTCGGCCCCGGGTCGAGGATGTCCAGGGCGATATGGATCGGCGTTTGGCTGGGCATCTCGCCGCGGCCGGCCAGTTCGCCCGACAGGTATTCGCTGGGCTTGAAGCGCCGGCTGGCGATCAGCTGGCCGTTGAGGTCGGCGAAGCGCAGTTCCAGCAAGGGGAAGGGCTGGGCGAAGGGGGCACGGTTGTAGATGATCGCGTCGACGATCAGCGCGCCCTTGAAGTCCGGGTGGCTGCGCACCACCAGATTGCTGCTCTTGATCCGCGAGATGTCCACGCGGGTCGGCACCTGGCAGCCGAGCGCCGGACACAGTTGCTGGAACCAGGGGCGGTACTGGTCCTGGCGGGCCATCTCGTCGAAGTGGAACCAGACGTACTGGAACGCCAGCAGGGCGGCGGCCAGCAGCGTCAGGAAGCTCCACAGCAGGCGCTTGCCCCAGTTCGGCGCGGGCTTTTCCCAGTCCAGCTGCAACGGATCGTCGACCACATTGACCAGCGGCTCCTTGCGCGTGCGCTCGGGCTTGATCGCCAGGCTCGGCTCCATGCGCTGCCCGTGCTGTTCATCGGGCTCCTCGTCGCGGGCCGAGAGCGGCTCGCTGCGGACCTCGTCGTCCAGCGCCGACAGCCCCTTTTGCGGAACCGGCTCGTCGTTGACGGACAACCGCTCCAGTGGCTCGTCGAGGTCGTCGGCCGGTGGCTGGTGGCGCACCGGCGGTTCGTCGTCCAGGTCGAGATCGGCGTTGCCGAGCGTCGGTTCGGTGCGTTCGTCGGCCGCGGCTTCCAGGTCCAGCGGTTCCTGTTCGACCAGTACCGGCGCTTCCTCGCGCACCTGTGCGGGCGTCAGGTCGTCATCGGTGGCCGTGCCGAACAGTTCATCGCCATGTCCATCGCCGACTTGCTCATCGCGACGGGCTTGCAGCACGCTCTGCGCCGCGCCGCGCCGGTCACCCGGGCTGCGTCGTTCAAGGCGCGCCAGTTCCTGGTCGAGGTCGAGGGCGTCCAGTTCCTCGGCGGTGACGCTCCAGTTGTCGTCGCCCGGTGCCGGGGTTTCGGCCGCCGGCTCGGCTGCCGTGGCCACCGGTGCGACCGGCTCGGCCACGGCGGGCGGTGCCTCGGCGCTGCCTTCGGCGGTGGCGGCGCGGTTCTGCTCCAGCAGCTGTTTCGCCGCGTTGAACACCTGCAGGCAATGGCCGCAACGCACCACGCCGCGGGCCACGCTCAACTGGTGATGGGTGACGCGAAAGCTGGTCTGGCAATGCGGGCACTGGGTGACGAAACTGTCGGTCATGCGGCTGTCCGGGGAGCTGTGCAGGAAATGAGTCTAGGCGCGCTTAGCGGCGGCGACCACTGATACGTACCCAGCCGTCGCGCACGACGATCGGGTCCAGGTCGAAGTCGGCCGTATAGGCGGCGGCCACTTCCTCGCCTTGTTCGGCAAGGATGCCCGACAGCGCCAGCAGGCCTCCGGGCCGCACCAGGCCGGACAGTTGCGGCGCCAGCGAGACCAGCGGGCCGGCCAGGATATTGGCCACCAGCACGTCGGCCTGCATGGCCGGCATCTGCTCGGGCAGGTGCAGGGCGAACCGCGCGTCGGCGATACCGTTGCGCTGGGCATTGTCGCGGGAGGCTTCCAGCGCCTGCACGTCGATGTCGGTGCCGACCGCCTCGCGGGCGCCCAGCAGCAGCGCGGCGATGGCGAGGATGCCCGAGCCGCAGCCGAAGTCCAGCACCTGCGTGCCTTCCAGTTGCTGGCCGTCAAGCCATTCCAGGCACAGCGCGGTGGTTGGGTGGGTGCCGGTGCCGAACGCCAGGCCCGGGTCGAGCAGCAGGTTGACGGCGTCCTTTTCAGGTGCTTCGTGCCAGCTCGGCACGATCCACAGGCGCTGGCCGAAGCGCATGGGCTGGAAGTTGTCCATCCAGCTGCGTTCCCAGTCCTGGTCCTCGATCACCTCGGCGTGGTGCTCGGGCAGCTCGGCGCCGGTCAGCAGGTGCAGGTGGGCGAACACCTGCTCGGGCTCGGCATCGGCCTCGAACAGCGCCAGCAGGTGCGTGTGCGACCACAGCGGGGTGGTGTTGAGGTCCGGTTCGAAGATCGGTTGGTCTTCGGCGTCCATGAAAGTCACCGAGACGGCGCCTACTTCGAGCAGGGCATCTTCGTAGGTTTCGGCTTGTTCCGGGCTGATGGCCAGGCGTACTTGCAGCCAGGGCATGGCGGGCACCTTTGGTAAATCGACAGGGGCAGCCCGAGGCTGCGCGAAAAGGCCGCCAGTTTACTTGAGTGCGGGGGCTTTGTGCAGGACGCAGTTGTGGGGCCGCAATTAACCGGTGCCATCGCCGGGCTAGCCCGCTCCCACGGGAGAGCGCGGGGCAGCCCTGCGGTTCAGAGGCTTCGCGCGCGGGTAACCCGGTCGACCAGGTACACCAGGCCGTGATAGTCGATGCCGCTGTGGCTCGACAGGCCGATTTCGCAGGTGCGGCTGGTGGAGATCCCTTCGCTGCAATACTGCACGGCGTCCTTGAGTGTGCGCAGGGAGTGGGCGTTGAGCTCCGGGGTGGTGAAGCCCTTGTCGCCGGCGAAGCCGCAGCAATGGATGCCCTCGGGGATCACCACCTGCCGGCTGCAGCGGCGCGCCAGGTCGATCAGCGCCTGGCTTTCACCCAGGTGCTGGGTGCTGCAGGTCACGTGCACCGCCACCGGCTCGTCCTGGGGGGTGAACTCCAGCCTGTCGACCAGGTGGGTGCGGATGAAGCGCACCGGGTCGTACAGGTCCAGCCGCGACTCGCCCAGGTCCTGCACCAGGCGCAGGGTGCAGGGACTGGTGTCGCAGTAGATCGGGTCGAGGCCGCCGCGGCTGGCGTGCAGCAGGGCGTTGATCAACTGCTGGCGCTTGTGCTCGGCCTGCTCGGGATAGCCCTTGGAGGCGAACGGCTGGCCGCAGCACAGGCTGTCGGCGTTGTCCGGGAATACCACCTGGTAGCCGGCCTTTTCCAGCAGGGCGCAGGTCTTGTCCAGCAGCGAGCTCTGTTCGCGGTCGGCGTAGGCCGGGCCCATCACTCGCGACACGCAGGCGGCCAGGTAGACGACCCGTGGTCGGGCATCGTGGCTCGGCGCGGGGAAGTCGATGGCGCGCAGCGGCTGCGGCATGGCGGGCGTCCACTGCGGCAGGCGGCCCTTGCTGGCCCTGCTCAGGCTGGCGCTGAGGCGGCTCATGCGTGGAGCGCCGAGCAGCTTGCGCGCGCCATTGGCGGCGGCCAGGGTGAAGCGGGCGCCGCGCAGGGTGGTGTGGAAATGCTCGGCCAGCCAGTCGGCGGCCTTGCCGTGCTCAGCGGCCTGGCCGCGCAGCTTCTTCACCAGCTCGCCGGTATTGATGCCCACCGGGCAACGCTGGGCGCACAGGCCCGTGGCGGCGCAGGTGTCGATACCTTGGTACTGATAGGTGCGCAGCAGTTCGCGGGTGTCGACGCCGGCGCGCTTCCTCGCCTGGATGTCGCGCCACATGGCGATGCGCTGGCGTGGGCTCAAGGTCAGCCCTTTCGATGGGCACACCGGCTCGCAGAACCCGCACTCGATGCATTTGTCGACGATCTCGTCGGCGGCCGGCAGCGGCTTGAGGTTCTTCAGGTGGATGTCAGGATCCTGACTCAGCACCACATCGGGGTTGAGGATGCCGTTCGGGTCGAGCAGGCGCTTGAGCTGCCACATCAGCTGGTAGGCGTCGTTGCCCCATTCCAGCTCGACGAACGGCGCCATGTTGCGCCCGGTGCCGTGCTCGGCCTTGAGTGAGCCGCCGAACTCCACCGCCACCAATTGCGCCACATCGTCCATGAACGCCTGGTAGCGCGCCACTTCTTCGGCATTGTTGAAACCCTGGGTGAAGACGAAGTGCAGGTTGCCTTCCAGGGCGTGACCGAAAATGATCGCCTCGTCGTACCGGTGCTTGTCGAACAGCTGGATCAGGCGGTTGACGCCTTCGGCCAGTTGCTCGATGGGGAAGGTAACGTCCTCGATGATCACCGTGGTGCCGGTCTGGCGCACGGCACCGACGGCGGGGAAGGTGTCTTTGCGAATCTTCCACAGCTGGTTGTACACCGCCGGGTCTTCGCTGAAGGCGACCTTCTGCTCCAGCGGGAACTCGGCGATGGCTGCCATCACCTGGTCGAGCTGCTCGTGCAGCAGGCTCTGGCTGGCGGCGCGCGACTCGATCAGCAGGGCGCAGGCGTTGTCGGAAAGGCCTCTCACCCATGCCGGCATGCCAGGCATCTCTTGCACCGAACGCAGGCTGCGGCGGTCGAGCAGCTCCACGGCGGACACCGGTTGCGGCTTGAGCAGGGTCACCGCTCGGCAGCAGCTTTCGACGCTCGGAAACACCAGCAGCGCGCTGGCCTTGTGCGGATGGTCGGGCACGGTGTCGTAGGTGACGGCGCTGATGAAACCGAGGGTGCCTTCGGAGCCCACCAGAAGATGCTGCAGGATGTCGAGCGGCTGGTCGTAGTCCACCAGCGCGTTGAGCGACAGGCCCGTGGTGTTCTTCAATCGGTACTTGTGGCGGATGCGATCGGCCAGCTCGGTGTTGGCGCGGGTCTCGCGACCAAGGCGCGCGAGTTCATCCAGCAGGCCGGCGTGGCTTTGCTCGAACGCGGCAACACTGGCCGGGTCCTCGCTGTCCAGGCGGGTGCCGTCGGCCAGCACCAGGCGCAGGCCGGCAAGGGTGTGGTAGGTGTTCTGCGCGGTGCCGCAGCACATGCCGCTGGCGTTGTTGGCGACGATGCCGCCGATCTTGCAGGCGTTGATCGAGGCCGGGTCCGGGCCGATCTTGCGCCCGAAGGGTGCGAGCCAGGCGTTGGCCTGGGCACCGATTACCCCGGGCTGCAGACGGATCTGCGTGCCCTGGCCGCGAATCTCCCGGCCGTTCCAGTTGTCGCCGAGCACGATCAGCACCGAGTCGCTGATGGCCTGGCCCGACAGGCTGGTGCCGGCGGCGCGGAACGTCACGGGTACCCGGTCACGCTGGGCCAACTGGAGCAGGGCGACCACTTCGTCCTCGGATTCCACGCGCACCACCAGCTTGGGAATCAGTCGGTAGAAACTGGCGTCGGTACCGAACGCCAAGGTCGAGGTCGGGTCGTCGAAGCGGCGTTCGGCAGGGATCAGGCGCTCGGCATCACGCAGGAACGCGGCGGGCAGGCTCATGCAGTCTCCTCGCGGGGCCGCGGCGTCTTGTGCGCGGCGTGCCCCGGGTAATCAGGCGTTGGCGGGCGCGCTCAGGCGCCCAGTTCGCGGACCAGCGAGTCGCGGGTGATCTCGCCGATGGACTTGGCGCCAGTCAGCACCATGGCCACGCGCATTTCTTTCTCGAACAGCGCCAGCAGGTTCTTCACGCCCGCTTCGCCATGGGTGGCCAGGGCATAAAG
Organism: Pseudomonas sp. DrBHI1; assembly: GCF_002205115.1. Classification (NCBI taxonomy): domain Bacteria; kingdom Pseudomonadati; phylum Pseudomonadota; class Gammaproteobacteria; order Pseudomonadales; family Pseudomonadaceae; genus Pseudomonas; species Pseudomonas sp. DrBHI1. Next base: position 8,648 of record NZ_NIBE01000007.1, read on the forward strand.
GAAGGCGCGGCCGATCAGCACGGTATCGGCGCCCAGGGCGACCATGCGCACTACGTCCAGGCCGTTGCGGATTCCGGAGTCGGCGAGGATCTTGATGTCGCCCTTCACCGCGTCGGCGATCGCCGGCAGGGCGCGGGCGCTGGACAGCACGCCGTCGAGCTGGCGGCCACCGTGGTTGGAGACGACGATGCCGTCGGCGCCGAACTTGACCGCGTCGCGGGCGTCATCGGCGTCGAGTATGCCTTTGATGATCATCGGGCCGTCCCAGAATTCGCGGATCCACTCCAGGTCTTTCCAGGAGATGGACGGGTCGAAATTGTTGCCCAGCCAGCCGATGTAGTCGGCCAGGCCTGTGGGGTTGCCCCGGTATTTGGAGATGTTGCCCAGGTCATGGGGGCGGCCGAGCAGGCCGACATCCAGCGCCCACTGCGGGTGAGTCATGGCCTGCCACATGCGGCGCAGCGGCGCGTTCGGGCCGCTCATGCCGGAGTGGGCATCTCGGTAGCGGGCGCCGGGCACGGGCATGTCGACGGTGAACACCAGGGTCTTCACGCCGGCCGCCTTGGCGCGCTCCAGGGCGTTGCGCATGAAGCCACGGTCTTTCAGTACATACAGCTGGAACCACATCGGCCGGTCGATGGCCGGGGCCACCTCTTCGATCGGGCACACCGATACCGTGGACATGGTGAATGGGATGCCGTGGGCCGCCGCCGCGCGCGCCGCCTGCACTTCGCCACGGCGGGCGTACATGCCGGTGAGGCCGACCGGGGCCAGGGCCACAGGCATGCTCAGGGTTTCGTCGAACAGCCGGGTCTCCAGGCTCAGGTCCGACATGTTCTTCAGCACGCGCTGACGCAGGGCGATGCTGGCCAGGTCCGAGACGTTGTGGCGCAGTGTGTGCTCGGCGTAGGCGCCGCCGTCGGCGTAGTGGAAGAGGAAGGGGGGCAGCTTGCGTTGGGCCGCGGCGCGATAGTCGGTGGAGGCGGAAATGATCATGGATTCTCGCAGCGTGGGTTGAAGGAGGTGCCGGGCGCTGGTCGGCGCCCGGGCCCTTTCACTTTAGTGATGAACCAGCATGCCGGTCAGCCAATAGGCCTGGATCAGGGTGATCAGGCCGACGATGGTGGCGAAGAACAGGCTGTGCTTGACGGTGAAGCGGAACAGGTCGGATTCCTTGCCGACCAGGCCGGTGGCGGCGCAGGCCACGGCGATCGACTGCGGCGAGATCATCTTGCCGGTCACGCCGCCGCTGGTGTTGGCCGCCACCAGCAGGGTGTCGTTGACCCCGATCTGGTGCGCGGTGGTGGCCTGCAACGAGCTGAACAGGGCGTTGGACGAGGTGTCGGAACCGGTCAGGAACACGCCCAGCCAGCCCAGGAACGGCGAGAAGAACGGGAACGCGGCGCCCGTGCCGGCCAGCACCAGAGCCATGGTCGAAGACATGCCCGAGTAGTTGGTGACGAAGGCGAAGGCCAGCACCATGCCGATCGACAGGATTGGCCAGCGCAGTTCCCAGAAAGTCTCCTTGAAAGTGGTCAGACCAGTTTTGAAGTTGATCTTCAATACCCACATCGAGATCAGCGCCGAGAGGAAGATCGCGGTGCCGGTGGCGGAGATCGGGTCGAGCTTGAAGACCGCCGGCATGGCGGTCGGCGCGGTGACGATCGGCGCGGTCTTGATCACCAACTGGTCGAGGTGCGGGATGGCGAAGTTGAACACGAAGTTGTACATCGCGCCGCCCGGGGCGAAGGCCGCCTTGAACGGCTTCAGGGTCCAGATCGTGACCAGCACGGTCAGGATCAGGAACGGCGACCAGGCCTTGAAGATCTCGCCGAAGCTGTACGGCGAAGGCTGGCTGCCTCCCGATTGCACGACGGCGGCGCCGACGCTGCCCTTGGCTTCGGCGAACGAGCGCTTGGGCTGCCAGACCTTGAGGAACAGGGTCAGGGCGATCAGGCTGGCCAGGGCAGAGGTGATGTCCGGCAGCTCCGGGCCGATGAAGTTGGAGGTGAAGTACTGGGTGACGGCGAAGCTCAGGCCGGCCACCAGGGCGGCGGGCCAGGTCTCTTTCACGCCGCGCACGCCGTCCATCATGAACACCAGCCAGAACGGCACGAACAGCGACAGCAGCGGCAGCTGGCGGCCAGTCATGGCGCCGATGTGGAAGGCGTCGATACCGGTCACTTGCCCGGCGACGATGATCGGGATGCCCAGGGCGCCGAAGGCCACTGGCGCGGTGTTGGCGATCAGGCACAGGCCGGCGGCGTACAGCGGGTTGAAGCCCAGGCCCACCAGCAGCGCGGCGGTGATGGCCACCGGGGCGCCGAAGCCGGCCGCGCCTTCGAGGAAGGCACCGAAGCAGAAGCCGATCAGCAGCACTTGCAGGCGCTGGTCGTCGGTGATCGACAGCACCGAGCTGCGAATCACCTCGAACTGGCCGCTCTTGACCGTGAGCTTGTAGAGGAATACCGCAGCGACGATGATCCAGGCAATCGGCCACAGGCCGTAGAGGAAGCCATAACCCGCGGCGGCCAGGGCCATGTCGACAGGCATCTGGAAGGCGAAGATCGCCACCAGGATCGACAGCGCAAGGGTGATGCTGCCGGCGACGTGGCCCTTGAGGCGGAACACGGCAAGGGCGAGGAAGAAGAATACGATGGGGATGACCGCCGCCAGCGCGGACAGGCCTAGGCTACCAAGCGGAGTATAGAGTTGTTGCCAGGTTTGCATATGGGGTGGCCCCTAATTGTTGTTGGTCAAGGCTCTGGCATTGGATAATTGGTAATACCAATTTACAATGGCTGGGCGCTAGGTTAAGAGCGCCGCGCAGGGTGTGTCAATTTGTCCTGTGGAAAACTTTGGTCGGATGCCGATGAGCGGGCATCTGAGCGGCAGGGAAAATCGCCGCCTGATGGGTGTCGGCGCCGGCCGGATAGGCGCAGAATAGGCGCCCCCGGATTCGCATCCCCGGGGTTCGTGGAGAGCAAGCAATGGTTTTTGATCAGGTCCGTCAGCGGCGCCTGTCCGACGACATCGTCGACCGGTTGGAAGGGATGATTCTCGAGGGCACGCTGACTTCGGGGCAGCGCCTTCCCGCCGAGCGCGTCCTGGCCGAGCAGTTCGGCGTGTCTCGTCCGTCACTGCGCGAGGCCATCCAGAAGCTGGTCGCAAAGGGGCTGCTGGTCAGCCGTCAGGGTGGCGGCAACTATGTGGCCGAAGCCCTGGGTTCCACCTTCAGCGACCCGCTGTTGCAGCTGTTGGAGCGCAATCCGGAGGCTCAGCGCGACTTGCTGGAGTTCCGTCATACCTTGGAGGCGTCATGCGCCTACTACGCGGCCCAGCGTGCTACCGAGCCTGATCGCGAGCGTTTGAAGACGGCGTTCGATGCGCTGCAGGATTGCTACAGCCGTGTCGGCGAGGTGGACCGGGTGGAGGAGGGCGCGGCCGATGCGCGTTTCCACCTGGCCATTGCCGAAGCCAGTCACAACGCTGTGCTGCTGCATACCATCCGCGGCTTGTTCGACCTGCTCAAGCGCAACGTGGTGACCAACATCGGCGGCATGTACCAGCAGCGCACGGAGACCCGCGACATGCTGATCAGTCAGCATCGCGAGTTGTACCTGGCGATTGTCGAGGGGCGGGCGGACGATGCGCGGGAGGTGTCGAGCCGGCACATCCTGTATGTGCAGGAGGTGCTGCAGGAGGCGCAGCAGGAGGCCCAGCGGGTGGCCCGGGCGGAGCGGCGCAGCGGGCGCTGAGAGACGGCGTACGCGGTTCTTGTGGGAGCGGCCTCGGGATCTTTGTACCACTCAAGATCGTCGGGGCTGCTTCGCAGTCCTATCGCGACACGAGGCCGCCCCTACAGTGACCGAGCAGGGCAGGAATTATTCTTCCTTGCCCTTGTTGCGCATCGTGCGTTGCAGTTCGCGGTTGGAGTCGCGTTCGCGCACGGTGTCGCGCTTGTCGAACTCCTTCTTGCCCTTGCCGAGCGCGATTTCGCACTTGATCAGGTGCTTGCTCCAGTACAGCGACATCGCCACGCAGGTGTAGCCCTTCTGCGCCACGGCCGCTTCCAGGCGCTCCAGCTCGCGCTTGTTCAGCAGCAGCTTGCGGGTGCGGATCGGGTCGGCGATGACGTGGGTGCTGGCGGTTGTCAGCGGGGTGATGTGGCTGCCGAACAGCCAGGCTTCGCCATCCTTGAGCAGCACGTAGCTGTCGGTCAGGTGCGCCTTGCCGGCCCGCAGGCTCTTTACTTCCCAGCCGGACAGGACCAGCCCGGCCTCGAACTTGTGTTCGATGAAGTAATCGTGTCGCGCCTTCTTGTTCTGCGCGATGGTCCCGGTCGGATGTTTCTTTTGCTTAGCCATAGGGGCGGCATTATAGGGAGAGTCCGCGTCCTCGGCTATGGGGTTTAGGTGCGCTTGAGCCAGTTGTGTGAATCCCGGACAATACAGGCCTCGTTCTGCCACACAGAACCGTATTCGAGGCGCTGCGACGCGCCGCCGCCCAGATTGGAAGTGACGCCTGGATGACTACCCATATTCAACGCTCCGCCCTGCTGCCGTTCCCTGCCCAGGCGCTCTACGACCTGGTCAATGATGTGGCCAGCTACCCGGAGTTCCTGCCCTGGTGCTCGGCTTCCACCGTGCTCGAGGCCAGCGACACGCACATGCGGGCCAGGCTGGAAGTGGCCAAGGGCGGTATGAGCCAGCAGTTCACCACGCGCAATGTGCTGGTGCCGGGCCAGTCGATCGAAATGAACCTGGAAGATGGGCCGTTCACCCAGCTGCACGGTTTGTGGGTGTTCAAGCCGCTGGGCGAGAAGGCCTGCAAGATCAGCCTCGACCTGTCGTTCGATTATGCCGGCGCCCTAGTGCGGGCGACACTGGGGCCATTGTTCAATCAGGCGGCCAATACCATGGTCGATGCGTTTTGCCAGCGTGCCAAGCAGATCAATGGCTGATTAGGGCTCGTGGTCTGATCCGCAGGCTTTTCGACAGCGCAATAAAAAGCCCGGACTGGATCCGGGCTTTTTAGTGTCGGCGCATTTACTGCGGCGAGGTTTCCAGCGGTGCTGGCGTCGGGACCGGGGTGGTCTCGATGTTGTCGATTTCTTTTTGCAGTGTGTCTTCCAGCGAGCCTGGCTTGGCCGGCTTTTCGGATTGGCTGGGCTGCTTGACCGGGCTGACCGTGGTGTCGCCGCTGCCGCCGAGGATTTCCTGGTCGCGGCTGACGCCCGGCATGAAGTCGCCGGAGAGGCTGACCAGTTGGTCGCTCTCGTTGAAGAAGATGCTCATGCGCTCTTGCTGGCGCTGGCCGCCGCCGGGCTGCAGGCTGTACAGGTAGTCCCAGCGGTTGGTGTGGAAAGTGTCCTGCAGCAGCGGGTTGCCCATGATAAACCTTACTTGCCGGCGGGTCATTCCCGGACGCAATTGGTCTATCATGTCCTGCGTGACGACATTGCCCTGCTGGATGTCGATTTTGTAAACCCCGGGAAACGAGCAACCGGCGAGTGCGAGCAGTCCCACTAGGGTGAGGCTGGTTAGCAAGAGCTTGGTGTTTTGCATCGGTGGGCGACTTCCACTATCTTGGCTGGACAACGTAAACCCCGATCATACCCGTATTAAGAGAAGCTGCGAAGCAGCATCGGCGAGAAAGCTGACCATGGTTGAAAATAGCGAATTGCGCAAAGCGGGCCTCAAGGTTACCCTGCCTCGAGTCAAGATTCTTCAGATGCTCGACTCCGCCGAGCAGCGTCACATGAGTGCCGAGGATGTCTACAAGGCGCTGATGGAAGCTGGCGAGGATGTCGGTCTGGCGACCGTGTACCGCGTACTGACCCAATTCGAAGCGGCGGGCCTGGTGGAGCGCCACAACTTTGATGGCGGCCACGCGGTGTTCGAGCTGGCGGATGGCAAGCACCACGATCACATGGTCAACGTGGACAGCGGTGAAGTCATTGAATTCTTCGATGCCGAAATCGAGAAGCGCCAGAAAGAGATCGTTGCCGAGCATGGCTTCGAGCTGGTGGACCACAATCTGGTTCTGTATGTGCGTAAAAAGAAGTAACGATTTAGATCGTTATTGATGACAAAGGCGACCTTCGGGTCGCCTTTGTGCTTTGTGGTGCCTCAAGTCTTGCGCGATTTCTGGAGCGCGAAGGCTCAGGCCTTGCTGCTCACTACCATCTTGCGCGCATGGGCCAGCGACTCCTTGGTCAAGTCGATCCCACCCAGCATCCGCGCCACTTCCTCGACCCGCTCGCGCTTGCCCAGGCTGGCCACGGCGGTGTGCGTGGTGTCGCTGTTGCGCACCTTGTGCACGAACAGGTGGTGATGGCCCTGCGCTGCCACCTGGGGCAGGTGGGTCACGGTCAGGACCTGGCCGCGCTCGCCGAGGCGGCGAAGCAGTTGGCCGACGATCTCTGCCGTCGGGCCGCCGATCCCCACGTCCACTTCGTCGAACACCAGGGTCGGAATGCGCGAGGTCTGCGCGGTGATCACCTGGATCGCCAGGCTGATACGCGACAGCTCACCGCCCGAGGCGACCTTGGCCAGGCCCTTGAGTGGCTGGCCGGGGTTGGCGCTGACCAGCAGTTCGATCTGCTCCAGGCCATGGGGCGAAAGGTCGCCGTTGTCGAAGGGCGTAAGTTCGATGCAGAAGCGCCCGCCGGGCATGCCCAGGCGCTGGATTTCCTGCTCGACGGCGGTGGCCAGTTGCTTGGCGGCCTGCTGGCGCAGCGCGCTCAGCTCGCTGGCTTTCTCTTTATAGTGCTGGGCGTAGGCGGCCAGCTCCTCGCCCAGGCGCTCAACCGACTCGTCGCTGGCGTTAAGTCCCTCGAGCTCCTCCATCAGGCGTTGTTGCAGGTGCGGCAGCTCGGTAGGGTGTACACGGTGTTTGCGGGCGAGGGTATAGATGGTGTCCAGGCGCTCTTCCAAGGCCTGAAGGCGCATCGGGTCGGCGTCGAAGTTGTCGAGGAAGCGGTTGAGTTCGCCAACGGCCTCCTCTACCTGGATCTGCGCGCTGGCGATCAGGTTGACCGCCTCGTCCAGCGCCTTTGGGCCGTTGACGACTGCGGTGAGCCGGTTGAGGCTGACAGTCAGGGCGCTCAGCACGTTGCCCGAGTCGCTTTCGCTGCACTGCTCGATGACCTGGCGGCAGATGCCGAACAGCGCCTCGGCGTTGGTCAGGTTCTTGTGTTCCTGTTCCAGCTGTTCCAGCTCGTTCTCGCCAAGGCCGAGGTTGTCCAGTTCTTCCAGTTGGTAGCTGAGCAGTTGATGGCGCGCCCGTTGCTCGTCTCCGGAATTGCTCAGGCGCTCCAGCTCCTGGCGTGTCTGGTTCCAGCGCTTGGCGGCCAGTTGGACCTGGCGGGCCAGGTCGCTGGCGCCGGCGTATTCGTCAACCAGTCGGCGGTGGGTGTCGGTCTTGAGCAGTGACTGGTGTTCATGCTGGCTGTGGATGTCGATCAGCAGTTCGCCCAGGGCCTTGAGGTCGCCCAGTGGGCAGGGGGTGCCGTTGATGTAGCCTCGGCTGCGGCCCTCGGCGGTAATCACCCGGCGCAGGATGCACGGCCCGTCGCTTTCCAGGTCGCGCTCGGCGAGCCAGGCGTGGGCCTCGGGGATGTCGATCAGGTCGAAGGTGGCGAGGATGTCTGCCTTGTCGGTGCCCGGGCGCACCACGCCGCTGTCGGCGCGGTCGCCCAGGGCCAGGCCGAGGGCGTCGAGCATGATCGACTTGCCAGCCCCGGTCTCGCCGGTGATCACGGACATGCCGCGGGCGATTTCGAGGTCGAGGTGTTCGACGATGGCGTAGTTGTGAATGGACAGGTGCACCAGCATGGGGCGGCTCCCGGAAGGTCGTGTCTGGATATTTATACAGTGCTTTTCGCGAGTCTGCCAATAGCCGGTCGACGAATGTGGAAAAGCACCTTCCCCCTTGAACCTGGTTTTTCCGACCCCATATAGCCGGCAAGACATGGCGAGCCTGGCTCGCACGACAGAAATCGTGGAGGAGAAACCCAATGGCTGACGAACAGCTGGATGAGAAGAACCTGAATTCCGAAGAAGCAGGCGCCGCGAATGCCGATGCCCGTGTCCTGGAGCTCGAGGAGCAGCTGGCCGCCGCCAAGGACCAGTCCCTGCGCGCCGCCGCCGACCTGCAGAACATCCGCCGCCGTGCCGAGCAGGATGTCGAGAAGGCCCACAAGTTCGCCCTGGAGAAGTTCGCCGGCGACCTGCTGCCGATCATCGACAGCCTGGAGCGTGGCCTGGAACTGTCCAATGCCGACGACGAGACCATCAAGCCGATGCGCGAAGGCATCGAGCTGACCCTGAAGATGTTCCAGGACACCCTCAAGCGCTACAACCTCGAGGCCATCGATCCGCACGGCCAGCCATTCAACGCCGAGCACCACCAGGCGATGGCCATGCAGGAAAGCGCCGAGGTCGAGCCGAACAGCGTGCTGAACGTGTTCCAGAAAGGCTACCTGCTCAACGGCCGCCTGCTGCGCCCCGCCATGGTGGTGGTCAGCAAGGCGCCGAGCGCTGCGCAGCCTTCGATCAATGAAAAGGCTTGAAATCTTTCCGGGCACCCCCATCTAGGTGTCAAGCCTTCAAGTATTAGTGCAGTGGGCCAAGGCAGTCGCTGCTATCAAATTCAAGTTTCGGGAGAATCAACATGGGTAAAATCATCGGTATCGACCTGGGGACCACCAACTCCTGCGTCTCCGTGCTGGAAAACGGCACCGCCAAGGTCATCGAGAACGCTGAAGGCGCGCGTACCACGCCTTCGATCATCGCCTACGCAAACGACGGCGAAATCCTGGTCGGTCAGTCGGCCAAGCGCCAGGCGGTCACCAACCCGCACAACACCCTGTTCGCTGTGAAGCGCCTGATCGGCCGCCGTTTCGAAGAAGATGTCGTGCAGAAAGACATCAAGCTGGTGCCTTACAAGATCGTCAAGGCCAGCAACGGTGACGCCTGGGTCGAGGCCTCCGGCAAGGAAATGGCTCCGCCGCAGATCAGCGCCGAAGTCCTGAAGAAGATGAAGAAGACTGCCGAAGATTACCTCGGCGAGCCGGTCACCGAAGCGGTCATCACCGTGCCGGCCTACTTCAACGACAGCCAGCGTCAGGCCACCAAGGATGCCGGTCGCATCGCCGGTCTGGACGTAAAACGCATCATCAACGAACCGACCGCCGCTGCGCTGGCGTACGGCATGGACAAGGCCAAGGGCGACCACACCGTCATCGTTTATGACCTCGGTGGTGGTACCTTCGACGTTTCGGTCATCGAAATCGCCGAAGTCGACGGTGAGCACCAGTTCGAAGTACTGGCCACCAACGGCGACACCTTCCTGGGTGGCGAAGACTTCGACATGCGCCTGATCGACTACCTCGTCGACGAGTTCAAGAAAGAGTCCGGCATGGATCTGAAGAACGATCCCCTGGCCCTGCAGCGCCTGAAAGAAGCCGCTGAAAAGGCCAAGATCGAGCTGTCCTCGAGCCAGCAGACCGATGTCAACCTGCCGTACATCACCGCAGATGCGACCGGGCCGAAACACTTGAATGTGAAGATCTCCCGCTCCAAGCTGGAGTCGCTGGTCGAAGACCTGGTCAACCGTACCATCGAGCCATGCCGCATCGCCCTGAAGGACGCCGGCATCGACGCCAGCAAGATCGACGACGTGATCCTGGTCGGTGGCCAGACCCGTATGCCGATGGTGCAGAAAGCCGTTGCCGACTTCTTCGGTAAAGAAGCGCGCAAGGACGTCAACCCGGACGAAGCCGTTGCCATGGGTGCCGCCATCCAGGGCGCTGTTCTGGCTGGTGACGTCAAGGACGTGCTGCTGCTGGACGTCAGCCCGCTGACCCTGGGTATCGAAACCATGGGCGGCGTGATGACCGCGCTGATCGAGAAGAACACCCCCATCCCGACCAAGAAGTCGCAGGTGTTCTCGACCGCCGATGACAACCAGGGCGCCGTGACCATCCACGTGCTGCAGGGTGAGCGCAAGCAAGCTTCGCAGAACAAGTCGCTGGGCAAGTTCGACCTGGCCGACATCCCGCCAGCTCCGCGCGGCGTGCCGCAGATCGAAGTGACCTTCGACATCGACGCCAACGGCATCCTGCACGTCGGCGCGAAGGACAAGGCCACCGGCAAGGCGCAGTCGATCGTGATCAAGGCCAACTCCGGCCTGTCCGACGAAGAAATCGAGAAAATGGTGCGTGACGCCGAGGCCAACGCCGAGGAAGATCGCAAGTTCGAAGAACTGGCCGCCGCCCGTAACCAGGGTGACGCGCTGGTTCACTCGACCCGCAAGATGGTCGCTGAAGCCGGTGACAAGGTCACCGCTGAAGAGAAGACCGCCATCGAGGCCGCCGTGGTCGCCCTGGAAGCCGCCGTCAAAGGCGACGACAAGGCCGCCATCGACGCCAAGGTCGAGGAGCTGTCCAAGGTCTCGGCGCCTGTTGCCCAGAAGATGTACGCCGAGCAGCAGGCCGAGCAGCCACAGGGCGGCGCCCAGCAGGCCGAGCCGGAAGCCAAGCACGACGACGTGGTTGACGCCGAGTTCGAAGAAGTGAAAGACAACAACAAGCAGTAATTCCTGCATGTTGTCGGCCGGTTCACCGTCGTTTGCTGGTGAACTGGTAGGATGTCGCCGCGCGGGAGCTTGCTCCCGCGTTGGCGTGTCTGGAACACGAGAATTATTTACGGCATCTGTCGCGGCGCATTCGCCCATGACGGCAGGTGCTGGTGGCATGGCGCACGATGCGCCGAGGTATGCCGAACGCCCCCAAGAGTGCAAATGACCTATGGCAAAGCGTGATTTTTATGAGGTCCTGGGTGTCGAGCGTGGCGCCAGTGAAGGTGATCTCAAGAAGGCCTACCGCCGTCTGGCGATGAAGTACCACCCGGATCGCAACCCGGGCGACAAGGAGTCGGAAGACCTGTTCAAGGAGGCCAACGAGGCCTACGAGGTGCTGTCCGATGCCAGCAAGCGCGCGGCATACGACCAGTATGGCCACGCCGGTGTTGACCCGAGCATGGGTGGCGGCGGTGCCGGTTTCGGTGGTGCCAACTTCTCCGACATCTTTGGCGATGTCTTCAGCGACTTCTTCGGCGGCGGCCGCGGCGGTCGTGGTGGTGCCCAGCGCGGCAGCGACCTGCGCTACACCCTCGAGCTCAACCTCGAAGAGGCGGTGCGCGGCACCACGGTCAACATTCGTGTGCCCACGCTGGTCAACTGCAAGCCGTGCGACGGCTCCGGCGCCAAGAAGGGCTCGACACCGTCGACCTGCCCGACCTGCGGCGGTATCGGCCAGGTGCGCATGCAGCAGGGCTTCTTCGCCGTGCAGCAGACCTGTCCGCGTTGCCATGGCCAGGGCAAGATCATCACCGACCCTTGCGGTTCGTGCCACGGCGAAGGTCGTGTAGAGGAGTACAAGACGCTGTCGGTCAAGGTTCCGGCCGGTGTCGATACCGGTGATCGCATTCGCCTGTCCGGCGAAGGCGAGGCGGGCGCCCATGGTGGTCCTACCGGTGACCTGTATGTGGTCGTCAATGTGCGCGAGCACCCGATCTTCCAGCGCGACGGCAAGCACCTCTACTGCGAAGTGCCGATCAGCTATACCGATGCCGCCCTGGGTGGCGAGCTGGAAGTGCCGACCCTCGATGGTCGCGTGAAGCTGAAGATCCCCGAAGGCACCCAGACCGGCAAGCAGTTCCGCTTGCGCGGCAAGGGCGTGGCGCCGGTGCGCGGTGGCGCGGCAGGCGACCTGCTGTGCCGGGTGGCGGTGGAAACGCCGGTCAACCTCAGTCGTCGCCAGCGCGAGCTGCTCGAAGAGCTGCGCGATTCGCTGGAGGGCGACAGCTCCCATTCGCCCAAGGCCAGCGGCTGGTTCGAGGGTGTGAAGCGCTTCTTCGGCGATCTCTGAGAAGGAACAGGCTATGCGACGTATTGCGGTAATGGGCGCGGCGGGGCGGATGGGCAAGACCCTCGTCGAGGCTGTGCAGCAGCAGGCGCCCCAGGCCGGGCTGACAGCGGCGATTGATCGCCCGGACAGCTCGCTGGTCGGGGCCGATGCCGGTGAGCTGGCGGCCCTGGGGCGTATCGGCGTGCTGATCTGCGATGACCTGGCCAAGGTCGCCGACGAGTTCGATGTGCTGATCGATTTCACGCATCCTTCGGTGACCCTGAAGAACCTGGCGTTCTGCCGCAAGGCGGGCAAGGCCATGGTCATCGGCACCACCGGTTTCACGCCGGAAGAGAAAGGGTTGCTGGCGGAGGCGGGCAAGGAGATTCCGATCGTCTTCGCCGCGAACTTCAGCGTGGGCGTGAACCTCAGCCTCAAGCTGCTGGACATGGCGGCCCGGGTGCTGGGCGATGATGTGGATATCGAGATCATCGAAGCTCATCACCGGCACAAGGTCGACGCGCCGTCGGGGACCGCTCTGCGCATGGGTGAAGTGGTTGCCAATGCGTTGGGGCGCGACTTGCAGGAAGTGGCCGTTTATGGCCGTGAAGGCCAGACTGGCGCCCGTGATCGCAAGACCATCGGTTTCGCTACTGTACGTGCCGGTGATGTGGTCGGTGACCACACCGTGCTGTTCGCCGCCGAAGGCGAGCGCCTGGAGATCACCCACAAGGCCTCCAGCCGCATGACGTTCGCCAAGGGCGCCGTACGCGCTGCGCTGTGGCTGGAAGGGCGTGAGCCTGGCCTGTACGACATGCAGGACGTGCTTGAGCTGCGTTAATGTCGCGGGGCTGCCTGGCAGCCCCTTGTCGCATTAGTGTGGTTTAGAGACACATCTACGGTAGACCCAAAACGCACTTTTCTGTAAGCTACAGCTTTAGTGTGTCCACTAAAAGCGCGCAGCGAATTGAATTCAGCACTTAAAAGCGGGGTGACGTGTCCATACGTCACTCCGCTTTTTTGCAACCTGCGATCGCCCTTTCATGCTTGATTTACGGGAGGTCTTCTTGACAAAGCCAGCCATACTCGCCCTTGCCGACGGCAGTATTTTTCGCGGTGAAGCCATTGGTGCCGACGGTCAGACCGTTGGCGAGGTGGTATTCAACACCGCTATGACCGGCTACCAGGAAATCCTTACAGACCCTTCCTACTCGCAGCAAATCGTCACCCTGACCTACCCGCACATCGGCAATACCGGCACCACCCCGGAAGACGCCGAATCCAACCGCGTCTGGTCCGCCGGCCTGGTCATCCGCGACCTGCCGCTGTTGGCCAGCAACTGGCGCAATACCCAGTCGCTGCCTGAGTACCTCAAGGCCAACAATGTTGTCGCCATCGCCGGTATCGATACCCGTCGCCTGACCCGTATCCTGCGTGAAAAAGGCGCCCAGAACGGTTGCATCCTCGCCGGTGACAACATCACCGAAGAGCAGGCCATCGCCGCTGCCCGTGCCTTCCCGGGCCTGAAGGGCATGGACCTGGCCAAGGTCGTTTCCACCAAGGAGCGCTACGAGTGGCGTTCCAGCGTCTGGGAACTGAAGACCGACAGCCACCCGACCATCGACGCTGCCGACCTGCCGTACCACGTGGTTGCCTTCGACTACGGCGTCAAGTTGAACATCCTGCGCATGCTGGTCGCGCGTGGTTGCCGCGTGACCGTGGTGCCTGCCCAGACCCCGGCCAGCGAAGTGCTCGCGCTCAACCCCGATGGTGTGTTCCTGTCCAACGGCCCTGGTGATCCGGAGCCATGCGACTACGCCATCCAGGCGATCAAGGAAATCCTCGAGACCGAGATTCCGGTCTTCGGCATCTGCCTCGGCCACCAACTGCTGGCCTTGGCCTCCGGCGCCAAGACCGTGAAGATGGGTCATGGCCACCACGGTGCCAACCACCCGGTCCAGGATCTGGACACCGGCGTGGTCATGATCACCAGCCAGAACCACGGCTTTGCCGTCGATGAAGCCACCTTGCCGGCTAACGTACGCGCCATTCACAAGTCGCTGTTCGACGGTACCCTGCAGGGTATCGAGCGCACCGACAAGAGCGCGTTCAGCTTCCAGGGTCACCCTGAAGCGAGCCCAGGCCCGACCGACGTCGCGCCACTGTTCGATCGTTTCACCGATGCCATGGCCAAGCGCCGCTGAGCATCCTGCTTCAAGGCCCCGGGCCGGCTCGCGCCGCGCCCGGCAGTGCCTGACCCAGATTGTTCAAAGCGGCTTGCCGACTGACCCCGGATTTGAGTGACAACCATGCCAAAACGTACAGACATCAAAAGCATCCTGATTCTCGGCGCTGGCCCGATCGTGATCGGCCAGGCCTGCGAATTCGACTACTCCGGCGCCCAGGCCTGCAAGGCCCTGCGCGAGGAAGGTTTCCGTGTCATCCTGGTGAACTCCAACCCGGCCACCATCATGACCGACCCGGCCATGGCCGACGCCACCTACATCGAGCCGATCAAGTGGCAGTCGGTGGCCAAGATCATCGAGAAAGAGCGCCCTGACGCCGTTCTGCCGACCATGGGTGGCCAGACCGCGCTGAACTGCGCCCTGGACCTGGAGCGCCATGGCGTCCTGGAGAAGTTCGGCGTAGAGATGATCGGCGCCAACGCCGACACCATCGACAAGGCTGAAGACCGTTCGCGCTTCGACAAGGCGATGAAGGACATCGGCCTGGAGTGCCCGCGCTCCGGTATCGCCCACAGCATGGAAGAGGCCAACGCGGTCCTCGAGAAGCTCGGCTTCCCATGCATCATCCGCCCATCGTTCACCATGGGCGGCACGGGCGGTGGTATCGCCTACAACCGTGAAGAGTTCGAAGAAATCTGCACCCGTGGTCTGGACCTGTCGCCGACCAAGGAGCTGCTGATCGACGAATCGCTGATCGGCTGGAAGGAATACGAGATGGAGGTGGTCCGCGACAAGAAGGACAACTGCATCATCGTCTGCTCGATCGAGAACTTCGACCCGATGGGCGTGCACACCGGTGACTCGATCACCGTTGCTCCGGCACAGACCCTGACCGACAAGGAATACCAGATCATGCGCAACGCCTCGCTGGCGGTGCTGCGTGAAATCGGTGTCGAGACCGGCGGCTCCAACGTGCAGTTCGGTATCTGCCCGAACACTGGCCGCATGGTCGTGATCGAGATGAACCCGCGGGTTTCCCGTTCCTCGGCCCTGGCTTCCAAGGCCACCGGCTTCCCGATCGCCAAGATCGCCGCCAAGCTGGCCATCGGCTACACCCTCGACGAGCTGCAGAACGACATCACCGGTGGCCGCACCCCGGCGTCCTTCGAGCCGTCGATCGACTACGTCGTCACCAAGCTGCCACGCTTCGCCTTCGAAAAATTCCCGAAAGCCGACGCCCGCCTGACCACCCAGATGAAGTCCGTGGGTGAAGTCATGGCCATCGGCCGCACCTTCCAGGAATCCCTGCAGAAAGCCCTGCGCGGCCTGGAAGTCGGTGCCTGCGGCCTCGACCCGAAAGTCGACCTGGCCAGCCCGGAAGCGGCCAGCATCCTCAAGCGCGAGCTGACCGTGCCGGGCGCCGAGCGTATCTGGTACGTCGCCGACGCGATGCGTTCGGGCATGACCATCGAGGAAATCTTTGCCCTGACCGGCATCGACCTGTGGTTCCTGGTACAGATGGAAGACCTGATCAAGGAAGAAGAAAAGGTCAAGACCCTGGCCCTGTCGTCGATCGACAAGGACTACATGCTGCGCCTCAAGCGCAAGGGCTTCTCGGACCAGCGCCTGGCCAAGCTGCTCGGCATCACCGACAAGAACCTGCGCCGTCACCGCCACAAGCTGGAAGTGTTCCCGGTGTACAAGCGCGTCGACACCTGCGCCGCCGAGTTCGCCACCGATACCGCCTACCTGTACTCGACCTACGAGGAAGAGTGCGAGGCCAACCCGTCGACCCGTGACAAGATCATGATCCTGGGTGGCGGCCCGAACCGTATCGGCCAGGGCATCGAGTTCGACTACTGCTGTGTGCACGCCGCGCTGGCCCTGCGTGAAGACGGTTACGAGACCATCATGGTCAACTGCAACCCTGAGACCGTCTCCACCGACTACGACACCTCCGACCGCCTGTACTTCGAGCCGCTGACCCTGGAAGACGTGCTGGAAGTCTGCCGCGTCGAGAAGCCGAAGGGCGTGATCGTCCACTACGGCGGCCAGACCCCGCTGAAACTGGCGCGTGCCCTGGAAGAAGCCGGCGTACCGATCATCGGTACCAGCCCGGACGCCATCGACCGCGCCGAAGACCGCGAGCGCTTCCAGCAGATGGTTCAGCGCCTGAACCTGCTGCAGCCGCCAAACGCCACCGTTCGCAGCGAAGACGAAGCCATCGCTGCCGCTGGCAAGATCGGTTACCCGCTGGTGGTTCGCCCGTCCTACGTGCTGGGCGGCCGCGCCATGGAGATCGTCTACGAACTGGACGAGCTCAAGCGCTACCTGCGTGAAGCGGTGCAGGTCTCCAACGACAGCCCGGTGCTGCTCGACCACTTCCTCAACTGCGCCATCGAGATGGACGTGGACGCGGTCTGCGACGGCACCGACGTGGTGATCGGCGCGATCATGCAACACATCGAGCAGGCCGGCGTTCACTCCGGCGACTCGGCGTGCTCGCTGCCGCCTTACTCGCTGAGCAAGGAAGTACAGGACGAAGTCCGCGTCCAGGTCAAGAAAATGGCCCTGGAGCTGGGCGTGGTCGGCCTGATGAACGTGCAGCTGGCCCTGCAGGGCGACAAGATCTACGTGATCGAGGTCAACCCACGCGCCTCGCGTACCGTGCCATTCGTCTCCAAGTGCATCGGCACTTCCCTGGCGATGATCGCGGCCCGCGTCATGGCCGGCAAGACCCTGAAAGAGCTGGGCTTCACCCAGGAAATCATCCCGAACTTCTACAGCGTCAAGGAAGCCGTCTTCCCGTTCGCCAAGTTCCCGGGGGTTGACCCGATCCTCGGCCCTGAGATGAAATCGACTGGTGAAGTCATGGGCGTCGGCGACAGCTTCGGCGAAGCCTTCGCCAAGGCCCAGATGGGCGCCAGCGAAGTGCTGCCGACCGGTGGTACCGCGTTCATCAGCGTGCGTGACGACGACAAGCCGCAAGTGGCTGGCGTTGCCCGCGACCTGATCGCCCTGGGCTTCGAAGTGGTCGCCACTGCCGGCACCGCCAA
Source organism: Pseudomonas sp. DrBHI1 (assembly GCF_002205115.1). Lineage (NCBI taxonomy): Bacteria > Pseudomonadati > Pseudomonadota > Gammaproteobacteria > Pseudomonadales > Pseudomonadaceae > Pseudomonas > Pseudomonas sp. DrBHI1. The sequence continues at coordinate 25,804 of NZ_NIBE01000007.1, forward strand.
GGTAATCGAAGCGGCCGGCCTGAAAGTGCGTCGCGTGAACAAGGTGACCGAGGGGCGTCCGCACGTGGTCGACATGATCAAGAACGACGAAGTGTCGCTGATCATCAACACCACCGAAGGTCGCCAGTCGATCGCTGACTCCTACTCGATTCGTCGCAATGCGTTGCAGCACAAGATCTACTGCACCACCACCATTGCGGCCGGTGAAGCCATCTGCGAGGCGCTGAAATTCGGTCCGGAAAAGACCGTTCGTCGCCTGCAGGATCTGCATGCAGGACTCAAAGCATGAGCATTACCAAATACCCGATGACCGTCCAGGGCGCTCGCGCCCTGGAGGAAGAGCATCTGTTCCTGAGCAAGACCGAGCGCCCACGCCTGAGCCAGGCGATCGGCGAGGCTCGCGAGCTGGGCGATCTCAAGGAAAACGCCGAATACCACGCCGCCCGTGAGGAGCAGGGCATGGTCGAGGCGCGTATCCGCGATATCGAAGGCCGTCTGCAGAACTCGGTGGTGATCGACGTCACCACCATCGCCCACACCGGCAAGGTGATTTTCGGCACCACCGTGGTGCTGGCGAACACCGAGACCGATGAAGAGGTGACCTACCAGATCGTCGGCGAAGACGAAGCCGACGTGAAGCAGGGCAAGCTCTCCAGCGGTGCGCCGATTGCCCGCGCCATCATCGGCAAGGAAGAAGGTGATACTGTCGTCGTCAAGACGCCAAGTGGCACGGTCGAGTACGAGATTGTCGAAGTCAAGCACATCTGACCGGCGCCTGCGGGCGCCATCCCTCGAGGGGATCCTCTGGCAGCTGGCCCAGGTGTTCTGGGTCGGCGGCCTGTGGGTGTTCCACGTGGGGCTGGTGCCGGCGCTCAAGGTCAGTGGCCTGGCGCCTTTGCTGGTGCACGACGTGGCTGCGCAGATCGACCGCTGGTTGATTGGCGTGGCCATGCTCGGGTTGTTGACCCAGTTGGCAGTGCTGGCGAGGGTGGATGGCCTGGCGGCCTGGTGGCGGCAGTTCCGCGGCCAGATGCTGCTGCTCGGCTTCGGCGCCTGCGTCAGCTACTACACGCTGCGCTACGGGATCTCCGTGGGCGAGCGTTGGCAGATGTTCTGCTTCCTGGTGCTGGGCTTCTCCGGCATCGTGCTGGTGGCCCAGCCGGTCCCGGTCAGGGCGCGGCGGTAAGCGACTCAATATCGCCGGGGCCGCTTTGCGGCCCTTTCGCGATGCAAGGCCGCTCCCGCAGGGATTGCGCTGCGCCGGAGGTCGGTGCGGCCCCCTGTGGGAGCGGCCTTGTGTCGCGAAAGGGCTGCGCAGCAGCCCTGCTACCGTTACTTGTAACGGTGGATGTTGGACAGCTGCTTGTTCGGCTGTGGGTTCTTGCGGTAGATCAGCGCTTTCTTGCCGATGGTCTGCACCAGTTCGGCGCGGCCGGCCTTGCACAGTTCGGCGATGGTCTCGGCGCGTTCCTCGCGATCTTCCGAGCGAATCTCGACCTTGATCAGCTCATGGTCGACCAAGGCGCGCTCCAGTTCGGCGATCACGCCTTCATTCAAACCGTTGCCAGCAACGATCAGGACCGGCTTCAGGTCGTGACCAATGGACTTGTATTGCTTCTTCTGCTCGTTATTGAGCGGCATAATCTGACCCTTTTCGTCTGATTCTGTAAAATTGACGGGCATTTTACCCGAGGGCCTGTGGCTCCGCCCAGTCAAACACGACGCATATCATCGAGGTGCCCCGTGGTACAACGTTCCAAAAGCAGCGCAAACTGGCTGCGTGAACATTTCAACGATCCTTTCGTCAAGCAGGCGCAGAAGGATGGCTACCGCTCGCGCGCGAGCTACAAGCTGCTGGAGATCCAGGAGAAAGACCGCCTGATCCGTCCGGGCATGAGCGTGATCGACCTCGGTGCGGCTCCCGGTGGCTGGTCGCAGGTAACCAGTCGTCTGATTGGCGGGCAGGGCCGCCTGATCGCCTCGGACATACTGGAAATGGATTCGATCCCCGACGTTACCTTCATCCAGGGCGATTTCACCCAAGACGAAGTGCTGCAACAAATCCTGCAGGCGGTCGGCGATTCGCACGTCGACCTTGTGATTTCCGATATGGCCCCCAATATGAGTGGTACGCCTGCAGTGGACATGCCGCGCGCCATGTTCCTCTGTGAACTGGCCCTGGATCTTGCGACCCGTGTGCTCAAGCCCGGCGGAGATTTCCTGATCAAGATCTTTCAGGGCGAAGGCTTCGACATGTACCTCAAGGACGTGCGCAGCAAGTTCGACAAGGTGCAAATGCGCAAGCCGTCCTCCTCGCGAGACCGTTCCCGTGAACAGTACCTGCTGGGCAAGGGTTTCAAGGGTGCATGAAAGGCGTGTTGCGGGGTTGCCGATAGTTATTTCCAATCGGCCGTCCCGACTGGATCGTCCGAACTTCGTGTAGTCTAGCTTTCACAAAGGGTTACAGACGGTGCCTGCGGATGCGTGGGTAATGTAGTAAGTTAGGGCGATGAATATCATGCGAGGCACGGCTGCGTCGTGCGCCGGCCTCAGAGGGTAGCGAATTGAACGACATGGCAAAGAATCTGATCCTGTGGTTGATCATTGCCGCCGTCCTAGTGACGGTGATGAACAACTTCTCCAGCCCTAACGAGCCGCAGACCCTCAACTATTCCGACTTCATCCAGCAAGTCAAGGATGGCAAGGTTGAGCGGGTGACCGTCGACGGCTATATCATTACCGGCAAGCGCACTGACGGCGACAACTTCAAGACCGTACGCCCGGCGATTACCGACAACGGCTTGATCGGAGACCTGGTCGACAACCACGTCACCGTCGAAGGCAAGCAACCTGAACAACAGAGCATCTGGACCCAGTTGCTGGTTGCGAGCTTCCCGATCCTGGTGATCATCGCCGTTTTCATGTTCTTCATGCGCCAGATGCAGGGCGGTGCCGGTGGCAAGGGCGGGCCAATGAGCTTCGGCAAGAGCAAGGCGCGCCTGCTGTCCGAAGACCAGGTGAAAACCACCCTGGCTGACGTCGCCGGCTGCGACGAGGCCAAGGAAGAGGTTGGCGAACTGGTCGAATTCCTGCGCGATCCGGGCAAGTTCCAGCGCCTGGGTGGTCGTATCCCTCGCGGCGTGCTGATGGTCGGCCCGCCGGGTACCGGTAAAACCCTGCTGGCCAAGGCCATTGCCGGTGAAGCCAAGGTGCCGTTCTTCACCATTTCCGGTTCCGACTTCGTCGAGATGTTCGTCGGCGTGGGCGCCAGTCGTGTTCGCGATATGTTCGAACAGGCCAAGAAGCACGCGCCGTGCATCATCTTCATCGACGAGATCGACGCTGTCGGTCGTCATCGTGGCGCCGGCATGGGTGGCGGTCACGATGAGCGCGAGCAGACCCTGAACCAGTTGCTGGTCGAGATGGACGGCTTCGAGATGAACGATGGCATCATCGTCATTGCAGCCACCAACCGTCCCGACGTGCTCGACCCGGCGCTGCTGCGTCCCGGTCGCTTCGACCGCCAGGTGGTGGTTGGCCTGCCGGACATTCGCGGTCGTGAGCAGATCCTCAAGGTGCATATGCGCAAGGTCCCGGTTGGCGAGAACGTCAACGCGGCGGTCATTGCCCGTGGTACCCCGGGCTTCTCCGGTGCCGACCTGGCCAACCTGGTCAACGAGGCGTCGCTGTTCGCCGCCCGTGCCAGCAAGCGCCTGGTCGAGATGAAGGAGTTCGAACTGGCCAAAGACAAGATCATGATGGGCGCCGAGCGCAAGACCATGGTCATGTCCGAGAAAGAGAAGCAGAACACCGCGTATCACGAGGCGGGCCACGCCATCGTTGGTCGCGTCGTTCCCGAGCACGACCCGGTCTACAAGGTCTCGATCATTCCCCGTGGCCGCGCCCTGGGCGTGACCATGTTCCTGCCGGAAGAAGACCGCTACAGCCTGTCCAAACGTGCGCTGATCAGCCAGATCTGCTCGCTGTACGGTGGCCGTATCGCCGAAGAGATGACCCTGGGCTTCGACGGTGTTACCACCGGGGCCTCCAACGACATCATGCGCGCCAGCCAGATCGCCCGGAACATGGTCACCAAGTGGGGCCTGTCCGAGAAACTCGGCCCGCTGATGTACGCCGAAGAGGAGGGCGAGGTATTCCTCGGTCGCAGCGCGGCGAGCCAGCATGCCAGCGTCTCGGGCGAAACCGCCAAGATGATCGACTCCGAAGTGCGCAGCATCATCGATCAGTGCTACGCCACGGCCAAGCAGATCCTTACCGACAACCGCGACAAGCTCGACGCCATGGCCGAGGCCTTGATGAAGTACGAAACCATCGATGCCGACCAGATCGACGACATCATGGCTGGCCGTACCCCGCGCGAGCCACGTGACTGGGACAATGATTCCGGAACCTCCGGCAACCAGGCTTCCCAGGATGATCGTCCGGAGTCGCCGATCGGCGGTCCAGCGGCTCAACACTAAGGGTATCTATGAGCTTGACGCAGTACCCGACCCGGTTGCCTTGCGGCAACCGGGCTCTTGATTTGTCCCGTACCCATGTCATGGGTATCCTCAATGTCACCCCAGACTCGTTCTCCGATGGTGGGCGCTTCAGCCAGCGCGATGCGGCCTTGCGCCATGCCGAGGATATGGTTGCGGCCGGTGCGACCCTGATCGACGTGGGCGGGGAGTCTACCCGTCCTGGGGCTCGCGCCGTCTCGCCTATCGAGGAACTGGAGCGCGTTGCGCCAATTGTCGAGGCGATCAGCAGTCGGCTCGACGTGATCATCTCGGTCGATACCTCGACGCCCTCGGTCATGCGCGAGACGGCCCGCCTTGGTGCAGGGCTGATCAACGATGTGCGCGCCCTGGAGCGTGACGGCGCGCTCGATGCGGCGGCCGATACCGGCCTGCCGGTGTGCTTGATGCACATGCGTGGCGAGCCGGGCAACATGCAGGACAATCCGCAGTACGAGGATGTGACAGCCGATGTAACGCGCTATCTTGAGCAGCGTATGGCCGCCTGCGCGGCGGCCGGCATCGGGGCTGAGCGCATCATCCTCGATCCAGGGTTCGGCTTTGCCAAGACCCTTGAGCACAACCTGAGCCTTTTCAAACACATGGAAGCGCTCTATCGCCTGGGGCGCCCGCTGCTGGTGGGCGTTTCGCGCAAGAGCATGATCGGTCTCGCGCTGGGCCGTCCGGTCGGTGAGCGGCTCTATGGCAGTCTGGCCCTGGCCGCCCTGGCCATGACCAAGGGCGCGAGCATCCTGCGGGTACATGACGTCGCCGAAACCGTCGATGTCGTGCGCATGATCGCCGCGGTCCAGAGCGCCGAATAAGAACATTGGAGTCACTATGAGCAGAAAATACTTTGGTACCGATGGTATCCGCGGTCGCGTCGGCCAATTCCCCATCACCCCTGATTTCATGCTGAAACTCGGCTGGGCCGCCGGCATGGCCTTCCGCAAGCAGGGCAACTGCCGGGTACTGGTGGGCAAGGACACGCGGATCTCCGGCTACATGTTCGAATCCGCGCTCGAGGCGGGCCTGTCCGCCGCCGGTGCCGATGTGATGCTGCTCGGCCCGATGCCGACGCCGGCCATCGCCTACCTGACTCGCACTTTTCACGCCGAAGCCGGCATCGTCATCAGTGCTTCGCACAACCCCCATGACGACAACGGTATCAAGTTCTTCTCCGGTGCCGGCACCAAGTTGCCGGACGAAGTCGAACTGATGATCGAGGAGTTGCTCGACCAGCCGATGAATGTCGTCGAGTCCGGCAAGCTGGGCAAGGTCTCGCGCATCAACGACGCGGCGGGGCGCTACATCGAGTTCTGCAAGAGCAGTGTGCCCAGCAGCACCAGCTTCGAAGGCTTGAAGATCGTCGTGGACTGCGCCCATGGCGCCACCTACAAGGTCGCGCCGAGCGTGTTCCGTGAGCTGGGGGCTGACGTCACCGTGCTGCACGCCGCCCCGGATGGCCTGAACATCAACGAGAACTGCGGTTCGACCCATATCGAGTCGCTGCAGGCGGCGGTCCTGGTTGGTCATGCGGATATCGGCATCGCCTTCGATGGCGACGGCGACCGCGTGCTGATGGTCGATCACACCGGCGCCATCGTCGACGGTGACGAACTGCTGTTCATCATCGGTCGCGACATGCAGGAGCGCGGCAAGCTTCAAGGCGGCGTGGTCGGTACCCTGATGAGCAACCTGGGCCTGGAGCTGGCGTTCAAGGAACTGGACATCCCGTTCGTGCGGGCCAAGGTGGGCGACCGCTACGTCATGGCCGAACTGCTCGAGCGCGAGTGGCTGCTGGGTGGCGAAAACTCCGGTCATGTCGTCTGTGGCAGCCACACCACCACCGGTGATGCGATCATCGCCGCGCTGCAGGTGCTGATGGCGCTCAAGCGCCGTGGCGAAAACCTTGCCCAGGCCCGACAGGCCGTGCGCAAGTGCCCGCAGGTGCTGATCAACGTGCGCTTCGCGGCGGGCAAGAACGACCCGCTGGAAAACCCCCTGATCAAGGAAGCCAGTGCCAAGGCCACCGAGGCCATGGCCGGTCGTGGGCGGGTGCTGCTGCGCAAGTCCGGTACCGAACCGCTGGTGCGGGTGATGGTCGAGGGCGACGATGAAAACCAGGTACGTGGCCATGCCGAGGCCCTGGCCAAGCTGGTCGAAGAAGTTTGTGCCTGAAAGAGGCTTGCCAGCGCAGATCGGGTTGGGTAAGATCTGCGCCCACTTTGACCGACGAGGTAAAGCATGCGTCGCCCCATGGTAGCTGGTAACTGGAAGATGCACGGTACCCGCGCCAGCGTCGTAGAGCTGACCCAGGGCTTGGGCAAGTTGTCCCTGCCGAGCGGAGTGGAAGTCGCGGTGTTTCCGCCATCCCTGTTCATCAATCAAGTGATTGATGGCTTGGAGGGAAAAGGAATCAACGTAGGCGCACAGAATTCTGCGGTACAATCTGAGCAAGGCGCGCTGACCGGCGAAGTTGCACCGAGTCAGTTGGCTGAAGTCGGTTGCAAATATGTATTGATTGGGCATTCCGAGCGTCGCCAGATTATTGGTGAAAGCGATGAAGTGCTGAATCAGAAGTTTGCAGCCGCTCAGAAAAGTGGTTTGACGCCAGTGCTGTGTATAGGGGAAACTCTTGCAGAGCGCGAGGCAGGTGAGACGCTTGAAGTTGTAGGGCGTCAACTAAGCAGTGTTATCGACGTGTTCGGTATCAAGGCTTTCGCCAATGCAGTTATTGCCTATGAGCCTGTTTGGGCCATTGGTACTGGTTTGACGGCCTCGCCACAGCAAGCCCAGGATGTGCATGCAGCCATCCGCAAGCAGTTGGCGGCGAAGGACGCCGAAGTTGCAGAAAACGTGCAACTTCTCTACGGCGGCAGCGTGAAGGCGGCCAATGCGGCTGAACTGTTCGGCATGCCGGATATCGATGGGGGGCTCATTGGTGGAGCGTCCCTGAACGCAGACGAATTCGGTGCAATTTGTCGCGCCGCAGGAAACTGAACAAATGCTGGAAACAGTCGTAGTTGTTTTTCATCTGTTGGCAGCGTTGGCACTGGTTGTAATGGTGCTGCTGCAACAGGGTAAAGGTGCGGAAGCAGGTGCATCTTTCGGCGCAGGTGCTTCAAATACTGTGTTCGGAAGCCAAGGTTCCGCTACCTTTTTGAGTAAAGTTACTGCTATACTTGCTGCCACTTTCTTTTTGACTGCACTTGGGTTAGGATATTTCGCCAAGCAGCAGGCTCACCAGCTGACTCAAGCTGGTCTGCCAGATCCAGCAGTGCTGGAAGTCAAAGAGCCAAAGCCGGCAGTCAATGATGATGTACCGGTGCTCCAGCAGCAGAAGAGCGAAACCACCAACTCTGGTGACGTACCTCCTCCAGCCAAAGAGCAGCAGTAACGGGTTTCAAGAAGTAGTATTGCCGAGGTGGTGGAATTGGTAGACACGCAACCTTGAGGTGGTTGTGCCCATAGGGTGTAGGGGTTCGAGTCCCCTTCTCGGTACCAATTGAAGCATGAGAGCCCGCTTTAGCGGGCTTTCTTGCAGGTGGAGGTCGGATTGACCCGGCAAAGGGTTCAGTCTTATACTTTCGCCCCAGCTTTGTCGCGGGGTGGAGCAGCTTGGTAGCTCGTCGGGCTCATAACCCGAAGGTCGTTGGTTCAAATCCAGCCCCCGCAACCAGCTTCAGCAGAGCCCCTTTTCAGGGGCTTTTTGCTAGCCGAACAGTTTTCGGCGCCGTTGTCCAACGGCGCTTTCAGGGATGGGCGCTTCGCCCATTTTTTATTTGCACAGCATGCACGAGGGGGTTCAGGTGTCGAGCAAGCTAGAACAGTTGCAGGCCTTGTTGGCCCCGGTTGTCGAGGGCCTGGGCTACCAATGCTGGGGGATCGAATACGTCTCCCAAGGCAAGCATTCGGTACTGCGTATCTACATCGACAAAGAAGACGGGATCCTGGTGGACGACTGCGAAGCCGTCAGCCGTCAGGCCAGCGCCATTCTCGATGTGGAAGATCCGATCAGCTCTGAATATACCCTCGAGGTGTCCTCTCCAGGCATGGACCGCCCGCTGTTCACTCTGGAACAGTTTGCTGCGCATGCCGGCGAGCAGGTGAAGATCAAGCTGCGTACGCCCTTCGAGGGCCGTCGTAACTTCCAGGGCCTTCTCCGCGGTGTGGAGGAGCAGGATGTGGTGGTCCAGGTGGACCAGCACGAGTTCCTGTTGCCGATCGACTCGATCGACAAGGCCAATATTATTCCCAGTTTTGACTGAGACGTGCCGGACCCGGCGAAACACCCGGGGCCAATGGCTTGCGCAAGGCGAGGCGTACGATGAGCAAAGAAGTACTGCTGGTTGTTGAATCGGTATCCAACGAAAAGGGTGTACCGCCCGGCGTCATTTTCGAGGCGCTGGAAGTGGCCCTGGCCACTGCAACCAAGAAACGTTTTGAGGACGAAGTCGACCTGCGTGTGGAAATCAACCGCCACACCGGTAGCTACGAGACCTTCCGCCGCTGGACCGTGGTCGACGAGAACGACCTGGACGATCCGGCGATCGAGACCTGGCTGGAAAAGATCCAGGACACGCACCCGGACGCCAAGATCGGTGACGTGATCGAAGAGAAGATCGAGTCGATCGAGTTCGGCCGCATCGCCGCCCAGACCGCCAAGCAGGTCATCGTGCAGAAGGTCCGCGAGGCCGAGCGCGCCCAGGTGGTCGACGCTTACCGCGAGCGCGTGGGCGAGATCATCTCCGGTACCGTGAAGAAGGTCACCCGCGACAACGTCATCGTCGACCTGGGCAACAACGCCGAGGCGCTGCTGGCCCGCGAAGACATCATTCCCCGTGAGACCTTCCGTGTCGGCGTGCGCCTGCGTGCGTTGCTCAAGGAAATCCGCACCGAGAACCGTGGTCCTCAGCTGATCCTGTCGCGCACTGCGCCGCAGATGCTGATCGAGCTGTTCCGCATCGAAGTGCCGGAAATCGCCGAAGGCCTCATCGAAGTCATGGCCGCCTCCCGTGATCCGGGATCGCGCGCCAAGATCGCCGTCCGCTCCAAGGACAAGCGCATCGACCCGCAAGGCGCCTGCATCGGCATGCGTGGTTCGCGTGTCCAGGCCGTATCCGGCGAGCTGGGTGGCGAGCGTGTGGATATCGTCCTGTGGGACGAGAACCCGGCGCAGTTCGTCATCAACGCCATGTCGCCAGCAGAGGTTGCTGCGATCATCGTTGACGAGGACGCCCATGCGATGGATATCGCCGTGGCCGAGGACAACCTCGCTCAGGCCATCGGACGTGGCGGCCAGAACGTCCGTCTGGCCAGCCAGCTGACTGCATGGACCCTGAACGTGATGACCGAGAAGGACATCCAGGCCAAGCAACAGGCTGAGACAGGCGACATCCTGCGTAACTTCATTGAGGAACTGGAAGTCGACGAAGAGCTGGCACAGGTGCTGGTCGACGAAGGCTTCACCAGCCTCGAAGAAATTGCCTACGTACCGTTGGAAGAAATGCTCAACATCGATGGCTTTGACGAAGATATCGTCAATGAGCTGCGCGCTCGTGCCAAGGACCGTTTGTTGACCAAAGCCATCGCTACCGAAGAAAAGCTGGCAGACGCCCATCCGGCCGACGACCTGCTCTCCCTTGAGGGCATGGACAAGGACCTGGCGGCGGAACTGGCGGTGCGCGGCGTGGTTAACCGCGAAGACCTGGCCGAGCAGTCGATTGACGACCTGCTCGACATCGACGGCATCGACGAAGAGCGTGCCGGCAAGTTGATCATGGCCGCCCGAGCCCACTGGTTCGAGTAATTAGGCGCGGCCTGAGGAGAGAAGTGCATGACGCAAGTCACGGTGAAAGAACTGGCCCAAGAGGTCGAGGCACCGGTAGAGCGCCTGCTGCAGCAGATGCGTGAGGCAGGTCTGCCGCACACCGACGCCGGTCAGGTAGTGACCGACAATGAGAAGCAGACCCTGCTGACTCATTTGAAGAGCAGCCACAAGAGCAAGGCGGAAGAGCCGCGCAAGATCACCTTGCAGCGCAAGACCACCAGCACTCTGCGTGTCGCCGGTAGCAAGAGCATCAGCGTAGAAGTACGCAAGAAGAAAGTATTCGTGCAGCGCAGCCCGGAGGAAATCCAGGCTGAGCAGAAGCGTGAGCAGGAAGAGCGCCGCGCCGCCGAAAACGCCGCGCGCGAAAAGGTTGAAGCCGAAGTGCGCCAGCGCAACGAGGAGCAGGCCCGCCGTCAGGCTGCCGAGGCCCCGGCCGCTGCACCAGTGGCCAAGGCCGAGCCTGCACCTGTTGCAGCCCCGGTAATGGCCAACGCGCCGGTGTCCGAAGACGCCGCCGCTCGTGCCGCCGAGCGCAAGAAGGACGAGAGCCGTCGTAACGAAAGCCGTACCCGCGATGACGATCGTCGCGGTGGTGGCCCGGCTGCGGCCGGTCGTGGCGAAGCGCCGCGCATGTCGGTCAAGGTCAAGGTCAAGGAGAAGGAAAAGGCTCCGACTCCACGTGCAGCGCCACGCACCACCGACGAAGAGAGCGATGGTTTCCGTCGTGGTCGCGGCGGCAAGGGCAAAGGCAAGAAGCGCAACCAGCACGGCTTCCAGAACCCGACCGGTCCAGTCATTCGTGACGTGACCATCGGCGAGACCATCACCGTCTCGGAACTGGCGCAACAGATGTCGGTCAAGGCCGCTGAAGTCGTCAAGTTCATGTTCAAGCTGGGTACTCCGGTCACCATCAACCAGGTGCTCGATCAGGAGACCGCTCAACTGGTCGCCGAAGAGCTGGGCCACAAGGTCACCCTGGTCAGCGACACGGCCCTGGAAGATTCCCTGGCCGAATCGCTGAAGTTCGAAGGCGAGACCACATCGCGTGCGCCGGTCGTGACCGTCATGGGTCACGTTGACCACGGTAAGACCTCGCTGCTCGACTATATCCGTCGTGCCAAGGTTGCCGCCGGCGAAGCCGGTGGTATTACCCAGCACATCGGTGCCTACCACGTCGAAACCGACCGTGGCATGGTCACCTTCCTCGACACCCCGGGCCACGCTGCGTTTACCCAGATGCGTGCACGGGGTGCCAAGGCGACCGACATCGTCATCCTGGTGGTGGCGGCGGACGACGGCGTGATGCCGCAGACCCGCGAAGCCGTGCAGCACGCGAAAGCGGCTGGCGTTCCGCTGGTTGTCGCCGTGAACAAGATCGACAAGCCGGGTGCCGACCTCGATCGCATCCGTAACGAGCTGTCGGTCGAAGGCGTGACCTCCGAGGACTGGGGTGGTGACACGCCGTTCGTCAAGGTTTCGGCGAAGATGGGTACCGGCGTCGACGAACTGCTCGAAGCTGTCCTGCTGCAGGCCGAGATCCTCGAACTCAAGGCCACTCCGACCGCTCCTGGTCGTGGTGTCGTGGTCGAGTCGCGTCTGGACAAGGGCCGCGGCCCGGTGGCCACCATCCTGGTTCAGGACGGTACCCTGCGTCAGGGCGACATGGTCCTGGTCGGTTCCAACTATGGCCGCGTACGTGCCATGCTCGACGAGAACGGCAAGCCTGTGAAGGAAGCTGGCCCGTCGATCCCGGTCGAGATCCTTGGCCTGGACGGCACACCGGACGCAGGCGAAGAGATGTCGGTGGTTGCTGACGAGAAGAAAGCGCGTGAAGTTGCGCTGTTCCGTCAAGGCAAGTTCCGCGAGGTCAAGCTGGCCCGTGCTCACGCCGGCAAGCTGGAAAACATCTTCGAGACCATGGGGCAGGAAGAGAAGAAGACCCTCAACATCGTCCTCAAGACCGATGTGCGTGGTTCCCTCGAAGCGCTGCAGGGTTCGCTCGGCAGCCTGGGCAATGACGAAGTTCAGGTACGCGTCATTGGTGGCGGCGTCGGTGGTATCACCGAGAGCGACGCCAACCTGGCACTGGCCTCGAACGCGGTGCTGTTCGGCTTCAACGTGCGTGCCGATGCCGGTGCGCGCAAGATCGTCGAGCAGGAAGGTCTGGATATGCGTTACTACAACGTGATCTACGACATCATCGAAGACGTCAAGAAGGCCCTGACCGGCATGCTCGGCAGCGATGTTCGCGAGAACATCCTGGGTGTGGCCGAAGTGCGTGACGTGTTCCGTTCGCCGAAGTTCGGCGCCATCGCCGGCTGTATGGTCATCGAGGGTACCGTGTACCGCAACCGTCCGATTCGCGTACTGCGCGATGACGTGGTGATCTTCGAAGGCGAGCTGGAATCGCTGCGTCGCTTCAAGGACGACGCCTCCGAAGTGCGTAACGGCATGGAGTGTGGTATTGGCGTCAAGAGCTACAACGACGTCAAGGTCGGCGACAAGATCGAAGTCTTCGAGAAAGTCCAGGTGGCTCGCACACTGTAAGGGCCGAGCCGGGTGCAGGCCCCGTCGCAAGGCGGCTGGCGGCGCCTCTGAAGGTAGCGCCCGGTCAGGCTTAAGCCTGACCGGGCGTTTGCCGCTTTACGTTACAGGTAGCAAGAATGGCAAAAGAATACAGCCGTACCCAACGTATCGGCGATCAGATGCAGCGTGAGCTGGCAGAACTGATCCGCCGTGAAGTCAAAGACCCGCGTGTCGGTCTGGTGACCATCACCGCTGTCGACGTCAGCCGTGACCTGGGTCATGCGAAGGTTTTCATCACCGTCATGGGCGAAGAAACGCCCGACGCAGTGAAGCAGTCGCTCAAGGCGCTGAACAGCGCCGCCAGCTTCCTGCGCCTGCACTTGGGGCGCTCGATGCAACTGCGCAGCGTGCCACAGTTACACTTCCACTTCGATGAAAGCGTCAGCCGTGGTGTCCACCTGTCTGCGCTGATCGAGCGTGCGGTGGCCGAAGACCGCCTGCACAAGGATGCCGACGAGCTGGACGCCAAGGAGTAAACGGTGGCCCAGGTCAAACGTATCCGCCGCAATGTCAGCGGCATCATCCTGCTCGACAAGCCGTTGGGATTCACCTCCAACGCCGCCCTGCAGAAGGTTCGTTGGTTGCTCAACGCGGAAAAGGCCGGCCACACCGGCAGCCTCGATCCGCTGGCAACCGGCGTGCTGCCACTGTGCTTTGGTGAGGCGACCAAGTTCTCCCAGTACCTGCTCGATTCCGACAAGGGCTACGAGACGGTCATGCAGCTAGGGCAGACCACCACCACCGCGGACGCCGAAGGCGAGGTCCTGCAGACCCGCGAAGTAACCGTTGGTCGCGCCGACATCGAGGCCGTGATTCCGCGTTTCAAGGGTGAAATCCTTCAGGTGCCGCCGATGTACTCGGCCCTCAAGCGCGATGGCCAGCCGCTCTACAAGCTGGCACGTGCAGGAGAGGTAGTGGAGCGCGAGGCGCGTTCTGTTACTATTGGCCGCTTGGAGTTGCTCGAGTGCGAAGGCACCCGTGCGCGCCTGTCGGTTGGATGCAGCAAAGGCACCTATATTCGCACCCTGGTGGAGGATATCGGTGAGGCGCTGGGCTGTGGTGCCTATGTCGCCGAACTGCGCCGTACGCAGGCGGGCCCCTTCGAGCTGGCACAAACGGTGACGCTCGAGGAACTCGAGCAAGCCCATGCCGAAGGCGGCAACGAAGCGCTTGATCGCTTCCTCATGCCTTCGGACAGCGGGCTGCAGGACTGGCCACTGGTGCTGCTGTCCGAGCACAGCGCGTTCTACTGGCTGCATGGCCAGGCGGTACGTGCGCCGGACGCGCCGCAGTTTGGCATGGTTCGGGTACAGGATCACAATGGTCGCTTCATCGGTATCGGTGAAGTGAGCGAAGACGGGCGCATCGCGCCGCGTCGGCTGATTCGGTCGGAATGACCGGAACCACGGGCAGAGGCTTCGGCTGAAACCGGTGGATACGAGGGTGGCTGTTATTAGGCACGGTCACACCTCTTCTTTTTAATACGGGGACTTGTCCCTGGCCTATTGGAGACCGTTCGCGGGATCCGTTTATCAGGAGAAGCCAAATGGCCCTCAGCGTCGAAGAAAAAGCTCAGATCGTTGCCGAATACCAGCAAGCCGCCGGCGATACCGGTAGCCCGGAAGTGCAGGTTGCTCTGCTGACCGCCAACATCAACAAGCTGCAAGGCCACTTCAAGGCCAACGATAAAGACCACCACTCCCGTCGTGGTCTGATCCGTATGGTCAACCAGCGTCGTAAGCTGCTGGACTACCTGAAGGGCAAAGACACCACCCGTTACAGCGCCCTGATCGGTCGCCTGGGTCTGCGTCGCTAATAGCGGCCTGGCCAGTGGTGTTGCATGGCGTGTCGCATGCATCGGCAGGGTTGCCCGGCAACCCTGGCGTTGGACACGCCACGCGATCTGCGAGGTTGGCAGCCTGGTCCGTCGTGCGGTTCATCCGCCCGGCGCCAGGCTCCCAGCCTCGTGTTGTATCTGGACGGTCAATGGGGCCGATTCCCCGTTCTGCCCAAGAATTCGCAAGAACCAGTTCCCCCAAGAGCCACTGAAGAAGGTAGGAAACCGTGAACCCGGTAATCAAGAAATTCCAGTTCGGTCAATCGACCGTAACCCTCGAAACGGGCCGCATTGCCCGTCAGGCCACCGGCGCCGTGCTGGTCACCGTCGACAATGATGTCACCGTACTGGTGACCGTGGTCGGTGCCAAGCAGGCTGATCCGGGCAAGGGCTTCTTCCCGCTGTCCGTGCACTACCAGGAAAAGACCTACGCCGCCGGCAAGATCCCAGGTGGTTTCTTCAAGCGTGAAGGCCGTCCTTCCGAGAAGGAAACCCTGACCTCGCGCCTGATCGACCGTCCGATCCGCCCGCTGTTCCCTGAAGGCTTCATGAACGAAGTCCAGGTCGTCTGCACCGTGGTTTCCACCAGCAAGAAGACCGATCCGGACATCGCCGCGATGATCGGTACCTCGGCTGCCCTGGCCATCTCCGGCATTCCGTTCGAAGGCCCGATCGGCGCCGCCCGTGTCGCCTTCCACGAAAGCACCGGCTACCTGCTGAACCCGACCTACGAGCAACTGGCTGCCTCGAGCCTGGACATGGTCGTTGCCGGTACCGAGTCCGCCGTGCTGATGGTCGAATCCGAAGCCCAGGAGCTGACCGAAGACCAGATGCTGGGCGCCGTGCTGTTCGCCCACGACGAATTCCAGGCCGTGATCAAGGCGGTCAAAGAGCTGGCTGCCGAAGCTGCCAAGCCAACCTGGGACTGGAAACCTGCCGTTGCCAACACTGAGCTGTTCAACGCCATCCGTGCTGAATTCGGCGAAGCCGTTTCCCAGGGCTACACCATCACCGTCAAGGCCGACCGCTACGCGCGCCTGGGCGAGCTGCGTGACCAAGCCATTGCCAAGTTCTCCGGCGAAGAAGGCCAACCGTCGGCCGGCGAAGTCAAAGAGATCTTCGGCGAAATCGAATACCGCACCGTTCGCGAAAACATCGTCAACGGCAAGCCGCGTATCGACGGTCGCGACACTAAGACCGTGCGTCCGCTGAACATCGAAGTCGGCGTTCTGCCGAAGACCCACGGTTCGGCGCTGTTCACCCGCGGCGAAACCCAGGCCCTGGTCGTCGCGACCCTGGGTACTGCCCGTGACGCCCAGTTGCTGGACACCCTCGAAGGCGAGAAGAAAGACCCCTTCATGCTGCACTACAACTTCCCGCCGTTCTCGGTGGGCGAGTGTGGCCGCATGGGCGGTGCCGGTCGTCGCGAAATCGGCCACGGCCGTCTGGCCCGTCGTTCGGTCCAGGCCATGCTGCCGGCCGCCGACGTGTTCCCGTACACCATCCGCGTGGTGTCGGAAATCACCGAGTCCAACGGTTCCAGCTCCATGGCTTCGGTCTGCGGCGCCTCGCTGGCCCTGATGGACGCCGGCGTGCCGATGAAAGCACCGGTTGCCGGTATCGCCATGGGCCTGGTCAAGGAAGGTGACAAGTTCGCCGTCCTGACCGATATCCTGGGTGACGAAGACCACCTGGGCGACATGGACTTCAAGGTAGCGGGTACCGCCAAAGGCGTCACCGCGCTGCAGATGGACATCAAGATCAACGGCATCACCGAAGAGATCATGGAAATCGCCCTGGGCCAGGCCCTGGAAGCGCGCCTGAACATCCTCGGCCAGATGAACCAGATCATCGGCGAGTCGCGTACCGAGCTGTCGGCCAACGCCCCGACCATGATCGCGATGAAGATCGATACCGACAAGATCCGTGACGTCATCGGCAAGGGCGGCGCCACCATCCGCGCCATCTGCGAAGAGACCAAGGCTTCGATCGATATCGAAGACGATGGCTCGATCAAGATCTTTGGCGAGACCAAGGAAGCCGCGGACGCTGCCAAGCAGCGCATCCTGGGCATCACCGCCGAGGCCGAGATCGGCAAGATCTACGTCGGCAAGGTCGAGCGCATTGTCGACTTCGGCGCCTTCGTCAACATTCTGCCGGGCAAGGACGGCCTGGTGCACATCTCCATGCTGAGCGATGCTCGCGTCGAGAAAGTCACCGACGTGCTGAAGGAAGGCCAGGAAGTCGAAGTGCTGGTACTGGACGTGGACAACCGCGGCCGTATCAAGCTGTCGATCAAGGACGTTGCCGCTGCCAAGGCATCGGGCGTCTAAGCCTTCCCAGGCTGAAAGGAAGGACCCTTCGGGGTCCTTTTTTTATGCCTGCGGCTTTGTCTTGTGGACTTGCATCTTGCATGCAGGATTTTGCCCGGGCTTGCAAAATGCACGACCAGCTATCTATTGGTTAATTGTTAACTTATTGATTTAAAAGATAAAAAATAAAATCAAAAAGCTGGCACACGCCCTGCAACATCACTTCTACCTGACGCCAGGAACCACGGCGCAGACCTTTCGAAAAAACAGGAGTGACCCACATGAAGAAGTTCGCCATTGCTGCCGCTACTGCCACCGCTCTGACCCTGACCATGGCTAACGCGGCGTTCGCTGCCCAGTCCACCCAGGCCCCGATGACGCTGGCGGCCGGTGAGGTGACCAAAGCCAAGGAAGCTACTTCCGACACCTGGATCACCACCAAGGTGAAGGCCGACTTGATGACCGAGAAAGGCGTGCCAGGCAGCGACATCAAGGTCGAAACCAACAAAGGCGTAGTGTCCCTGTCCTCGGACGTGGCCATTACCGATGCGCAGAAGGAGATGGCGGTTGCCATCGCCAAAAAGATCAAGGGCGTGCAGGCCGTGTCTGCTGATGGCCTGAAGTCCGAATAAGGAATGTCCCGTCGGCCAAAAGGATTTGGCCACCCCTTCAAGCAAAAGCCCCGGCATTAGCCGGGGCTTTTGCTTGCGCTCATGCAGGCGCGCTTCAGTTCACCGGATTGCGTGCGATCACATCGCTCTCGAAGCACACCTGCTCCACGATCAACGGTTCCACCAGCGGCCTGCTGTCCCGGAAATGCGCGGTCTGGGTATGGGTCTCATACGCAGCGTCGTCCTGGTAGATCTCGTACAGGTAGATCACATCTGGATTTTCCCGATCCTGGGCCACATCGAACACCAGGCAGCCCGGTTCGGTAGCCACCGAAGCGGCGGCGTTGGCCTTGATTGCAGTGAGGAAGGCCTCGGCAGTTCCGGGTTTCACGCGGGTCTTGATAAACAGACAGTACACAGGAATCTCCTTTTGTTTTAAATTCTTTTCTGAATTGTATACAAAAATAGGAGCCGCGATCATGTCCCAACTACCTGTGCGACCAGGCCGCCTGAATGGCCTGCGTCATATCGCCTTGCTGGTCCCCAATCTGGAGGAATGCGAGCGCTTCTACGTGGATGTTCTAGGCATGGAGGTGCTGAACCGCGCCAATGAAGACCTGGTCTACCTGACCTGTGGCAACGACAACTTGTCACTGGGGCGCGGAGCAGGGGCGGCCAATGGGCTGCAGACACTGGACCACTATGGCTTCATCGTCGACAGCGTGGAGGAGCTGGAAGACTGGTACCAGTACTTCAAGGCCCATGGCGTGACGCTGCTGGATCGCCCGTTCAATCACGGCGATGGGGCGCGCAGCTTCCATTTGCTGGACCCGGCGGGGAACAAGGTGCAGCCGCTGTATCACCCGGCGGTGTCGGGGCAACGGCTGGCCTGATGGTATTGATCGCCAGCGCTACCCTCATCGCCGGCAAGCCGTCGATGAGGGCGATTGGGTCGAGATGCTTTACTCGGCATCCAGGTGCATCGGCGTCACCACGCGGCCATCGCTCTCGGCCTGGCCGAGGTTGGTGTCGATGAAGTACACCCGGTCATCTTCCAGCTGGCCCTTATCCACGAGGTAGTCCTTGATGCTGCTGGCCCGCTCCTGGCCCAGGTTGCGCAGCAGCACGGTACTTTCCGCCCAGGACTTGATCACCGCCTCGCGCAGCTTGGCGCTACGCTCGTCACGGCTCAGGTCCTGCCATTCAGCCGGGGGCTGCTGTTTCAAGCGGGTACGGTAGATGCCTTCGAGCATTGCCGGCTTGTCGCTGTCGTCCACCACCAGCAGCGAGGCGTTGGCCGGTACCTTGTCGCCGCGGCGCTGGAGGATCTTGTACCAGGTGGCCTGGTACTCGCGCTCCAGGCGCTGCTGGGCGATCAGCGGGCCGTCGCTGCTCTGGGCGGCGGTGCCTTCGATCTCCAGGCGCAGTTCGGGGCGTGCCTTGAGGGCTGAGGCGAGCTTGTCGAGGGAGGCCTGCACATCAGGGGTCAGGTCGCTGGAGCCCGCCGCGAAAGAGACGTTGCCCAGGTCTTGCGCGCCGCCGCCGGAGACCAGCCCGCCGAGCAGCTTGAACGGCGCCTGTGCCGCGCGCAGCACCAGGTTGCGCAGGGTCTGCCAGACGATCGGCATCACGCTGAATTGCGGGTTGTTGAGGTCGCCCGACACGGGCAGCTCGATGGAGATCCTGCCTTCGGTGTCCTTGAGCAGCGCCACCGCCAGGCGGATCGGCAGGTCCACGGCGTCCGGGCTGTCGACTTTCTCGCCCAGTTGCAATTGCTCGATCACTACCTTGTTCTCGGCCTTGAGCTGACCGTTGGTGATCAGGTAGTGCAGGTCCAGGTTCAGCCGGCCCTTGCGGATGCGCATGCCCGCGAACTTGCCTGAATAGGGGGTGAGGGTGGTCAGCTCGACACGCTTGAAGCTGGTGGCGATGTCCAGGCTGGCCAGCGGGTTGAACGGGTTGAGCGCGCCCTTGATGGTGACCGGCGCGTAGCGGTCCACCTTGCCCTTGATGTCCACTTTGGCCGGCAGCGGCTTGCGGTTGTCGATGGTGCCGATCTGGCCATTGAGCTGCTGCACGGCGGTGGCGAAGTTGGGTGTAAGGGTCAGGTCGGCGAAGTTGGCCGAACCGTCATTGATGCTGATCTGGCCGATACGAATGCCCAGTTCCTTGCCACCGCCGGACGCCGCCGACTTGCTCGGCGCCGCAGCCGGTTTGTCCGCGGGTTGCGGGATCAGCAGGTCGTCGACGTTGGTGGTACGGTCTTCGTTGATGATGAAGCGCGCATAGGGTTGCAGCAGAGTGACCTTGTCGATCGACAGGGCATCACCGTGCACGTAGGACAGGCCATCGACGTTGACCTGCTGCCATTTGACGAAGTCGCGGTTCTTGATGGTGTCCAGGGTGTGCAGCTGGTTGGCCTGGGCCTTGCCGGTGATGCTGAAGGCCAGTGGTTCGGTGCTCTTGAGGTCGACCTTGAGGTCGCTGGAGAGCATGCCGCTGCGCAGCTCCAGGCGGATGAACGGGCTGATGTAGGCCTGGGCGACCCGCAGGTCGATGTCGCGGGTGGCCACGTCGAGTTTCGCCGTGACCGGTGCCAGGTTGACCTGGCCGGCGGCCTGCAGCTTGCCCTGCTTGCCCACGCCGGTGTCGAGCTTGAGGGTGAAGGGTGACTGGTTGAGGCTGTCGAAGTTCTGCAGGTCGAGGTTGAGCGGGCCGACATCCAGGGCCACGGGCTCCTTCTGGCTACGGTCGGCCAGGTGGACCAGGTAGTTGCGCGCCTGCACATCCTTGAGCAGGACCTGCCAGGGCTTGCCCGGCTCCTTGGCGGCCTGCTCTTCAGGGGTCGGCTCGGCGGCGGCGGGCTCGGCCTTTTCCTTCGGCGTGGCCTTGGCGGGCTGGCTGGCGAACAGCTTCTGCCAGTCGAGCTGGCCGTCCTTCTCCAGGGCTGCCCAGGTCTCCAGCTTCTCGCTACGGATCTTGCCGACGGTGACCAGCTGTTTGGCCAGGTCGATGGAGGTCTCGCTGACTTCCAGGCTGGCCAGGCGGGCCAGCGGGCGACCGTCCGGGGCCTTTATGGCAAAGGGCGCGACCCGCACCGAGGTGTTGTCGAGCAGGAACTCGGTTTCCTTGGCGAGGTTGAGCTTGTAGTGGGTGTCGAGGCTGACCATGCCGTCTTCCAGCACCAGCGGCACGGCGTCACGCACATAAGGCCAGAACAGCTTCATCTTGCCGTCGGTGACCTTGAGGGTGCCTTCGGAGGTGATCGGCGTCAGGCTCAGGGTGCCGCTCCAGTCGATGCGCCCACCTGACGGGCCGTTGGCCACCAGGGTCATGTCGGCGTTGTCGTCGGGCAGGGTGCTGAGGTTCTTCAGTTCCAGGTTCATCGAGTCGTAGAGGAACTCGATCGGCTCGCTCGGGCGCAGGTCCTGGAAGTGCAGGTAGCCCTCGCTGAGCTTGATGCTGGCGATGCGCAGCGGGAACGGATCGCTGGGCGGCTCGTCCGGCTTGGGCTCGCTCGGCGGAATCTTGAACAGCTGGGTCAGGTTGAGGCTGCCGTCCTTGGCGAACAGCAGCTCGGTGCGCGGCTTGTCCAGTTCCACGGCGTCGAGGCGCAGGGCCTTGGTCCACAGGCTGTCGAGGGCGAGGTTGGCGTACAGGCGTTCGAAGCCGACCTGCTCCTTGCCGGGTTCGCCGATCTGCAGACCCCAGAGCGTCAGCTCAAGGCTGAACGGGTTGAGCTCGATGCGCTGCAGGTGTGCCGGCACCGTGGCGTATTGCGCCAACTGCTGGTTGGCAATGCGCAGGGCGACACCTGGAAGAATGAAAAAGCCGAGCAGGCCGTACAGGGCCACGAGGGCCAGCAGTGCGCCGATAGCGCGGGTCAATCCTTTGGGCATGTGTCGCATCGTCTGTATCAGGCTGGAGTGCTTGGAGTATGGCACGTTAAATCGGTTCCGATGAACGGAGCAAAATACCTCATTCGAGGCCCATGCGCCGCCGTGCTCGGTGCGCCGAACCGTCGCGCATGGCCCAGCGCAGTACCGGGGCGGTGTTGTTCAGGCCCAGGCGGATCATGCGCCGTTCGACCGCGCCCAGGTGCAGGCCGAGCATGGCGCAAGCCCACTCTGGCAGCAGGTCGATGCCGGCCTTGAGCATCAGCTTGCCCACCGGTTCTGCCATCCGGCTGGGCGCCGGGGCCTTGAGCAGGATGTCCACCACCTCCAGGCTGCGTGCGTCGCACTGCAGTTGCGGGCGCATGCGTTGCAGGTACTCGTCGACCTCGGCGCAGGAACGTGGCACGTCACGTGCACCGAGGCGTTCGGCGATCAGTGCGATCTCGTCGTAGTAGGCGTCCTGTTCGGCACGCGGCAGGCGGGGGTTGCGATAGCGCAAGTGGGCGGCGAGGAAGCTGCTGACTTCGGCCACATGCACCCAGGTCAGCAGGTCTGGGTCGCTGGCCGCATAGGGGCGGCCGTCGGGCGCGGTGCCGGTGACCTTGAGGTGGATGGTGCGGACCTTGTCGATCAGCCACTCGGCGTCGCGGGTGGAGCCGAAGGTGGTGCCGGAGATGAACTGACTGGTGCGGCGCAGGCGTCCTAACAGGTCCTGACGGAAATTCGAATGATCCCACACCCCGGCCAATGCCAGCGGGTGCAGCAGTTGCAGCATCAACGCGCTGATCCCGCCCACCAGCATGCTGGGGAAGTCGCCATGTACCCGCCAGCTGATGCTCTGTGGGCCGAACAGGCCGGGATCGCCTTTGGGCGATTCCAGGTCGAGCTGGCCGAGGGCCAGCCCGGTGAGGCTCATTACCTGGGTTTCGATGCGACGGCGTAGGACTTCCATGGCGACCTGTGCTGGCCGCCATGGCGGCCGTCTATGAATTGAGGCGTTTATCGTTCAGCCGGTCATCAGCCGGGCCTGAGGTGGAGCGCGTCTCGAACGTGCCACCCTGGACATGATAAACCGTGGGCTCCTCGGAAAAATACGGCGACAGGTGGGCCATGAAGACCTGGTGATCTTCACTGGCCTCGAAGCCAGGCGTGTGATCCTCGAGGGATTGCCACTGCACGATCAGGTTGAATTGATAGGGTGCTTCGATCCCTTGCGCGAGCAGGTGGCTGATGTGCCCATTGGCCCGGCTGAGCAGAGGGGCCACTTCGGCGAAGGCGTGCCTGAAGCTGTCGATATGTGCCGGCTGGATGGGAAGTATGGCGATTTCGTAGATCATGGCAGTTCTCGTTGGGTGATGGGGGCGTCAAACGCTGGCTGGGGTGTTCGCAGGCACGACCGCAATGGCGATCTTTCCTTGCAGGCCATTGTTGGGGCTTTGCAGCCGGGCGTGGGCGAGCGCAACGTCGGCCAGGGGGTAGACGGCGCCCACATGTGGCCGCAGTTGGCCGCGTTCGACCAGCGCGCTCAGCTCATCGAGCTTGCCGCGCTGCTGGCGGGTAAAGACAAAGTGATAGCTCGCGTTCTTGCCCCAGGCCTGCAGGAGGTTCTGCGGCTGCGCAATGTCCACGATCGACACCACGCGGCCCAACTGGGCCAAGGCGTCCGGGCTGCGAGACAGGGCATCGCCGCCGATGGTGTCGAACACCACGTCGACGCCATGGCCAGCGGTTTCCTTGAGGATGACATCGACATAGTCCTGGCGCTCGTGGTCGATGACCACATCGGCGCCCATGCGCCGAACGAATTCGGCGTTCGCTTCGCGCGCCGTGGTAAAGACCCTGGCGCCCATGGCCTTGGCCAGCTGGATCGCCACATGACCGACTCCGCCGGCACCGCCATGCACCAGGATGCTCTCGCCCACCCTGAGCGCCGCGCGGACCACCAGCGCCTCCCAGGCCGTGCCGCCGACCAGGCTCAGGCTTGCCGCCTCGAGATGGCTCAGCGACGGCGGCTTCAGGCCGACGATGCCTTCGGCGGCGACGTGGTATTCGGCATAGCTGCCGGCGCTTTCGAAGATCTGCGGGGTGTACCACACTTCGTCACCGGGGCTGAACGCCGTCACCCCAGGCCCGACGGCTTCGACGACGCCGGAGACGTCGTGCCCGGTGATGGCCGGCAGCGGCACCAGGTCGGGATAGTCGCCGCGGCGGACCTGGTAGTCCAGCGGGTTGACGGAGGTGGCATGCACCCGGACCAGCACCTGCCCGGCCTTTGGCACCGGTTTGGCGGTGTCACGATAGACGAACGCATCCGGGCCGCCGAAGGCATCCAGTATTAACGCTTTCATGGTGTTTCCTCGCTTCGATAAAAAGGGATATCGAGAAATATCGATATAATAAGTGGGATCAAACTGCCTTTCTGGTTCTGGGCGCCTGGCAGGCACCTCGGTGATTGCTCCGTGGTTTCGTTAAAACGGGATATCGGGAAATGCCGATATATTGAGATAAAAGCAAACCCTACAGTTCGCTCCCGATCAGCTCCGCGAGCGCGCTGATGGCCGTTTCGTTGCGCTTGTAGTAGGTCCACTGGCCAATGCGGCGGACCTCGACCAGGCCTGCACGCTGCAGGGTGGCCAGGTAGTCGGACACCGTTGACTGCGACAACCCCACGCCTTCCTGGATACTGCTCACACAGACACCCACGGTGTGAACGTCACCTTCGTCCTGCGGAGGAAAGTGTTTCACCGGGTCTTTCAGGCCTTTGAGGATCTCGAGGCGTGTGCGGTTCGAGAGTGCCTTGAATACGTCGAGCAGTTCCATGACGCGATAATATCGGGATTTACCGATATGTCAAATCGCCCCAGGGCGGCCGGCAGAGACCGCCCTGTGAAGCTGCTTACTGATTCAGGCGTTTGTCGATCAGCCCCTGGACCACACTCGGGTCGGCGAGGGTGGACGTGTCGCCCAGGTTGTCCAGTTCGTTGCAGGCGATCTTGCGCAGGATGCGCCGCATGATCTTGCCCGAACGGGTTTTGGGCAGTGCGGGCGCCCACTGGATCAGTTCAGGCTTGGCGAAGCTGCCGATCTCCTTGCTGACCAGGGCCAGCAGTTCGGCCTTGAGCGCGTCGTCCGGCACGACGCCGTTCATGGGGGTGACGAAGGCGTAAACCCCCTGGCCCTTGAGGTCATGGGGGTAACCGACCACGGCGGCCTCGGCGACGCTGTCGTGCAGCACCAGGGCGCTCTCCACCTCGGCGGTGCCGATACGGTGGCCGGAGACATTGATCACGTCGTCGATGCGCCCGGTGATCCAGTAGTCGCCATCGGCGTCGCGGCGGGCTCCGTCACCGGTGAAGTAGTAGCCGGGCATCGGCTTGAAGTAGGTGTCGACCATGCGCTGGTGGTCGCCGTAGACGCTACGGATCTGCCCGGGCCAGCTGGCCTTGATCGCCAGCAGCCCGGCTCCGGGGCCTTCGATCAACTTGCCTTTGTCGTCCAGCAGTACCGGTTGCACGCCGAACATCGGCTGGGTGGCGCAGCCAGGCTTGAGCCTTGGCGTGCCGGGGAGGGGGGTGAGCATGATGCCGCCGGTCTCGGTCTGCCACCAGGTGTCCACGATGGGGCAGCGTTTCTGTCCGACGGCCTCGAAGTACCATTCCCAGGCTTCCGGGTTGATCGGCTCACCGACACTGCCGAGCAGGCGCAGGCTCTGGCGCGAGGTACTTTGCAAGGGCTCGGGGCCTTCGCGCATCAGCGCGCGCAGGGCGGTGGGCGCGGTGTAGAAGATGTTCACCCGGTGCTTGTCGACCACCTGCCAGAAGCGCGAGGTGTCGGGGTAGTTGGGCACGCCCTCGAACATCAGCGAGATCGCGCCATTGGCCAGCGGGCCGTAGACGATATAGCTGTGGCCGGTGACCCAGCCGACGTCGGCGGTGCACCAGAACACCTCGCCGTCACGGTAGTCGAACACGATCTTGAAGGTCATGGTCGCCTGCAGCAGGTAGCCAGCGGTGGTGTGCAGCACACCCTTGGGTTTGCCGGTACTGCCCGAGGTGTAGAGGATGAACAGCGGGTCCTCGGCGTTCATCGGTTCGGCCGGGCAGTCGTCACCGGCTTTTTCCGTCACCTCGTGGTACCAGAGGTCGCGGCTTTCGCTCCAGGCCACGTCAGCGCCGGTGCGCTTGATCACGAAAACGCTGCTCACCGCCGGGCAACTGGTAAGGGCCTTGTCGACGTTCTGCTTGAGGGGGATGCGCTTGCCGCCACGCACGCCTTCGTCGGCGGTGATCACTGTACGGCAGTCGGCGTCGAGGATGCGGTCGCGCAGTGCGTCGGGGGAGAAGCCGCCGAACACCACCGAATGGATGGCGCCGATGCGCGTGCAGGCGAGCATGGCGTAGGCGGCTTCGGGGATCATCGGCATGTAGATGCAAACCCGGTCGCCTTTTTTCACGCCACGGGCTTTCAGGGCGTTGGCCAGGCGGCAGACCTGGCGGTGCAGTTCGCGGTAGCTGATGGCCTTGCTGTCCGCGGGATCGTCGCCCTCCCAGAGCAGGGCGGTCTGCTCGCCGCGCTGGGCCAGGTGGCGATCGATGCAGTTAAGGCTGGCATTCAGCTGGGCGCCGTCGAACCAGCGGGCGCTGCCAGTGTTCAGGTCGCATTGCTGCACACTCGACCAGGGCTTGATCCAGTCCAGGCGCCTGGCCTGTTCGGCCCAGAAGGTGTCGGGGGCATCTACCGACTGGCGGTAGAGGCGGCGGTAGTCGTCGTCGCTGAGGGCGGCGGACTGGCTCACGGCCAGGGCCTGGGGATAGTCGCGGAGATCGAACATGGCGGGTGGTCCTGCTCTTGTTAGGGGCGAGGGACTGCAACGGCTTATTCGATGGACAGTGTAGAAGGTGGGGGTGTTCCCGGGTGCAAAGCATCGCGGGGCAAGTCGCATCGGCGCACCGATGCGACTTGCCCCGCGATTGGTCTTGCTGGTCGATCAGCCGCGGTGACGGCCGCGGAAGTAGTTGATCAGGCCCTGGGTCGAACCATCCTCGGCGTTGTCCTCTTGGGCGCCGACCAGGCGCTGGTAGACACCCTTGCCCAGTTCCTTGCCCAGCTCGACGCCCCACTGGTCGAAGGCGTTGATGCCCCAGACCACGCTCTGCACGAACACCTTGTGCTCATACATCGCCACCAGCGCACCAAGACGGCGCGGGCTGATGCGCTCGACCACCAGGGTGTTGCTCGGACGGTTGCCCGGGATCACCTTGTGCGGTGCCAGCTTGGCGATATCGGCCTCGTTCAGGCCCTTGGCGCGCAGCTCGGTCTCGGCTTCCTCGCGGGTCTTGCCGAGCATCAGCGCCTGGCTCTGCGACAGGCAGTTGGCGTACAGCCACTGATGGTGGTCCGCCACCGGGTTGAAGCTCACCACCGGAACGATGAAGTCGGCCGGGATCAGCTGGGTGCCCTGGTGCAGCAACTGGTGGTAGGCGTGCTGGCCGTTGCAGCCGACGCCGCCCCAGATCACCGGGCCAGTGTCGGTCTTCACCGGGCTGCCGTCCTGCAGAACGCTCTTGCCGTTGGATTCCATGTCCAGCTGCTGCAGGTGTTTGGTGATGTTGCGCAGGTAGTGGTCGTACGGCAGGATCGCGTGGGCCTGGGCACCCCAGAAATTGCCGTACCACACGCCCAGCAGGGCCAGCAGCACCGGCATGTTCTTTTCGAACGGCGCGGTCTGGAAGTGCTGGTCCATGGTGTAGGCGCCGGACAGCAGTTCCTTGAAGTTGGCGGTGCCGATGGCCAGGGCGATTGGCAGGCCAATGGCCGACCACAGCGAGTAGCGGCCGCCGACCCAGTCCCACATCGGGAAGATGTTCTCTTCGCGGATGCCGAAGGCCACGGCCGCGGCCTTGTTGCTCGACACGGCGATGAAGTGACGGTACAGCTCTGCCTCCGAACCGCCCTGGGCGAGGTACCAGGTGCGCGCGGCCTGGGCGTTCTTCAGGGTTTCCAGGGTGTTGAACGACTTCGACGAGACGATGAACAGGGTGGTCTCGGCGCGCAGGTTGGCCGACAGCTCGTGGAACTCGCTGCCGTCGATGTTCGCCAGGTAGTGGCAGCGCACGCCGCGCTGGGCGTAGGGCAGCAGCGCCTCGGAGACCAGCTCGGGGCCGAGGAACGAGCCACCGATGCCAATATTGACCACGTCGGTGATCGGTTTTTCGCTGTAGCCGCGCCACAGGCCGTCGTGGATGCGGCCGACCAGTTCGGTGATCTGGTTCAGTACCTTGTGCACTTCCGGCATCACGTTGACGCCGTTCACGCTGAGCTTGTCGCCGACCGGGCGGCGCAGGGCGGTATGCAGCACCGGGCGGCCTTCGGAGGCGTTGATGATCTCACCGCTGAACATCGACTTGATGGCCGCTTCCAGGTCGACTTCCTTGGCCAGGTTCACCAGCAGGTCACGGGTCTGCTCGGTGATCAGGTTCTTCGAGTAGTCGAGGAACAGGCCGCAGCTGCTCAAGGAGAACTGCTCGAAGCGCTTGCCGTCGGCGGCGAAGGCTTCGCGCATGCTGAAGCCCTGCATGGCGTCGCGGTGTTGCTGAAGCGCCTGCCAGGCGGGCAGCGCCGTCACATCGTGGGGGGTACGGTAATACGCCATTGCGGGTGGTTTCCTTGGTGCATGGTCAGGCTTGGACAGCGGCATTCGTTGCCGGTTGCAAGCTGGACATTATAGGCATTGGCGCCAAGGCGGGAATGGGGCGAGGCAAACGGTGTGGATTAAAAATTGTCACCACCTGGATACCTGGCGTGCGTGGGGCGACGATTCGCCGCGTCCACGCGCGGATGTCAGGCGGTCTGCTCTTCCAGGTGCAGGTATATGTTGTCGATCAGACGGGTATTACCCAGGTACGCCGCCGCGATCACCACAAGGTCACGGTCGTCGATCATCGCCGGGCGCAGCGTCAGGGCGTGGCGCACTTCCAGGTAGTCCTTGCGCAGGCCTGCCGCTTCCAGTTGCGCCTGGCCCTCGGCGATCAGCGCCGCGAAATCGCGCTGGCCATGGCGCAGGGCCTCGGCGATGCCGTTCAGGGTGCGGTACAGCGCCGGGGCGGTGGCTCGCTGTTCTGGCGTCAGGTAGCCATTGCGCGACGACAGCGCCAGGCCGTCCTCGGCGCGCACGGTCGGCTCGCCGATGATCTGGATCGGCATGTTCAGGTCGCGCACCATGGCGCGGATCACCGCCAGTTGCTGGAAGTCTTTTTCGCCGAACACGGCCAAGTCCGGCTGGACCATGTTGAACAGCTTGCTGACCACCGTCGCCACGCCTTCGAAGTGGCCGGGGCGGCTGGCGCCGCACAGGCCTTCGGAGAGCTGCGGCACGCTCACCCGGGTCTGCACCGCCATGCCGTCGGGATACATCTCCTCGACGGTGGGGGCGAACAGCAGGTGGCAGCCGGCCTGGAGCAGTGTTTCCTGGTCGGCGGCGAGGGTGCGGGGGTACTTGTCCAGATCCTCGCCGGCGCCGAACTGCAGCGGGTTGACGAAGATGCTGGCGACCACGAAGTCGGCGCGCTGGGCGGCCTTGGTCACCAGGGCGGCGTGGCCGCTGTGCAGGTTGCCCATGGTCGGCACGAAGGCGATGCGCTTGCCTTCGCCACGGGCGCGGGCTACGGCGGCGCGCAGTTCACGGACGGTCTTGACGGTATTCATGCGCTGAACCCATGTTCGCTGCCTGGGAAACTGACTTCCTTGACCGCACGGACATAGGCGGCCAGGGCACTCTGGATGTCCGGCTGGCCGGCCATGAAGTTCTTCACGAACTTCGGCACACGGCCGCTGAGCGACAGCCCGAGCATGTCATGCAGGACCAGCACTTGGCCATCGGTGGCGCTGCCGGCGCCGATGCCGATCACCGGAATGCTTACCGCCTGGGTGATTTCCGCCGCCAGTTCGCTGGGCACGCACTCAAGCAGCAGCATGGCCGCGCCGGCCTGCTCCAGGGCGATGGCGTCGGCGCGCATTTGCCGGGCCTGGGCTTCCTGGCGACCCTGGACCTTGTAGCCCCCCAGCACATTGACCGTCTGCGGGGTCAGGCCCATGTGCGCGCACACCGGCACGCCGCGCTCGGCCAGCAGGCGAATGGTTTCGGCCAGCCAGGCGGCGCCTTCGATCTTGAGCATGTGGGCGCCGGCGCGCATCAGTTCGGCGGCGTTGGCAAAGGCCTGTTCGGGAGTGGCATGGGCCATGAACGGCAGGTCGGCGAGGATCAGCGCGCCATCATTGCCGCGTTTGACGCACGCCGTGTGGTAGGCCATGTCGCGGTTGGTGACGGGCAGGGTGCTGTCATGGCCCTGCAGGACCATCCCCAGGGAGTCGCCCACCAGCAGGACTTCCACGCCGGCCTGGCTGGCGACCTTGGCGAAGGTCGCGTCGTAGCAGGTCAGCATGGTGATTTTTTCGCCCTTGGCCTTCAGGCCGTGCAGGGTGGTCAGGGTTACTTCAGGCATGTAGGGGAATCCTCGTTCAGGCGCTGTGAACAACAACTGCGTACAACGCGTGTATTCATCTTCCGGAGCGGCACATCATCGTCTGTGATGTTCGGGCACAGGTCCGTCCGGGCCTAAATGGGTGATTGCGGCAGAGTGGCGCCGCGGGACGCCTATAGTCGTGAGCGAGGTGGGGGAAGTCAACCAGGCGTGTTACCGCATTGTTACGGCACCGGTGTTACTGGCGTTACCGCGGTCGGAAACGCCCGAATTACAGGCGTTCCAGGCCGACGAACGGACAATCTTCGAGCAGCTGCGCCAGTGCGCGACCGTCGGCGAGGCGGAATTCGGCGGGCACCAGCTCGGCGAGCGGGTACAGCACAAAGGCGCGGGCATGCATGTGATAGTGCGGCACCTGCAGGCGCGGCACGTCGATGACTTGGTCCCCGAACAACAGCACGTCGAGGTCGAGGGTGCGTGGGCCCCAGCGCTCCTGGCGCACGCGGCCCTGGTCGTTCTCGATGGCTTGCAGCGCGTCAAGCAGCTCCAGCGGCGCCAAGGCCGTGTCGATGGCCGCCACGGCATTGGTGTAGCGCGGCTGGCCGGGCAGCAGCGAGTCGCTGGTGTAGAGCGCCGAGGCCGCCGCCAGGCGGGTGTCGGCGATCAGGTCCAGCGCCTGCAGGGCGCTGCGCAGCTGCTCGGCGGGCTCATCCAGGTTGCTGCCCAGGCCGATGAACGCACGGGTGTTCATGCTCAGTCCCAGGCCTGCTCGTCGTCGCGCTTGCGTTTGCCGCCGCTGCGCTTGCGCTTGCGTGGGCCGGCAGTGCCGCCGGCACCGTCGTCGCGGCTGCCTAGCTCGCGGATCATGTCGCGGCGCTGGCTGTCGTTGGCGTCCTGGTAGTCGGTCCACCATTCGCCCAGGCCGTCGGTTTCCTCGCCGGCGCTTTCACGCAGCAGCAGGAAGTCGTAGCCGGCGCGGAAGCGCGGGTTGTCCAGTAGCATGTCGGCGCGCTTGCCGCTGCGCCGTGGCAGGCGCTCCTGCATGTCCCAGATCTCGCGGATCGGCAGGGTGAAGCGCTTGGGAATGGCAATGCGCGCGCACTGCTCGGCGATCAGGTCGTGGGCCGCGCCGTTCATGGCCGGGATCGGCGGCACGCCTTGGCTCTGCAGGTACAGCGCACGTCCCGGCAGGGCCGGCCAGAGCAGGGCGGCGAAGAGAAACGCCGGGGTCACCGGCTTGCCCTGTTTGACGCGCAGGTCGGTGTTGCTCAGGGCCTGGCTGATCAGGGTGTGGGTGTAGGTCGGGCGCTCTTCCAGGGCCTGGCTGCTGGCTGGGAACAGCGGCTCGAACAGTTGCAGGTCGACCAGCATCTCGAAGGTGATCGCGCCCTGGCCGTTGAGGAACAGCTTGAGGCTTTCCTCGAACAGGCGTGCCGGCGGAATGTCACGCAGCATGGGCGCCAGCTCGCGGATTGGCTGCACGGTGTGCTTCTCGATGCCGAAGTCCAGCTTGGCGGCAAAGCGCACGGCGCGCAGCATGCGTACCGGGTCTTCCTGGTAGCGGTGCGTGGGGTCGCCGATCAGGCGCAGCAGACGATTACGGATGTCATGGACACCGTTGGCGTAGTCGAGGATGCGCTCGCTGACCGGATCGTAGTACAGGGCGTTGATGGTGAAGTCGCGGCGTTGCGCGTCTTCTTCCAGGGTGCCGTATACGTTGTCGCGCAGGATGCGGCCACTGGCGTTATGCGACGAGCGGTGGCTATCGGACTGGTCTTCATCCGAGTGCGGGGCACGGAAGGTGGCGACCTCGATTATGTCACGGCCGAAATGCACGTGGACCAGCTTGAAGCGCCGACCGATGATGCGGGCGTTGCGGAACTCCGCGCGGACCTGCTCGGGCGTGGCGCTGGTGGCGACGTCGAAGTCCTTGGGCGTGATGCCCAGCAGCAGGTCGCGGACACAGCCACCGACCAGGTAGGCCTGGTAACCGGCTGCCTGCAGACGCTCGACGATGCTCACGGCATGGCGGCTGAACTGGCTGCGCTGCAGCGAGTGCTGGCTCTTGTTGATCACTTCAGGCGTGGTGCGCCTGTGGTGCTGGCCACGAACGGGCGGGCGGAACGACTGGAACAGCTTCTTCAGCATGGGATGCACTGTTTGAAGGAATGATCGGCCAAGGATAGGAGAATGGCCGCATGATGGGCGGGGATTCTAGCATTTACTGGGGGAATGGTGTAGGCGGTGTCGCAGGGGGTGATACGAAGGGGAGAAACGACATGGGGAGCCGAAGCTCCCCATCAAGTCGTTGCGTGCTCTTATTGTTTTTTTTACGGGCTTCTTGTTTTTGTTGAATGCCCTGTCCACAAATCTGAAAGCTTGTGGACGACCCCCAAACCAGGGGTGAAGAGCAAACGGATTGCTTTGGTCGCCGAGTTGATGCTGATCTGTTGATCCAATCAGTTCAGGTGCTGCTTTTTAGTGCAGTTTTTGTTGTTCTCTGCCTGATCGTGGGGCAAGCCCCAAACACAACGCCTCTCCAAAAGAATCAGTTAGCTGCGCCTCCGCCGTCTTGTTCTTATTGTGCGTGAGTCGTTTCGTCTTGTTCTTATTCTGAGTTGCAGTGCTTGTTATTGTTCTTGTACCAGAGATATAGCAGGTGCCGTGCCAACTTTTGAAAACCCAATGAAATCGGGGGTTTCAGTGATACAGGCAGGTTTTGGGGCGGGGCAAATGTAGAAATTTCGTTACCTTACGCCTCGGTGATGTTACGCCTGACAGGGTGGGGTAACAGATTTTTGCGGGAACTGATGTGTTACCGCGCAAACGCATCGCGGGGAATGCCCGCTCCCACGCACCAGGCAAGGCTGGCGTGGGAGCGGGCATTCCCCGCGATCTGTCGGCGTTGAATCAATTGTCGCTGGTGGCGTTGCTCTTGCGCCGCGGGATGCCCAGGCGCTGGCGGCGCTCCCACAGGCATTTGCGGCTGACGCCCAGCTTGCGCGCCAGTTCGGTCTCGGTCATGTGGTCCTGGTGCTCGAGAACGAAATGCTGGAAGTAGTCCTCCAGCGACAGGTCCTCGGTCGGCTCGTGGCTGGCGTTGTTGGCGCTGGCCAGGCTCGGCAGGTTGTCCAGTACGTCGTCGTCTTCCAGGTCGCTCAGCTCGATGTCGATGCCCAGCAGCTCGGCAGAAATTTCCGCGCTCTCGCTAAGGATCACCGCGCGCTCCACGGCGTTCTCCAGTTCGCGCACGTTGCCCGGCCAGCTGTAGTGACGGATGGCCTGCTCGGCCTCGTGGGAGAAATGCAGGTCGTCGCGGCCGATGCGCGCGCTCTGGCGGGCGAGGAAGGCATTGGCGATCTCGTTGACGTCGCTGCCGCGCTCGCGCAGGGCCGGCAGCTTCAGGGCAATCACGTGCAGGCGGTAGTACAGGTCTTCGCGGAACTGCCCGGCCTTGGCCAGGTTCTTCAGGTCGCGGTGGGTCGCGGCGATCAGGCGCACATCGACCTTCTGCGACTGCACCGAACCGACCCGGCGGATCTCGCCTTCCTGCAGCACGCGCAGCAGGCGGGCCTGGGCCTCAAGGGGCAGTTCGCCGATCTCGTCGAGGAACAGGGTGCCGCCGTCGGCGGCCTCGACCAGGCCCGCGCGCCCGGCGCTGGCACCGGTGAACGCGCCCTTCTCGTGGCCGAACAGCTCCGATTCGATGAGCGTTTCCGGAATCGCCGCGCAGTTTACCGAGATCATCGGTGCCTTGGCCCGGCGCGAAAGGTTGTGCAAGGCGCGGGCGACCAGCTCCTTGCCGGTGCCCGACTCGCCCTGGATCAGCACATTGGAGTCGGTCGGGGCGACCTTGCGAATCTTGACGTACATGTCCTGCATGGGCGGGCACGAGCCGATGATGCCGATCTCGCCGTTGGCGGCCGCGCTACCGGCCTTGTCGCTGACGGCCTTGCCGTTGCCGGCGCGAGGTTCGGCGACAGGCGCGGTGGCCGGGGCGTTGTGTCGGTCGCGCAGGATGCGGGCCACGGCCTGGAGCATCTCGTCGTGGTCGAAGGGCTTGGCGATGTAGTCCACCGCGCCCATCTTCATCGAGTCCACCGCCGAGCGCAGGCTGGCGTAGCTGGTCATGATCAGCACCGGTGTGCCCTGGCCGAGCTTGATCAGCTCGGTGCCCGGGGCGCCCGGCAGGCGCAGGTCGCTGACGATCAGATCGAAGGTGGCAATGCTGAAGCGTTCCTGGGCTTCCTGCACCGAGCCGGCTTCGCTGACCTGGTACTGGTTCCGTTCAAGCAGGCGACGCAGGGCCGAACGGATGATGGTTTCGTCTTCGACGATCAGAATGTGCGGCATTGATTCAATTCTCTCGACGGTCTCGAATTTCAGGGGACGTCGCTACGACATGCCGGGGCAGGGTCACGCGGATCCGGGTACCACGTTGGCGCTCGATGTCGGCCGGGCTGTCGATGGTGATTTGCCCATAATGCTCTTCCACGATGGAATAGACCAGAGCGAGCCCCAGTCCGGTTCCTTCGCCCGGGTCCTTGGTGGTGAAGAAGGGTTCGAAGAGGCGGTCCATGATGCTTTTCGGGATGCCGCTGCCTTCGTCCTCGACGATCAGGTCGACGGTGTGTTCGTTCACTTCGCTGCGCACGCGCACGGCGCTTCCGGGCGGGGAGGCGTCGCGGGCGTTGGAAAGCAGGTTGATCAGTACCTGGGCCAGGCGCTGCGGGTCGCCCTCGACCCAGTGCTGCGGATCGCAGAGGTTGAAGAACTGTACTTCGAAATTGCGCCGGTTCAACGCCAGCAGACCAATGGCGTCCTGCGCGACTTCGGCCAGGCACACCGGCTCCTCGCTGTTCTGCTGGCTGCCGCCGGCATGGGCGAAGCTCATCAGCGACTGGACGATGCGCGACACGCGCTTGGTCTGTTCGAGAATCTGGCTGGACAACTCGATGATCTCGCCGTCGCCTTCGCGCTCCTCGCGCAGGTTTTGCGCAAGGCAGGCGATGCCGGTGATCGGGTTGCCGATCTCGTGGGCCACCCCTGCGGCCAGGCGACCGATGCTGGCCAGGCGCTCGGAGTGCACGAGCTTGTCTTCCAGCGCCTGGGTCTCGGTGAGGTCCTCGACCAGCAGCACCAGGCCGCTGTTGCCCGGGGCCAGCGGCTCGTCGATGGCCGCCTTGTGCAGGTTGAGCCAGCGCGGCTGGCCATCGAGTGCCAGCCGCTGCTTGTGCAGGTGCTCGTCGGGCACGTTGATGAAGCCTTGCAGCAGGCCGCGCCAGGGTTCGCCGATAGTCACCAAGCGTGAACCGACCACGTGCTTGGCGGCGATCCCGGTGAGCTCCTCCATGGCTTTGTTCCACATCAGGATCTCCTGGTCCTTGGCCAGCGAGCACACGCCCATGGGCAGTTCCTGCAAGGTCTGGCGGTGGTAGCGGCGCAGGGCGTCGAGCTCGGCTGCAAGGCCGGTCAGGCGTGAGTGGTAGTCCTCGAGGCGGCTCTCGATGAAGTGGATGTCCTCGGTGACGTAGTTCTCGTTGCCGGACTTGTAGGGCAGGAAGGTCTCGACCATGTCCTGGGCCACGCTCGGGCCCATCAGGCCGGAGAGGTTGGCCTCGATGCGGTCGCGCAGGCGGCGCAGGGCATAGGGGCGGCGTTCGTCGAAGGGCAGGTAGAGGTCGCGCAGGGCTTGCTCGACCTCCTTCTGCGCGGCCTTGGCGCCCAGTGGCTTGGCCAGC
Organism: Pseudomonas sp. DrBHI1; assembly: GCF_002205115.1. NCBI lineage: Bacteria > Pseudomonadati > Pseudomonadota > Gammaproteobacteria > Pseudomonadales > Pseudomonadaceae > Pseudomonas > Pseudomonas sp. DrBHI1. The sequence goes on from NZ_NIBE01000007.1 coordinate 61,617, forward strand.
TGGGTGGCGAACTCCTGGGGCGAGGCAGCGTGCAGCTCGCGGCGCTGCGGGCGACGCACGTTGTCCACCGCGCAGGCCTCGGCGGCGCTGACTTCTTCGCTGCTGGCGTTGGTGAACAGCGAGATCAGGGTGAACAGCAGGACGTTGGCCGCCAGCGAGGCGATGGCCGCCATGTGCCAGCTGGTATCGTCCAGCACGTAGATCATGTCCAGCAGCGGGATGTAGAAGCCCTGCAGGTTGCCCAGCAGTGGCAGCAGCATGGTCACCATCCACACCAGCATGCCGGCCAGCAGCCCGGCGATGAAGCCGCGGCGATTGGCGGTCGGCCAGTACAGCACCGAAAGCACGCCGGGCAGGAACTGCAAGGTGGCGACGAAGGCGACGATGCCCAGGTTGGCCAGGCTCTGGTGGGTGTTCTGGGTCAGGTAGAAGACGAAGCCGGCGGTGATGATGGCGACGATCAGGGCCCGACGGGTCCATTTCAGCCAGCGGTAGATGTTGCCTTCGGCTGGCGGCTGGTACAGCGGCAGCACCAGGTGGTTCAGGGCCATGCCCGACAGCGCCAGGGTGGTGACGATGATCAGCCCGCTGGCGGCCGACAGCCCGCCGACATAGGCCAGCAGCGCCAGCGCTTCGTTGTTGGCGGCGATGCCCAGGCCCAGGGTGAAGTACTCGGGGTTGGTGCTGGCGCCCAGGCGCAGGCCGGCCCACAGCACCAGCGGCACGGCCAGGCTCATCAGCAGCAGGAACAGCGGCAGGCCCCAGCTGGCGCTGACCAGCGAGCGTGGGCTCAGGTTCTCGGTGAAGGCCATGTGGTACATGTGCGGCATGACGATCGCCGAGGCGAAGAACACCAGCAGCAGGGTGCGCCACGGCCCCTCCTGCAGTGGCGTGTGCAGGGCGGCGAGGGCGGTCTGGTTCTGCAGCAGCCAGACTTCCAGGCCGTGGGGGCCGCCGAACACGCCGTACAGCGCGTAGAGGCCGACGCCGCCCAGGGCCAGCAACTTGATCACCGACTCGAAGGCGATGGCGAACACCAGGCCTTCGTGCTTCTCGCGGGTGGCGATATGGCGCGAGCCAAAGAAGATGGTGAACAGCACGATCAGCACGCAGAAGGCGAACGCCACCCGCGCCTTGACCGGCTCGCCGGTGAGGATGCTGATCGAGTCGGCCACCGCCTGGATCTGCAGGGCCAGCAGCGGCAGCACGCCGATCAGCATGAAGATGGTGGTCAGCGCGCCGGCCCAGGTGCTGCGAAAGCGAAACGCCAGCAGGTCGGCCAGCGACGACAACTGATAGGTGCGGGTGATCTTGAGGATCGGGTAGAGCAGCACCGGCGCCAGCAGGAACGCCCCCGACACACCCAGGTAACAGGCGAGGAAACCGTAGCCGTACTGGTAGGCCAGGCCGACCGAGCCATAGAAGGCCCAGGCACTGGCATAGACGCCCAGCGACAGGGTGTAGGTCAAGGGGTGGCGGATGACCGCGCGCGGGATCAGCCCACGTTCGCTGATCCAGGCCACGCCGAACAGCACCAGCAGGTAGGCGGCGCTGATCAGGATCATCTGGGTCAGGCTAAAGCTCATCGGCATCTCGTTGGCTCTGCAGGATGAAGGTGACGACGATCAGGATCAGCCAGAGCAGGTAGGGGCGGTACCAGGCTCCGGTCGGCTCGATCCACCAGTCCATGATGGCCGGGGAGAACAGATAGATCCCCACGACCAGAAGCAGGACCAAACGATAGATGTACATGCTGGCCTCGATGGGTTGGGCGCTGCGGGTTTGGACTTATTATTGGCGCAAATGGCTGGGGCGATGCTAGCGGGAATCGGTAGAGTTCGCCAAGGGGTTGAATTTGTTGGGCTTTTGATTTTGGTATTGCGTGTTCTGGCCCTATCGCGTGGCAAGCCCGCTCCCACGATGCCAATGTGGTCTGCGTGGGAGCGGGCTTGCCCCGCGATAGGGCCGGTACTGCTTTAGCGCAATTGCGCCTCGGGCACCGTCATCTGCCGCGCAATTTGCTCCGGCCGCCATTGCTGCCGGGCCGCCGCAAGCACTTCACGTGGGCTGGCCCCCGCCAGTGCCGGATCTGCCTGCTGTCCCAATGCCCGCAGGGCGCGCAGCAGCAATGGCGTCGCCTGGTCCGCCTCCAGTGGTGGCGAGCGGTACGACTTGCCCAGCTTGTGCCCGTCCGGCTGCACGATCAATGGAATGTGCAGGTAACGCGGCTGCGAGAACCCCAGCAACTCCTGCAGGTACAGCTGGCGCGGCGTGTTGTCCAGCAGGTCGGCTCCGCGCACGATATCGGTGACACCCTGCCAGGCATCGTCCAGCACCACCGCCAGCTGGTAGGCATACAGCCCGTCGCGACGCTGGATGACGAAGTCGCCCACCTCGCGCCCCAGGTGTTGCTCGAACGTGCCCTGGACCCGGTCGCTGAATCGGTAGATCAGCTCCGGCACCCGCAGACGGATCGCCGCGCCTTCGCGGGCGTGCCCGGCGTTGCGGCATAAACCCGGGTAGATGCCGTTGTGGCCTTCCAGCTGCTTGCGCGAGCAGGTGCAGGCATAGGCCAGGCCCATGTTGAACAGGCGGTCGACTACCGTGGCATAGGCATCGTGACGCTGGCTCTGGAACACCACCTCGTCGTCCCACTCCAGCCCGTAGCGCTCCAGTGTCTGCAGGATCGCGTCACGGGCGCCGGGCATCTCCCGGGGCGGGTCGGTGTCTTCCATGCGCAGCAGCCAGCGACCGTTGACGGCGCGGGCGTCGAGCCAGGAGGCGAGGGCGGCGACTAGCGAGCCGAAGTGCAGGAAGCCGCTGGGGGTGGGGGCGAAGCGGCCGATGTAGCGGGAGTCGTTCATGGATTGCACAGCTATATAAATGAAGACGGGGCGTACCCGTCGTAGAAAGCGGGCTAGCCTGCTTCCACAACCGATACGCCCCGTCTGCGAGGGTCCGGGATCAGCCTTTACCGACAGTCTTTTCCTTCTTCTCTGCAATTTCCTTGCAGTCGAAGCACAGGTCGGCGGTCGGACGGGCCTCGAGGCGGCGCAGGCCGATCTCGATGCCGCAGGAATCGCACCAGCCGTACTCGTCGGCCTTGATCTTGTCGAGGGTCTTGTCGATCTTCTTGATCAGCTTGCGCTCGCGATCGCGGTTGCGCAGCTCCAGGGCGAATTCTTCTTCCTGGCTGGCACGGTCCGCCGGGTCGGGGAAGTTGGCTGCTTCGTCCTTCATGTGGTCCACGGTGCGATCCACGCTGACCATCAGCTCGCCTTTCCAGGCGTTGAGGAGCTTGGTGAAGTGCTGCTTCATGAGCTCGCCCATGTACTCCTCACCCTTGGTCTCTACGTAGGGTTCGACACCGTACATGGTCTGGACTTTTTGCTTTTCTACGGTGGACATGAATAGACCGCCTCTCACTCATCTGATCCAATGCGCAGGCTGCTTCCATCTCCGGCGCCCGCCGGCCCTGCGACTGCGAGCCGCCGAACTTACCAGATAGATCCGGGGTGCGCTACCCCGCCCTATGCCTGCTTTTGACAGCGGCATCACCGGCGCGTTCGTTGGCGTGCACAGGTAGAATCACCAGTTTAGACCCAATTGAGAGAAGGCCCATGGCTCAGCCACACAGTGCGCGCAGTCGCGCCATCGAACCCTTCCACGTCATGGCCCTGCTGGCCCGTGCCAACGAGCTGCAGGCCGCGGGCCACGACGTGATTCACCTCGAGATCGGCGAGCCGGACTTCACCACCGCCGCGCCGATCGTCGCCGCCGGCCAGGCCGCCCTGGCCGCCGGGCACACCCGCTACACGGCGGCCCGTGGCCTGCCGCAACTGCGCGAGGCGATCGCCGGGTTCTATGGCCAGCGCTACGGTGTGGACCTCGATCCAGAGCGCGTGCTCATCACCCCGGGCGGTTCCGGCGCGCTGCTGCTGGCCAGCAGCCTGCTGGTCGATCCGGGCAAGCACTGGCTGCTGGCCGACCCGGGTTATCCGTGCAACCGGCATTTCCTGCGCCTGGTCGAAGGCGGTGCGCAACTGGTGCCGGTGGGGCCGGACGTCAATTACCAGTTGACCGCCGATCTTGTCGATCGCCATTGGGACAAGGACACCGTCGGCGCCCTGGTCGCCTCGCCGGCCAACCCGACCGGCACGGTGCTCGACCGCGACGAGCTGGCCAGCCTTTCCAAGGCCACCCGCGAGCGTCATGGGCATCTGGTGGTGGACGAGATCTACCACGGTCTCACCTACGGCATGGATGCGCCGAGCGTGCTGGAGGTGGACGATGAGGCATTCGTCCTCAACAGTTTTTCCAAATATTTCGGCATGACCGGCTGGCGCCTGGGCTGGCTGGTGGCACCGCCGTCGGCGGTGGGCGACCTGGAAAAGCTGGCGCAGAACCTCTACATCAGTGCCCCGAGCATGGCCCAGCACGCCGCGCTGGCTTGCTTCGAGCCGCAAACCCTGGCCATCCTCGAGGAGCGCCGCGCCGAGTTCGCCCGTCGCCGCGACTACCTGCTGCCGGCTTTGCGCGGGCTGGGCTTCGGCATTGCCGTGGAACCCCAAGGGGCCTTCTATCTGTATGCCGACATCAGCGCGTTTGGCGGCGATGCCTTCGCGTTCTGCCGGCATTTCCTGGAAACCGAGCACCTGGCGTTTACCCCGGGCCTGGACTTTGGCCGACACCAGGCCGGTCATCATGTGCGTTTCGCCTACACCCAGAGCCTGCCGCGCCTGGAAGAGGCGGTACAGCGCATCGCCCGTGGCCTGCAGAGCTGGCAGGGCTGACCGATGCAGTTTCCGTCCCTGGAACAGGCGCGCCTGCTGCGCCGCTACAAACGCTTCCTGGCCGACATCGAGTTGGCCAGTGGCGAGCAGATCACCATCCACTGCCCCAACACCGGCTCCATGCTCAATTGCATGCGCGAGGGCGGGCAGGTGTGGTTCAGCCGCTCCAACGACCCCAAGCGCAAGTTGCCCGGTACCTGGGAAATCAGCGAAACGCCCCAGGGCCGGCTGGCCTGCGTTAACACCGGGCGCGCGAACGCCGTGGTGGAGGAGGCCCTGCGCGCCGGCGTGGTCGGCGAGCTGGCCGGCTTCACCACGCTCAAGCGTGAGGTGGCCTATGGCGAGGAGCGCAGCCGGATCGACTTCTACCTGGAATATGCCGACGGAGCCAAGGCCTATGTCGAGGTCAAGAGCGTGACCCTGGGTTACCCCGACACGCCGGTGGCGGCCTTCCCCGACGCCGTCACCCAGCGCGGTGCCAAGCACCTGCGCGAGCTGGCCACCCTGGCGCGCCAGGGGATCCGCGCGGTGCAGCTGTATTGCGTGAACCTGACCGGCATCGAGGCCGTGCGCCCTGCCGAGGAGATCGACGCCGCCTATGCCCAGGCCCTGCGCGCCGCCGTGGCGCAAGGGGTCGAGGTACTGGCCTACGGCACCCGTCTGGATGCGCAGCAACTGGTCATCGACCGTCCGCTGCCGGTGCTGCTCACTCCGTGAGCCAGATGCCCTGGCTGTCTTCCCGGCAGTCCAGGGCCTCCAGCCACTCGCCCGCGCAGGGGCCAGTGATGCATTCGCCGCTTTCTATGAGGAACTGGGCCCCGTGATGGGCGCACTGGATCAGGCTCGCGCTGTCGTCGAGAAAGCTGTCCGCCGCCCAGTTCAGCGGGATGCCCCGGTGCGGGCAGCGGTTGCGGTAGAGGTGGACCTTGCCCTGGCGGCGCACGCCGAACAGCGGCACGCCGGCTACGCTGAAGGCGCGGCTGTGGCCCTCGGCGAGGTCGTTGGAGGCGCAGAGAAAATGCATTGCAGCGGAGTTTCCGGTTAAGCCGTGTGACAAAGGGATGGCTTGACGCTTCAATGCGAATAATTATCAAATTGCCCGCATTCGTCGCGCCAGGCTGTCTATGGTGCGCACTTGTGCCGCCCGCCACAAGGTGTGCTGCCCGCCCTCTGCAAAGGAATCCGATGATGCGCCGTCCCGCTGCTTTGATTGCCCTGTGCGCCGGTCTTGCCCTGTCCGCCCACACCATGGCCGCCGAGCTGCCGCAGCGCTGGGTCAGCGCCGGTGGCGCCCTGAGCGAGTGGATCAGCGCCCTGGGCGGCGAGCAGCGGCTGGTCGGTGTCGACACCACCAGCCAACACCCCGAGTCGCTCAAGGCGCTGCCCAGCATCGGCTACCAGCGCCAGTTGTCGGCCGAGGGCATCCTCAGCCTGCGCCCCGATGTGCTGGTGGGTACCGAGGAGATGGGGCCGCCGCCAGTATTGGCGCAGATCCGCAAGGCCGGGGTACGAGTCGAGTTGTTCTCCAGCAAGGCTGAGCTTGATGCGGTGGACGAAAACCTCAAGCATCTGGGGGCGTTGCTGGATGACGAGAAGAAGGCCGAGGCACTGGCCTCCGACTATCGTCGGCAACTGGAGGTGTTGCACAAGGAGGTCGAACAGGCCCAGGCCGGGCACAAGGCGCCCGGTGTCCTGCTGCTGGTCGGCCATAACGGCGCCAAGCCGATGATCGCGGGGCAGGGTACCGCCGGGGATTGGGTGCTGCGCCAGGCGGGAGGACGCAACCTCGCCGATCACCAGGGCTACAAGAACTTCTCGGTGGAGGCCCTCGCCGCGCTGAATCCGGACGTGGTGGTGTTCTCCGACCGAGCCCTCAGCGGCGAGCAGGCCTTGCAGGCACTGATCAAGGAAAACCCGGCCCTGGCGACTTCGCGCGCGGCGCGCGACAAGCGCCTGCTGTCGCTCGACCCGACGCTGCTGGTCGGCGGCCTGGGCCCACGCCTGCCGGCCACCCTGCATGAGCTGGCCGCCAGCTTCTATCCTGCCGCCAAGGCCAGCTTCACCCCATGAGGCAGCGGGTTCGACCACGTACGTTGTTCATTACCCTGGCGTTGCTGTGCCTGCTCGCGGTCTGGCTGTCGCTGGCGCTGGGCCCGGTCAGCCTGCCGTTGCTCGATACCCTGCGCGCCGGCCTGCGCCTGGTCGGCTTGCCGGTGCCCGGCGAAGGCCTGGAGCAGGCCGAGATGATCCTCGGCCAGATCCGCCTGCCGCGTACCTTGCTCGGGCTGGCGGTCGGTGCCGTGCTGGCGCTGTCCGGCGTGGCGATGCAGGGGCTGTTCCGCAACCCGCTGGCCGACCCGGGGCTGGTCGGCGTCGCCAGTGGCGCCGCCCTGGGCGCGGCGGTGGCGATCGTCGGCGGCAGTTGGCTGGGGGGCATTCCCGACTGGTTCGCGCCTTACCTGCTGTCGCTCTGCGCCTTTGTCGGTGGGCTGGGCGTGACGGCGATGGTCTACCGCCTGGGGCGGCGTGACGGCCAGACCAATGTGGCCACCATGCTCCTGGCCGGTATCGCGATGACCGCGCTCGGCGGCTCAGCGGTGGGCCTGTTCACCTACCTGGCCGACGATGCCACGCTGCGCACCCTGACGTTCTGGAACCTGGGCAGCCTCAACGGCGCCAGCTATGAGCGGCTATGGCCCCTGCTGCTGGTGGCGGCGGCCGTGGCCCTGTGGCTGCCGCGCCGGGCGCAGGCACTCAACGCCTTGCTGCTGGGCGAGTCGGAAGCCCGACACCTGGGCATCGAGGTCGAGGGGCTCAAGCGCGAACTGGTGTTCTGCACGGCGCTGGGCGTGGGGGCGGCGGTTGCCGCCGCCGGCCTGATCGGTTTCATTGGCCTGGTGGTGCCGCACCTGATGCGGCTGGTGGCGGGACCGGACCACCGGGTGCTGTTACCGGCCTCGTTGCTGGCGGGCGGTACCCTGCTGCTGTTCGCCGACTTGATCGCGCGCCTGGCCCTGGCCCCGGCGGAATTGCCTATCGGCATTGTCACCGCGTTCATCGGGGCGCCATTCTTCCTGTTCCTGCTGGTGAAGGTGCGCAGCTGATGCTCGACGTCCGAGGGCTGTCTCTCAAGCGTGGTGGCAGCCAAGTGCTGCACGACATCAACCTGACGCTGCGGCCCGGGCAGGTCCTCGGCGTGCTCGGGCCTAACGGTGCCGGCAAGAGCAGCCTGCTCGGCGCCCTGTGTGGCGAACTGGCGCCCAGCGCCGGGCAGGTGCAACTCGATGGTCGCAGCCTTGATGGCTGGCCGGGCCAGGAACGGGCACGGCGACTGGCGGTGTTGCCGCAGGTGTCCAGCCTGGGCTTTGCATTCAGTGTCGATGAGGTGGTCGGCTTAGGTCGACTGCCCCATGCCAGCGGCCGTCAGCGTGACCGGGAGATCGTCGATGCGGCGCTGGCGGCGGCGGATGCGGGGTATCTGGTCGAGCGCAGCTACCTGGCGCTGTCCGGCGGCGAACGCCAGCGCGTGCACTTGGCGCGGGTGCTGGCCCAGCTGTGGCCCGGTGAGCCCGGCACCACGCTGCTGCTCGACGAGCCCACCTCCGCGCTCGATCCGCTGCACCAGCACACCACGCTGCAGGCGGTGCGCAGCTTCGCCGACCGTGGCGCGGCGGTGCTGGTGATCCTGCATGACCTGAACCTGGCGGCGCGCTACTGTGACCATATCCTGCTGCTGGAGCAGGGCCGCTGCCATGCCCTGGATACGCCGCAACAGGTGCTGACGCCGGCGGCGCTGCGGGCAGTGTTCGGTATCGATGTCCTGGTCCAGCCGCACCCGGAGCGCGGCCATCCGCTGATCATCACTCGCTAAGAGGCTTGCACCATGCGCCATCCCCTGCTGTCCATCTGTCTGGTGCTGGCGCTGGGTGGTTGCCAGGCGAGCCTGCCACCCGTGCCGGCCTGGCAGGGTACCGAGGGCCGTGACAACGTCCAGTTGGGGCAGATCATCGAATTGTCCAGCGGCCAGGCCTTGAGTCCCGGGCAGCTGGTCCAGCGCCTGGCCGATGCGCCACGGGTGCTGGTGGGTGAAAAGCACGACAATCCCGACCACCACCGCCTGCAGCTCTGGTTGCTGCGTGCCCTGGAGAGCCGCCGGCCACAGGGCAGCCTGCTGCTGGAAATGCTCGAGCCGCGACAGCAGGCCCTGGTCGATGCGCAGAAGGGCAAGGTGTCGCCGGCAGCCGACCTGCCCAAGGCCCTCGACTGGCAGCCCGGCTGGAACTGGGCGCTGTACGGGCCGATCGTCCGCGAGGCCCTGGCCCAACCTTACCCGCTGCTGGCCGCTAACCTGTCGCCGGAGGAAGTCCGCCAGGCCTATCGGCAGCCAGCGACACCCCCGGGCGAGCGCTCCAATGCGCCGGCAGTGGTGCAGGCGCTGCTGGCCCAGGTGCGCGCCGGCCACTGCAACCTGCTGCCGGAAAGCCAGCTACCGGCGATGCTGGCGGTGCAGCAGCAGCGTGACCGACGCATCGCCGAGCGGCTGCTGGCCGCGCCACAGCCGGCACTGCTGCTCACCGGCAGCTACCATGCGCGCAAGGACCTGGGCGTGCCCCTGCACCTGGCCGATCTCGGCGCCAATGCCGAGGGCACGGTGCTGTTGCTGGCGGAAGTGGGGGAGGCGGTCGAGCCAGCCATGGCTGACTTCGTCTGGTATACCCCGGCGACGCTGGAGCAGGACTACTGCGCCCAGCTGCGCAAGGCGCACTGAATCGCGGGCAAAAAAAGACCCGGCAAAGTGCCGGGTCAATAACCGTGATTAGCCTGATGAGGAGATAATCTGAGCGTCCGAACCAGGGAGCATTCAGGTTACCCAACCAGTCTCGCGACCAGTTGTGATAATCATAACGATTCTCATTTCGAGGTCAATGCCTTTTGCGAATTATTTTTCGTTTTTCTGTGCCGGGCACTTCGCGTCGAGCTGCTGGTTCAGCGCTTGCTTGCGTTCGGCCGGCAGGTCGTTCCAGTGCATGTCCAGCAGGGCCCCCTCGATGGCGTACAACAACACCTTCGAAGCCCGGAATCCTCGCGTTCTCACGGCTTGATAGGCACCCACCGCGCCGAGCCGGCGCAGGTCCGAAGCACTGTGGATACCGACGGCGTGCAGCCATTGCGCGGAGGTCTTGCCAAGGTTTTTCAGATGCTGCAATTCATCGTTCATCGAGCCTCCTTGCGATGGCTGAACGGGTCGTGGGGATAAATCGCGAGCAGGTCAATGAGGAGTGTAGCGGGGGTTGTGAATAACGCGGCCTTTTGCCATCGGCGCCGACGGGATGCAGTACTTTCGCTGGGTGGGACCCTATGGGAGCGGGTTGCGTGGGAGCGGGCTTGTCCCGCGATGGCGATCGCTGGGGCAGACGCTATCGCGGGGCAAGCCCGCTCCCACGTGTGTCCGCTCCCACAAAGTTCCCATCCACAGCCTGGCGCAGGCCAGGCACTTACCCTTGGCGAGCACTGCGATATCGCATCCGCGTCCCGAACTTCACTGACATCAGGATTTCGTCGGCGCTGAGCTCAGCCGGGAAGTAGGTCCCGGAGATCTGCGCGTGGGCGAGGCTGGCGCCCTCCAGGCCGTTTTCGCGCAGGTCGAGCCCGCGCAGGTCTGCGGCGCGAAAGTACGCGTCGGTGAAGTCGATGCCGCGCACATCCAGGGCGCGCAGGTCCAGGCCGCGGAAATCACCGCCTCGAAAGTCGATAGTCGTATCGCTGGGCTTCTCGCGGTTGAACGCCGCGATCTTCTCGTCGCGGATCATCGTGTACAGGACGTTGTCCAGCTGACGGGGCTGATTCATGGCGGCGCCTCCTCCGTGGGGTGTGATGATATTGTAATGACATCACTGGAGGGGCGCCTGACTTCAGGCGTGAACTGTCGACTGCTTCACGCCTTGTGGCTCAAAGGCCGGGCAGGTGCTGGCGGATCTGCTCGATCAACTGGTCCATGCTGGCGCTTTCCTGGGTGTTCACGCGCTTGCTGTGCTTCTGCTCCTCGACATCCAGCGGGTCGCGGCTGGCCTGCTGCGCCTGGATCACTTCCAGGGTGGCGTCCGACGGGTCGATGGCTTCGGCCTGGCGCTGGGCCAGCCAGCTGGCGATCACCGCGTCGGGGGCCTGGCAGTCGAGAATCAGGAACGGCACGCCGGTCTCGCTGGCGACGTCCGCAGCCGCCTTGCGCTGGTCATGCTTGAGGTAGGTGGCGTCGAGTACCACCGGGAAACCGGCGTGCAGGATGATCGCCGCCAGCTCATGCAGGCGCTGGTAGGTGGCGATGCTGGCTTCCTTGTCGTAGATGCCCGCCTCGAGCTGGCCCGCGTCGGCCGCCGACTGCTTGCCGAACAGGCGCTTGCGCTCCACGTCCGAACGCACGCGCACCGCGCCCAAGGCCTCGACAAGACGCATCGCCACATGGCTCTTGCCCACCGCCGAGACGCCCTGGGTGACAGCCAGCAGGCGCGAAGGGATAGCGCTGTAGCTTTCGGCCAGGTTGGCGTAGTTGCGGTAGGTGCGCAGGGTGGTGGCGCGCTGCACGCCGTCGGCGTCGTGCGACAGGCTGAACAGCGCGACCTTGGCCCGCACCAGGGCGCGATAGGCCTTGTAGAAGTTCAACAGTTCCAGGCCTTGGTAGTCACCGGTCAGTTCCAGGTACTGGCTGATGAAGCGTCGCGACAGGCACTTCAGGCCGCGGTCCTCGAGGTCCATGGCCAGGAAGCCGACGTCAGCGTAGACATCGGTCAGGCGGAACGGCTCGTTGAACTCGATGCAGTCGAAGATCACCACCTTGCCGTCGATCAGGGTGGCGTTGCCCAGGTGGATATCGCCGTGGCACTCACGAATGAAACCATTGGCCTTGCGCGCCTCGAGCAGGCTATGCAGGCGCTTGAAGCTGTCCTGGGCCCAGGCCTGCAGGTTGTCCAGTTGCTGCAGGTCGACCTTGTCGGTCAGGAACGGGCGGATCTGCTCGAAGTTCTGCTCCACCGGCGCCATGACCGCGTCCGGGGTGCCCAACGGATGGTCGACCGGCACTTTCGGCGCCTGCAGGTGGAACTCGGCGATCTGCCTGGCCATCTGGTCGATGTGACCGGCGTTCAGCTCGCCGTTGGCCTGCAGGGTGCTGAGCATCTGGTCCTGGGGGAACTGGCGCATCTTCAGCGCGTACTCGATCGCCGGGCCTTCGCCGCCGACCTGTGGGGCCTCGACGCTGCCGGTGATCGGCAGCACTTCCAGGTACAGGCCTTCGGTCAGGCGCTGGTTCAGCCGCAGCTCTTCGTTACAAAAATGCCCGCGCTGGTCCAGGCCGGTGAAGTCGAGGAAGCCGAAGTTCATGGGCTTCTTGATCTTGTAGGCGTACTCGCCGGTGAGCAAAACCCAGGAGATGTGCGTCTCGATGAGCTGGAAGCCCGCAACCGGGTGCGGATAGAGGGCGGGGTTCTGCAGCGCGCTGATCAGGGCTTGGCTCACGGATCATCCTTCAGGAGTCAGGGAATTCGAATCGGACATTATGGTCAATGGTGCCGTCCCTGCAAACCGCCGAGGGGCGTCTGCCCCCCTTTTCCAAAGTGCGTATAATCCGCCGCCATGACACGTACCCGAAATTCCCGCACCCCTAAAAAACGCCCGACCGGCCGCGCCCGCGCCTGGCTGGGCTGGGCACTCAAGCTCAGCCTGGTCGGCCTGGTGGTGATCGCCGGCTTCGCGGTCTACCTCGATGCCACCGTCCAGGAGAAGTTCTCCGGCAAGCGCTGGACCATCCCGGCCAAGGTGTATGCCCGGCCGCTGGAGCTGTTCGTCGGCCAGAAGCTGAGCAAGAACGACTTCCTCACCGAACTCGATGCCCTGGGCTATCGCCGCGAAGGCGTGGCCAATGGCCCGGGCGCCGCGTCGGTCAACGGCAACAACGTCGACCTCAACACCCGTGGCTTCCAGTTCTATGAAGGTATGGAGCCAGCGCAGTTCGTGCGTGTGCGCTTTTCCGGCGACTATGTCGCGGGCTTGAGCGGCGCCAATGGCGGCAAGCTCGACGTGGTACGCCTGGAGCCGCTGATGATCGGCGGCATCTACCCGAAGAACCTTGAAGACCGCATCCTGATCAAGATCGACCAGGTGCCGCCCTACCTGGTGGAAACCCTGATCGCCACCGAAGACCGCGATTTCTACAGCCACTTCGGCGTGTCACCCAAGTCCATTGCCCGGGCGGTGTGGGTCAACACCTCCTCCGGCGCCATGCGCCAGGGCGGCAGTACCCTGACCCAGCAGTTGGTGAAGAACTTCTTCCTGACCAACGAGCGTAGCCTCAGCCGCAAGCTGACCGAGGCGATGATGTCGCTGCTTCTGGAACTGCACTATGACAAGCGCGAGATCCTCGAGGCCTACCTGAACGAAGTGTTCATCGGCCAGGACGGCCAGCGCGCGGTGCACGGCTTCGGTCTGGCCAGCCAGTTCTTCTTCAGCCAGCCGCTGCAGGAGCTCAAGCTGCACCAGATCGCCCTGCTGGTGGGCATGGTCAAGGGCCCGTCCTACTACAACCCGCGCCGCTACCCCGAGCGCGCCCTGCAACGGCGCAACCTGGTGCTCGACCTGCTCGCCGAGCAGGGCGTGGCCACGCAGGAGGTGGTCGACGCGGCGAAGAAGATGCCGCTGGGCGTGACCAAGCGCGGCAGCCTGGCCGACAGCTCGTTCCCGGCCTTCCTCGACCTGGTCAAGCGTCAGCTGCGCCAGGACTACCGCGATGAAGACCTGACCGAAGAAGGCCTGCGCATTTTCACCAGTTTCGACCCGATCCTGCAGATGAAGGCCGAGACCGCCATGAGCGAGACCTTCAAGCGCCTTGCCGGGCGCAAGGGCGCCGACGAAGTGGAATCGGCCATGGTCGTCACCAACCCCGAGACCGGTGAAGTGCAGGCATTGATCGGCAGCCGCCAGTCGGGCTTTGCCGGTTTCAACCGCGCCATCGACGCCGTGCGGCCGATCGGCTCGCTGGTCAAGCCGGCGGTCTACCTGACCGCGCTGGAGCAACCGAGCAAGTTCACCCTGACCAGCTGGGTGCAGGACGAGCCGTTCTCGGTCAAGGGCGCCGACGGCCAGGTGTGGCGTCCGCAGAACTACGATCGCCGCCCTCACGGCACCATCTACCTGTACCAGGGCCTGGCCAATTCCTACAACCTGTCGACCGCCAAGCTCGGCCTTGAAGTCGGCGTGCCCAACGTGATCAAGACCATCGGTCGGCTTGGCGTGCAGGTCGACTGGCCGGCGTTCCCATCGATGCTGCTGGGCGCCGGCGGCATGTCGCCGATGCAGGTGGCGACCATGTACCAGACCATCGCCAACGGTGGCTTCAACACGCCGATGCGCGGTATCCGCAGCGTGCTCACCGCCGAAGGCGAGCCGCTCAAGCGCTACCCGTTCCAGATCCAGCAGACCTTCGATCCGGGTTCGATCTACCTGGTGCAGAACGCCATGCAGCGGGTGATGCGCGAAGGCACCGGTCGCTCGGTCTACAGCGTGCTGCCGAGCTCGCTGACCCTGGCGGGCAAGACCGGTACCAGCAACGACTCGCGCGACAGCTGGTTCTCCGGCTTCAGCCAGGACCTGCTGGCGGTGGTCTGGCTGGGCCGCGACGACAACGGCAAGACGCCGTTCACCGGTGCCACCGGCGCGCTGCAGGTGTGGACCAGCTTCATGAAGAAGGCCGACCCGCTGCCGCTGGACATGCCGCAGCCGGACAACGTGGTGCAGGCCTGGATCGATCCATACAGCGGCCAGGGTTCCGACGGCAGCTGTCCGGGAGCGGTGCAGATGCCGTATATTCGTGGCAGTGAACCACCCGCTGGCGCCACCTGTGGTGGCGAGCAGAACCCGGCCGAAGAGGTGATGGACTGGGTCAAGGGCTGGATGAATTGAGCGCGAGCTTCTGAAGAGGGTGTGAAGTGAACAAGTGGTGGATTCCTGCCGTGGCGGCAGTGACCGTGCTGCACGGCTGTGCCAGCGTCCCGCGTGGCAACATTCCGGTGGTCGATTCGAGCACCCGGGTCTCCAACAGCGAGCGCGTCTCGGCCAACCGCACGTCGGCCTATCCGACCAGCGGTGGCAGCAGCCAGGCCCAGTCATTGCCGGAAGACTCCGGCGTCACCGTGATGATCCCGCAAGGGACCGGCGGCGCGCCGATCCAGTCGTTCCCGGCAGGCACCGGGCCGGCGCCGATCAGCACCGGCCCGATCACCCCGGGCCCGGTCAGCAGCGGCCCGATCACGACCAACCCCAACCCGATCGCCGACGAACCGTTCGATATCGCCTCGATGAGCAATCCGGCGCCGGTGACCAGTGCCCCGACCGGTATCCCGCGTGGCAACACGTCCGGCGGCGGCCTGTCCGCCGACGAACAGCTCGACGGCCCGGTGCTGGCGCTGCTGACCACCGCCCAGCAGCAGCAGGGCAGTGGCGACTTTAACGGCGCCGCGTCGAGCCTGGAGCGTGCCCAGCGCATCGCCCCGCGTGAGCCGCAGGTGCTGTTCCGCCTGGCTCAGGTGCGCCTGTCCCAGGGCGATGCGGCGCAGTCCGAGCAACTGGCACGCCGTGCGCTGACCTACGCCAACGGTCGCCCAGACCTGCAGGCCCAGCTGTGGAACACCATCGCCCAGGCCCGCGAGAAGCAAGGTGACAGCGCAGGTGCCGCCCTGGCGCGGCAGAAGGCGCGGGTCAACCTGTGATGGAGCAGCGCATCCTCGATATCGCCGACCACTTGCTGCTGATCGAGCGCGAGCTCAAGGTCCAAGGTTGGTGGAGTGATGCCACGCCCAGCGCCGAGGCGCTGGCCAGCGTGGTGCCGTTCGCCGTCGACAGCATGGCCTTCGAGCAGTGGCTGCAGTGGATCTTCCTGCCGCGGATGAAACTGATTCTCGAGCACGGTCACCCGCTGCCCAATGCCTCGGGCATCCTGGTCATGGCCGAGACGGTGTTTGTCGACCGTCCGGAACAAAGCCGCGAGCTACGGCGCCTGTTGGCAGCATTCGACCATTTGATCAGCCCCTCCGCCTGATTTCTTCTCTTTTTCCATCAAGGGCCGCAGATTGTGGCCCTTTTTTATGAAAATCTTCTTATATCTGCTGCTGCCGGCCTTTTTAGTGGTGGCGGAGATTCATCTTGCGGAAAAATTGGCAATAATTTCTCTTGACTTGTGCGCGCCGAATCACAAGAATCCAGATTCCGCTGTAGAGGGACTGCCAGAAGCAGACCCGCTAAGCAGATCATGAGGCGCACACCCGCGCCGACTTGTAACACCCCGCAACGCGTTACCTCGCGCTGGGTGGGAAGGCCCGCAACACACCAGGGCACTCCCAATACTTGCTCAGTCAGTGCTGACGTTCGCTCATGCTCTGCTTGGCAGTAAACCTATTAAGACCCGCTCAGTGAGGGCGGTATTCTGGCGTTTTAGAGGTGAACAACGTGGAGCTTTTATCTGGCGCTGAGATGGTCGTCCGCTTCTTGCGTGACGAAGGCGTTAAGCACATCTACGGGTACCCTGGCGGTGCTCTCCTTCATGTTTACGATGCCCTGTTCAAGGAACCGGAAGTCCAGCACATCCTGGTCCGTCACGAGCAGGCTGCCACCCATATGGCGGACGGTTACGCCCGTGCCACCGGCAAGGCCGGCGTGGTCCTGGTGACTTCCGGTCCGGGCGCGACCAATGCCATTACCGGCATTGCCACCGCCTACATGGATTCCATTCCGATGGTCATCCTGTCTGGCCAGGTGCCCAGCACCATGGTCGGCACCGACGCGTTCCAGGAAACCGACATGATCGGTATCTCCCGGCCGATCGTGAAGCACAGCTTCATGATCAAGCACGCCTCGGAAATCCCCGAAGTCCTGAAAAAAGCCTTCTATCTTGCGCAGTCCGGCCGTCCCGGCCCGGTGGTGGTCGATATTCCAAAAGATATGACCAACCCGGCCGAGAAGTTCGAGTACATCTACCCGAAAAAGGTCAAGTTGCGTTCGTATAGCCCGGCTGTTCGTGGTCACTCCGGGCAGATCCGCAAGGCGGCCGAGATGCTCCTGGCGGCCAAGCGCCCGATCGTCTACTCCGGTGGTGGCGTGATCCTCGGCGGCGGCTCCGAAGCCCTCACCGAAATCGCCAAGTCGCTGAACCTGCCGGTCACCAACACCTTGATGGGCCTCGGCGGCTTCCCGGGCACCGATCGCCAGTTCCTCGGCATGCTCGGCATGCACGGCAGCTACACCGCCAACATGGCCATGCACCACGCCGACGTGATCTTCGCCGTCGGCGCGCGGTTCGACGACCGCGTGGTTAACGGCCCGGCCAAGTTCTGCCCGAACGCCAAGATCATCCACATCGACATCGACCCGGCGTCGATCTCCAAGATGATCAAGGCCGATGTGCCGATCGTCGGCCCGGTCGAGAGCGTGTTGAGCGAGATGCTCACCATCCTCAAGGAGATCGGCGAGCAACCCGACAAGGCGGCGCTGGATGCCTGGTGGAAGCAGATCGACGAATGGCGCGGCGACGGTGCACTGTTCCCCTACGACAAGGGCGACGGCAACCTCATCAAGCCGCAGCAGGTGATCGAGACCCTGTGCGAAGTGACAAAAGGCGATGCCTTCGTCACCTCCGACGTGGGCCAGCACCAGATGTTCGCGGCCCAGTACTATCGCTTCAACAAACCCAACCGCTGGATCAACTCCGGTGGCCTGGGCACCATGGGCTTCGGTTTCCCGGCGGCCATGGGCATCAAGCTCAACTTCCCTGACCAGGACGTGGCCTGCGTCACCGGTGAAGGCAGCATCCAGATGAACATCCAGGAGCTGTCCACCTGCATGCAGTACGGCCTGCCGGTGAAGATCGTGAACTTGAACAACGGTGTGCTGGGCATGGTCCGCCAATGGCAGGACATGGCCTACAACGGTCGCCACTCGCACTCCTACGTCGAGTCGCTGCCGGACTTCGTCAAGCTGGCCGAGGCCTATGGCCATGTGGGCATCCGCATCACCAGCCTGAAGGACCTCAAGCCGAAGCTGGAAGAGGCTTTCGCGATGAAGGACCGCCTGGTGTTCATCGACATCGCGGTCGACCGGACCGAGCACGTCTATCCGATGCAGATCAAGGACGGCTCGATGCGTGACATGTGGCTGAGCAAGACGGAGCGTACCTGATATGCGGCACATCATCTCCCTGCTGCTGGAAAACGAACCCGGTGCCTTGTCTCGCGTGGTCGGTCTGTTCTCCCAGCGCAACTACAACATTGAAAGCCTGACCGTGGCACCGACCGAAGACCCGACCTTGTCGCGTCTGACGCTGACCACCGTTGGCCATGACGAGGTGATCGAGCAGATCACCAAGAACCTGAACAAGCTGGTCGAAGTGGTCAAGCTTGTGGACCTGTCGGAAAGCGCCCACATCGAGCGCGAACTGATGCTGGTCAAGGTCAAGGCCACCGGTGCCCAGCGCGCCGAAATCAAGCGCACCACGGATATCTTCCGTGGCCAGATCGTCGACGTGACCGCCAGCGTGTACACCGTGCAGCTGAGCGGCACCAGCGACAAGCTGGACAGCTTCATCCAGGCCATCGGCACCGCATCGATTCTCGAAACCGTGCGCAGTGGCGTCACCGGCATTGCCCGTGGCGACAAAGTGCTCAGCATCTAACTTCAAAAACTAGCGATGGCTCCGCTGGGGCCGAGATATAACAGGGGTATTTTCATGAAAGTTTTCTACGACAAAGACTGCGACCTTTCCATCATCCAGGGCAAGAAAGTCGCCATCATCGGTTACGGTTCGCAAGGTCACGCCCAGGCGTGCAACCTGAAGGACTCCGGTGTGGACGTTACCGTCGGTCTGCGTAAAGGGTCGGCCACCGTTGCCAAGGCAGAAGCCCACGGCCTGAAAGTGGCTGACGTGGCTACCGCCGTCGCCGCTGCCGACCTGGTCATGATCCTCACCCCGGACGAATTCCAGGGCCAGCTGTACAAGAACGAGATCGAGCCGAACATCAAGAAGGGCGCCACCCTGGCCTTCTCCCACGGCTTCTCGATCCACTACAACCAGGTCGTTCCGCGTGCCGACCTCGACGTGATCATGATCGCGCCGAAGGCCCCGGGCCACACCGTGCGCTCCGAGTTCGTCAAGGGCGGCGGCATCCCTGACCTGATCGCTGTCTACCAGGACGCCTCGGGCAACGCCAAGAACGTCGCCCTGTCCTACGCCGCTGGTGTCGGTGGTGGCCGTACCGGCATCATCGAAACCACCTTCAAGGACGAGACCGAAACCGACCTGTTCGGTGAGCAGGCCGTTCTGTGCGGCGGTACCGTGGAACTGGTCAAGGCCGGTTTCGAGACCCTGGTCGAAGCGGGCTACGCCCCGGAAATGGCCTACTTCGAGTGCCTGCACGAGCTGAAGCTGATCGTCGACCTCATGTACGAAGGCGGTATCGCCAACATGAACTACTCGATCTCCAACAACGCCGAGTACGGTGAGTACGTCACCGGCCCAGAAGTCATCAACGAAGAATCCCGCAAGGCCATGCGCAATGCCCTCAAGCGCATCCAGGACGGCGAGTACGCGAAGATGTTCATCAGCGAAGGCGCCACCAACTATCCTTCGATGACCGCCAAGCGTCGCAACAACGCCGCCCACGGCATCGAAATCATCGGCGAGCAACTGCGTTCGATGATGCCTTGGATCTCGGCCAACAAGATCGTCGACAAGACCAAGAACTGAGTCTTGCGTCGATAAATGAAAAACGCGGCTTCGGCCGCGTTTTTTCGTTTGCGCGGTCAGCTTCTGGTATAAAGCGACCAGTGGCTCGCTGTTAAAACGGTTTTGCCGAGCCCATGTCGAACATATTCCACCCTGTTGCAAGGTACTTTTCATGAGCGAACGTCCCGAAGAGCCGAACAAGCCCTCCGACGCCGAAAGCCTGCTACCTGTCGATGAGCACGTTGAAGAAGGTCACGACGCCGAAGGGCGCAAGGTGCGTCACCGCGGTATCTATCTGCTGCCCAACCTGTTCACCACCGCGAACCTGTTCGCCGGCTTCTATTCCATCATCAGCTCGATGAGCGCGCAGAGCGCCCTGAGCGCGGGTGATCCACGGGAGGCGAGCAAGTATTTCGCCTTCGCCGCCATCGCGATCTTCGTCGCCATGGTCCTCGACGGCCTCGATGGCCGCGTGGCCCGCATGACCAATACGCAAAGTGCCTTCGGCGCCGAGTACGACTCGCTGTCGGACATGGTCGCCTTCGGCGTGGCCCCGGCGTTGCTGGCGTTCGGCTGGGCACTGGGGGACATGGGCAAGGTCGGCTGGATGGTCGCCTTCATCTATGTGGCCGGCGCCGCGCTGCGCCTGGCGCGTTTCAACACCCAGGTCGGCACCGCCGACAAGCGCTACTTCATCGGCCTGGCCAGCCCGGCGGCGGCCGGCGTGGTGGCTGGTACCGTCTGGGCGTTCAGCGACTACGGCATCCAGGGCTCCAAGCTGTCGTTCCTGGTGGCGCTGCTGGTGGCGGCCGCGGGCATGCTGATGGTCAGCAACATCAAGTACAACAGCTTCAAGGAACTCGATCTCAAGGGCCGCGTGCCCTTCGTCGCCATCCTCGCCGTGGTGCTGGTGTTCGCCGTGGTGTTCAGCGATCCGCCGCGCATCCTGCTGCTGATCTTCCTTGCCTATGCTGCATCGGGGCCGATCCAGTTCCTGTTGCGGGCGCGCCGTCGTAAATCCTGACAAGGATTTAATCGCGGAATAACCTGCAGGCTCCATAGTCTTACGTGTACATCAGTGACCCGTACTGTGGAGCCGCCATGCTCATCAAGCTTCCCCGACCATCCGACTGCAAAGCGTCGGAGATCACCCCCGAATCCATCTACTTCTCCCGTCGCACCTTGCTAGGCGCGGGCCTGGCGGGCGTGGCCCTGGGCGCGTTGCCGCGGTTGGGCGCGGCTGCCGAGGTGTCCCGCTATGCCGATGTCGAGGGCGGTGCCGCCCCCGGCTGGTTCAGCGACAAGCTGGCCAGCACCCGCTGGCAGGCGGTCACCGTCAGTGGCGAAGCGATCACGCCGTTCAAGGACGCCACCCACTACAACAACTTCTATGAGTTCGGCCCCGACAAGGGCGATCCGGCGGCCAATGCCGGCGGTCTGAAGACCGAACCCTGGAGCCTGGTGGTCGATGGCGAGGTGGCCAAGCCCGGGCGCTATGCGCTGGAGGACTTCATCAAGCCTTACCAGCTCGAGGAGCGGATCTACCGCCTGCGCTGCGTGGAGGCCTGGTCGATGGTGATTCCCTGGTTAGGCTTCCCCTTGGCGCAGGTGCTCAAACAGGTCGAGCCTACCTCGAAGGCGCGCTACATCCGTTTCGAAACCCTGGAAGACCCCAAGAGCATGCCCGGCCAGCGTTCCGGCTTCGCCCTGATCAACTGGCCGTATGTGGAGGGCTTGCGCCTGGATGAGGCGATGAACCCGTTGGCGATTCTGGCGGTGGGCATGTATGGCCGCGAGCTGCCCAACCAGAACGGCGCGCCGCTGCGCCTGGTGGTGCCATGGAAGTACGGATTCAAGAGCATCAAGTCGATCGTGCGCATCAGCCTGGTGGCGGAGCAGCCGCAGACCACCTGGCAGGGGCTGGCGCCGGACGAATACGGCTTCTATGCCAACGTCAACCCGACGGTCGACCACCCGCGCTGGACCCAGGCGCGGGAGCGCCGCTTGCCCAGCGGGCTGTTCAGTCCCAATGTGCGCGATACGCTGATGTTCAACGGCTATGCCGATGAAGTGGCGTCGCTCTATACCGGTCTCGACCTGCGGAAGAACTACTGATGCGCTATCCCTGGTTTCGCCTGGCGATCTTCGTCGTGGGGTGCCTGTTTCCACTGTGGTGGTTCTATGAAGCTGCCATGGGGCTGCTTGGGCCGGATCCTGGGAAGATCATGATGGACCGACTTGGTTTGGGGGCGTTGGTGTTTTTGCTTATCACCCTGGGCATGACGCCGCTGCAGCGGCTGACGGGGTGGTCGGGGTGGATTGTGGTGCGGCGCCAGCTGGGGCTGTGGTGCTTTGCTTATATAGTCCTGCACATGACGGCGTACATGGTGTTCATCCTGGGGCTGGATTGGGGGCAGTTCGGCGTCGAGCTGCGCAAGCGGCCCTACATCATTGTTGGCGCCTTGGGTTTCCTTGGCCTGCTGGCGCTTGCGGTTACCTCCAACCGTTACAGCCAGCGGCGCCTGGGGGCGCGGTGGAAAAAGCTGCACAGGCTGGTCTATGTGATTCTCGGGCTGGGTCTGTTGCACTTCCTGTGGATCGTGCGCTCGGACCTGAAGGAATGGGCGGTGTATGCCGCTATCGGAGTCTTGCTGCTGGTGCTGCGCATTCCCCCGGTATGGCGGCGTGTTCCACGATTGATGGGGCGGGGGAGGGCGGCCTGAAATCTTTCTTTAATAAAAGCTTGACGCCCTCTCAGATTCCCTTACAATGCGCCCCACTTCCAGCGACATCGGAACGAAAAACTCCTTGAATATCAATGAGTTGATTGTTGAAGAGGGTGGCGGAGGTGCTTCGGT